>CAYSGF010000001.1:0-7561 GCA_964430275.1 uncultured Gemmatimonadaceae bacterium
GGCCTCCGTCGGTGTCTCGAGTCGCATGATGTGAACGGGACCCGCATGAGGGTTCAGCTCGACGAAGTTCCAGGCGCCGTCCCACGAGTAGCGGGCGCCGCTCAGCAGCTCATGAGCGATGAACCCTCCGGCAGCGGGCAGGCCGAGGTCCGCGAGCGGCAGCTCGACCCAGCCGGCCTGCGTCCACTGCGCGTCCAGATTGACGACAACGAGGATGACGTTGCGGCCGTCCGGGCTCCGCTTGGTGTAAGCGAGAAGCTGATCATTGTCGATGCGGTGGAAGCGCAGCGTCCGGTTCGTATGGAGTGCGGGGTTCGTTCTGCGGATGTGGTTCACACGCGCGATGAAGTCACGCAGGCTGTCTTCGCGCTCGAGGTTCCAGGTGCGCAGCTGGTACTTCTCGGAGTCCCGGTACTCCTCGCTGCCCGGCTCGCGCGGCACGTGCTCCATGAGCTCGAACGGCGGACCATAGATGCCGTAGTTCGATGACAGGGTCGCGGCGAGTGCGAGGCGGGCCATGTACACGGGCCGCGACGCTGTCTGCATCTGCTCCGTGAGGATGTCCGGGGTGTTCGGCCAGAAGTTCGGCCGGAAGTACTCGGCGACCTCGGACTGCGTGAGCTCGGTCAGGTAGGTGACAAAGTCCTGCTTCGTGTAGCGCCACGCGAAGTAGGTGTACGACTGCGTGAATCCGAGCTTTGCGAGCCGGTACATGATGCGAGGGCGGGTGAACGCCTCCGACAGGAAAACGAGATCGGGATGATCGGCCTTCAGGCGCTCGATCGCCCATTGCCAGAACGCGAACGGCTTGGTGTGCGGGTTGTCCACCCGGAACGTGCGCACGCCGTGCTCGATCCAGAAGCGAAACACACTCTCCAGCTCCTGCCACAGCGACTCCCACGCGTCCGTGTTGAAATCGAAGGGAAAGATGTCCTGATACTTCTTCGGCGGGTTCTCCGCGTACTGCACGGTTCCGTCCGGCCGCGTGCGGAACCATGCCGGATGCTCCTTGACGTACGGATGGTCAGGTGCCGCCTGGAACGCGATGTCGATGGCGAGCTCGATTCCGCGCCGGCTCGCTGCGTCCGCCAGCGCGCGGACGTCCTCGATGGTGCCGAGCTCCGGGAGCACAGCCTTGTGCCCGCCTTCCGCCGCACCGATCGCCCATGGACTACCGACGTCGTCGGGCCCGCCGGTCTCCAGATTGTTGGGCCCCTTGCGGCGCGTGCGGCCGATCGGATGGATGGGCGGCAGGTACAGGACGTCGAAGCCGAGGCCCGCAACGTAGTCGAGCCGCTCGATGACGTCGCGCAGCGTGCCGTGGCGGCCCGCCGGGCCGGCAGAGCGCGGAAACAGCTCATACCACGCGCTGAAGTTGGCACGGGGTGGATCGACGATCACCTGGAGCTCGCGATGATAGTGCGTTGCATGCGCCAGGTCGGGGTAGCGGCTGACGAGGCGGCGCAGTCGCACGGCGAGGGCAGTGCGGGTGCGGCTCTCGAGATCGCCGGTGCGCAGGGCGTGGGCAGCCGCGCGAAGCGTGTCGCTGTCCCTGTCGGTCGCGCGTGCCGCCGCTTCCTCGACGATGCCGGCACCGATCTGCAGATCGATCTCGATGTCCTGCCCGGCGTCAATGCGCTTCTCGAGGTCACGCCGCCAGGTCTTGAAGCGATCGACCCAGGCGATCAGGCCGTAGAGGTAGCGGCCCAGCCGATCGACCTCGAATTCCGCACGCCAGCGGTCGTTGACGAGCGGCTCCATGTCGACGCCCCGCCAGCTGCGCTGCCCGGCATGCCGCCAGACGAGGCGAGCCGTCAGGGCGTCATGGCCGTCTGCGAAGATGTCGGCTTCGACGACGACGGACTCGCCGATCACCCGTTTGATGGGAAAGCGACCACAGTCGATTTCCGGACTGACTCCCTCGATGACCACCCGCCGGCGTCCCTCGCCGGCTTCCCGTTGTCCGCTCCGTGCTGGCATTCCGCTCCGCGTTGCGATCGTTGATGGTTGGTGTCGGCCCGCCCGGCAGGCAGGATCCGGTCGGGCCATGCAAGAACCCTGCGGGAACACTAAGTTTGCGCCTGCACCGGCTGTTCACCTTTCGTGCCCGGGAGGCGCCATGCGTCCTCGCATTGCGGTTGTCCTTCTTCTCAGCTGCCTGGCGACGCCCGGCCCTGCCCTCGCTCAGCAGGCAAATCCCTTCGGCACACTGCGCGAGCAGGCGCAGCTGCGCCAGAGCTGGCTGGAAGCGCGGCTCGAACGGGTGCTGCCGCGACTCATGCGGGAGCAGGGCGTGGACATGTGGGTCGTTCCAGTCCGCGAGTACAACGAGGATCCTGTGTTCTGGTCCCTCGTGTCGCCGACCACGATGGCGGCGCGCCGGCGCACGATCTACGTGTTCCATGACAGGGGCGGGAATGGAGGCGTGGAGCGGATCGCGATTGGCGGCACGTCGCAGGGCGGCCTCTACGACGTCGTCCGTGACCCGGAGGCGGGCATGGGCACGGCCGGGGCGCAGCGGCGTGCGGCGGAACCCTTCGGCCCCGAGCAGTGGGGGTTGCTGGCCACCGTCGTCGCGGACCGGAACCCGCGCGCGATTGCGGTGAATGCGTCGGCAATCCACGCGTTCTCGGATGGGCTGACGCTCGGCGAATGGGAGCAGATGAACGTTGCACTCGGTCCCTATGCAGAGCGAGTGGTGCGGCGCGAGCTGCTGGCGCTGCGCTACATCGAGGAGCGGCTGCCGGAAATGCTGCCGACCTACCGCTCGATGCAGGAGCAGGTCCACGCACTGATCGCCGAGATGTTCTCGGAGCGGGTGATCACGCCCGGCGTGACCCGCACGGACGATGTGGTCTGGTGGTGGCGCCAGCGCGTGAACGATCTCGGCCTCGGCACCTGGTTCCAGCCCTCCGTCAGCGTTCAGCGGCGCGGTGTCGAGATGAGCGACTCGGCCAATCCCGTGATCGAGCGAGGTGACGTGCTGCACTGCGACGTCGGCATCGTGGCTCTCGGGCTGAATACCGACACGCAGCACATGGGCTACGTGTTGCGAGAGGGGGAGAGCGACGCGCCACCGGGGATGTACACCGCATTGCAGCGCGCGAACCGGCTGCAGGACCTGCTGCTCGAGGAGATGGTGCCCGGTCGCAGCGGCAACGAGGTGCTGGCACGGACCCGCGCGCGAATGCATGCGGAGGGGATCGACGGCACGGTCTACACCCACCCGATCGGGGATCACGGCCACGGTGCGGGGCCGCTCATCGGCCTGTGGGATCGCCAGGACGGCGTGCCGGGACGAGGCGCGGTGACGCTCGTACCGAACTCGTGGTTCTCGATCGAGCTGCAGGCAACCACGCCCGTTTCCGAATGGGACGGGCAGGGTGTGCGCATGGCACTGGAGGAAGACGCGTACCTGGACGAGCGCGGCAGGCGGGACTGGGTGCTGAAACGCCAGGAGGCCTTCCACCTCGTGCACTGACCGGAGAGTCGTGGCGGCAGCGTACGCGTTACGACGTCAGCGACCGGCCGCGGCGCGCGGTGGCGCGCCCGATCCGGCGCGCGTCGTCGGGGGACGCTCCGCTTCCAGTGCATAGCCGCCGGCGACGCCTGCGATGACGAGCACGAGTCCGAGCCATCCGGCCGCCGTGAGCTGCTGGCCGAAGAGCGCGAGGGCGAGCAGTGCGCCGACGACCGGCTCGATGCTCGCCGCTACGGCCGTGGGGGCCGCATCGATGCGTCGCAGCGCGGCGAAGAAGAAGAAATTGGCGGCGAGCACGGCGCCGGCCCCGAGGGCGAGCACGTATACCCACCCCGCGGGTGTCGCGGGCGGTTGCGGTGTGCGTCCGAAGAGGGGAAGCAGAACGGCGAGCACCGCAGTGCCGCCAAGGATCTCCCAGAACAGCACACGCACGGCGCCCCAGCGCGGGACTGCGTAGCGGGCAAGGAGCGTGGTACCGGAGTAGCTGAGCGCCGCGAGCAGGCCGCCGATGATTCCCGCGGTGCGCGCGGCCGCCAGCGCGCCTTCCGCTTCACCGCCATTCACCGTGAGCCACACGCCGATCATCACGACGACTGCCAGCGCGATGCGCGCCGGCGTGAGCGCTTCGTGCAGCAGCAGGCGCGCGAGCACTGCCACGATCACGGGCGCGGTGTAGAGGAGCACCACGGCACCCGCCACACCGACGCCGGCGATCGCGTACTGGAACGCCACCTCGAACAGCGCGACGAGCATGCCGCCGAGCCCCACGACCAGCAGCAGCGCACGCGGCTCGATGCGGACGATGTCGCGCCGAACGAACAGTCCGACGAGTGCAAATGCGGCGGTAGCGAGCAGCACGCGCCAGAAGCCTACGTCGGTGAGCTGCGTACCTTCCGCATAGAGCGCGGTCGAAAGCGGGCCGGTGGTGCCCCACAGGGTGCCGGCGGCAAGCGCGCAGAGGAAACCGATCAGGACCGTGCGACGAGGTGGCGTGTCGTGCATGGAGGTGGTGAACTGGTGAATGGGGTGAACTGGTGAATTGGTGAATTGGTGAATGGGGGGGTGCGGGACATGATGGGGGGAAGTGGGGCGGGAGGGAAGGGTAGGGGGTGGGAGGTGGGGCCGGGGCGGTTTCGGGAGTGGCCGGTGGAGAGTACCTTCGCTCGGGCGTCAGGAGCGGGGGCACGGGCGGTGCTGCAGTGCGCGCGAGTTTCGTGCGATACGACGACGCGTTGGCCAGCCGCGCATGCCGGCACCGCAATGGATACGCAGATCGGAGACATGTCGACACGAACGGAAGGACAGGTCTACGGCGGCGGCTCGCTCGCGGCGCGCTATGCCAGCTTCGTGAAGCTGCCGCACACGCTGTTCGCGCTGCCGTTTGCCGGGGTTGGCGCACTGCTCGCCACGTACGAGCATGCGGGGGGCATGACCTGGGCGTCGGCCGTGTGGATCGTGGTCGCGTTCACTGCAGCGCGGTTTGCGGCCATGGGCTTCAACCGGATCGTCGACCGGCGCTGGGACGCACTCAATCCCCGTACTGCCCAGCGCGAGCTGCCGAGCGGCAGACTGAGTGTCACCCAGGCCCGCATCGCCGTGCTCCTCGCCTCGCTCGTGTTCCTGGGTGCGGCGTGGATGCTGAATCCGCTGTGCGGCGTGCTCTCCCCGCTGGCGCTGTTCTGGATCTTCTTCTACTCGTACGGCAAACGGTTCACCGCCGGTGCACACCACATCCTCGGGCTCGCGCTCGGCATTGCGCCCGTCGGCGCGTACCTGGCCGTCGCCGGAACGTGGCCGGAGCCGTGGTATGCGCTGCCGCTGCTCGCGGCCGCGGTCATGTTCTGGGTTGCCGGTTTCGACGTGATCTACGCGGTGCAGGACGTCGACTTCGACCGCGCGCACGGGTTGCATTCGATCCCCGCACGAGCGGGCACGCGCAGCGCGTTTGCGCTGGCGCGGCTGTTCCACGCGATGGCGGCAGCGCTCTTCCTCACGCTGGGGGCGTTCCGCCTGTTCCCGGTGGGGCGAGCCTATCTCGCGGGCGTCGCGATAGTGATCCTGCTGCTCTTCTACGAGCATGCGGCGGTGCGTCGCACCGAACGGGGCCGCCTGGACCTTGCCACGGTCGACCGCGCCTTCTTCCGCACGAACGTCGCGGTTTCCGTGACGCTCTTCGTGTTCACTGCAATCGACCGGATCGGTGCGGGGTCACTTGGCGGATAGAAAGGGAATGCTGGATGCGCCGGTAACGCTGGCCCTCACGGGTGCGTCCGGTGCGCCGTACGCGGTGCGCCTGCTGCAGGCGTTGTGCGAGGCGGACGTACGTGTTGGCCTGGTCGTCTCGCGTACCGGCTGGCGCCTGCTGGCGGAGGAGCTCGGGATCGCGGGTGAAGCGGAGCTCCGGAGCGCGAGCGGCCCCTGGAAGCGCGTGGTGCTGTACGCGGACGACGATCGCGGCGCGACGCCGGCCTCGGGATCGGCGCCGTCGCTCGGGATGGTGGTGTGCCCGTGCTCGATGGGAACGCTCGCGAGCATCGCGCAGGGGACGACGCGCTCGCTGATCGAGCGTGCCGCCGACGTCGTCCTGAAGGAGCGGCGGCCCCTCATCCTGGTACCGCGCGAGACGCCGTACTCCGCGATCCACCTCGAGAACATGCTGCGTTTGACGCGCGCCGGTGCAACGATCCTGCCGGCATCGCCCGGTTTCTACCATCGGCCGCAGCGCATCGAAGACCTGATCGATTTCATCGTCGGTCGTATCCTGCAGCACCTGGGCGTGGAGCACACGCTGGGACCGCAGTGGCGGGCGGGGGAGATCGCACCGGGCAATGACGAGGCAGTGCGATGAAGGTCGGCGTCATTTCCGACACGCATGGCAAGTTGCGCCCGCAAGTTTTCGCCCACTTCGCGGGCGTCGATCACATTCTGCATGCCGGCGACATCGGTCCGCTGGAGCTGCTGGCCGAGATCGAGGCGATCGCCCCGGTCACCGCGGTGTGGGGCAACACGGATGATTTTTCCGTGCGCGCTGCCGTGCCGGAAGTAGCGCACGTCACGCTGGCGGACCGTCGGATCGTGGTGACGCACGGCCATCAGCTCGGCGCCCCGACACCGCTCGGCCTGCTCGGTGCGTATCCGGACAGCGACATCATCGTGTATGGCCACACGCACCGGCCACTGATCGTGGAACTACAGGGCCGCTGGATCCTGAACCCGGGTGGTGCGGGTGCACCGCGATTCGGGCTGCACCCGTCGCTGGTGCTGCTCACGATCGCGGACGGTAAGGTGGATACGGATTTGATCGAGCTGTGATGCCGCGGGCGCCTAGAGCGTCAGCTCCCAGGTTTCACCGATCAGGCCCTTGCCGTAATGGTCGTGCGGGCTCGTGTCGATCAACCGATATCCTTCCTCTTCGTAGATCCTCCGCGCAGCGATGAGCAGCGTGCTCGTCCACAAGAGAATGCGGGCGTAGCCAGTCGCCCGGCTGAAGCGCGTGCATTCGCGAACCAGGCGGCGGCCGATGCCGAGGCCACGTGCGTCCGGCTCGACGAGCAGCACCCGCAGGCGCGCCGCGTCGGCATGCTCCCGGTCCTGGATCAGCATGACGGACCCCGCGCGGCGCCCGTCGACTTCCGCGATCCAGCAGCGTTCGCGGGCGGGATCATAGTGGCGCAGAAAGTCCGCGCCGACTTCCGCCGCGAGGGCTTCGAAGGATCCGTCCCAGCCATACTCCCGTGCGTACAGCTCCCCATGTCGGTGGACGATCCAGCCGACGTCACCCGGCCCATGCGTGCGCAGGACGACGCGGTCGGTTGCGCATGGCATCCGTTCCATCAGAGGACGCCGGGCGCCGTGACGGGTTGCGCCGAGCCGGGCACATCGGCCCAGACGCGCTCCCGCTCGTGCGGTCGCAGCCGGAACCAGCGGGCCAGGAGCAGGATCTCGGCGACCTGCGTGGGTTGCACGCGGTTGAGCCCGTAGCCCTTCCGGCGAAAGATCGACCCCGCCTCCTGGAGGATCGCGTCGCGCTCGGCGGGCGAGCGCGGTGCGGCGTGCTCGGCGCGGATCGCGCCGCGGCGC
>CAYSGF010000002.1:0-20848 GCA_964430275.1 uncultured Gemmatimonadaceae bacterium
TCCGTCAGCGCAAACGCCGACACCGCACCCGCCGCGAGCCGCGGCAGATACTTCTGCTTCTGCGCGTCCGTGCCGAACATCTTCAGCGGCTGCGGTACACCGATCGACTGATGCGCGGACAGCAGCACGCCGAGTGCCGAGCAGCGCGTGCTCAGGTACGCGATCGCTTCGTTGTAACTGGACTGCGACAGCTCGAGCCCGCCGTACTTCTGCGGAATCTTGATACCGAAGGCGCCAATCGCACGCAGATCCGCAATCACCGAATCGGGCACCTTGCCCGTACGGTCGATCGCTTCCGCATCCACCCGGGAGGTGGCGGTCTTCAGCTTGTCCAGGAATGCCGCGGCACGCGCCTGCTCGCCAGCGTCGTTGGGTAGCGGAAGGGGGTGAATCAGATCGAGCCGCAGACGGCCCAGGAACAGCTCGCGCACGAAGCTCGGCTTGACCCACTCCGTCTCACGCGCGGCTTCTGCCACCTGCCGCGCCTCCTGCTCCGAAACGCCGCTCCGGCGCGGTCGCTCCGCCGCTTCTGTCGTTGCACTCATCTCTTCACCTCCAGTGCGCCGCAGCACTTCCCAAGCTGCTGACACACCCCATGCCGCCCCGCCCGCCGCCTACTCTGACGAATGTTATGTCGAAGCCGGTCGCGAAACAATCGTCAAAATTTACGGATCCGGGCTAGGACGAGCGCGAGCGCTGGCGGTGAGGGATGGGTACGGAGGCTGGTCGGCGCCCCTCACCGCCAGCGCTCCTCCTCGTCCTGCCGGGTCCGGAATGCGGCCGGACGCGCAGAACTGCACCGTCCGTCCCTCGGGGCGGGCTAGCGCAGAATATACTTCGCGATCGTCTGCTTCTGCATGTTCGTGGTCCCCTCGTAGATCGTACCGATCTTGGCATCCCGGTACAGCTTTTCCACAGGGTACTCACGCGTGAAGCCATTGCCGCCGAAGAGGTCGATGCAGGTCGAGGCAACTCGCTGGGCGGCTTCGGACGCATACAGCTTGGCCATGGCGGCCTCCACGACGAAGGGCTGACCGGCATCCTTGAGGCGGGCCGCATTGTAGACGAGGAGGCGCATGGCCTCGACCTGGGTGCGCATCTCGGCGAGTTGGAACTGGACGCCCTGGAAATCGCCGATTTTGTGGCCGAACTGTTCGCGCTCCTGGACGTAGCGGAGCGTCTGGTCGAGGGCACCCTGGGCGAGGCCGAGCATCTGGGCGCCAATGCCGATACGCCCCTCGTTGAGGGTTTCGATCGCGATCTTGTAGCCCTTGCCGACATCGCCGAGCACGTTGTCCTTCGGTACCCGGCAGCCGTCCAGGATGAGCTCGCAGGTGGAGGATGCGCGGATCCCGAGCTTGTCCTCCTTCTTCCCGACGGTAAAGCCGTCGAACTCGCGCTCGACGAGGAATGCGGTGATGCCCTTGTAGCCGGCGTCGGGGTCGATGTTTGCGAAGACGATGTAGATGCCGGCCTCGGCGCCGTTCGTGATCCACAGCTTGCGGCCGTCGAGAATCCAGGCGTTGCCGTCCTCGCGTGCGCGGGTCTGCAGCGCGAACGCGTCGGAGCCGGAGCCCGCCTCGGAGAGTGCGTATGCGCCGACCGTGCCCGTCGCGAGCCGGGGCAGGAACGCGTCCTGGACGGCATTGCTGCCGTAGCGCAGGACGGCGTTGTTGACGAGCGTGTTCTGAACATCGACGAATACACCCACGCTCGGATCGATGCGGGACAGCTCCTCGACGATGAGCACGGCCGTGAAGAACGATGCGCCCGCGCCTCCCATCGAATCCGGGATCTCGATACCCATGAGGCCGAGCTCGAAGAGCTGCGGGATCAGGTCGGGATCGAGGCGGGCCTCCTCGTCCATGTGCATCACGCGCGGCGCGACGGTGTCTTCGGCGAACTGCCGGACAGTGTCGCGGAACATCTGTTCCTCTTCCGTCAGCACGGTGAGCGGCGGACGCGTGAGGTCGGGGAGTACGCTCGACATGGCCATTTCGAGTGGATGAGTCGTTTGGCTAGCGCGAATAATCTACAGCCCGGGGCAGGCGGTGGCGAGCAGGTGGAATGAACGAGAGCGCCGCCGGATGAATCCGGCGGCGCTCCAGTGTACGATCTGTTGCCGCAAACCCGACGCGATGCCGCGAGGCAGCCGTCGTCAGTGCGGACAGAGGTGTTCGCTCGACTCGGCTCAGTTGCCGGAGCGGCGATCGCTTGCCCGTGCCGGGTTGCGGAAACTGGTACTGGCCAAGGGATCACCTCCTTCGTTGAATGAATCCAGGGGCGTGAACGCCCGCGTCCGCGGCATAACGTGACAGGTGCCGGGTCCGCGGTCCCGCAGCCGGTCCGACCTGCGGCCGTCTGCGGATTCGACTCACTCACGGTGAGTCGCCGCCCAACGATAACGGAAGGATCCACCGGCTACAAGTCTGCTGCGACGGGCGTTGGCGCCCCCCGGCGATCCGCAGTACAATGGTCCACGCATTGCCGGGGAGGCAGGGAAATGACAGACCAGCGCTATCGCGAGGCAGTCGAGCTCGTCAGTCGCATACGCCACGACGCGAACAACCCGATCACGGCCGCGCTCGGGCATGTGCAGCTGCTCCTGGAGGACCCCTCCGTACCGGCGGGCGACGCCAGGGAGTCGCTGCAGGTGATCGAGAGCGAGCTCAAGCGGCTGATTCAGATCCTGCGCCGCCTGCAGCAGATCCGCGAGGACGACCCGCCCCCTGCGGATTGACGCCCCCTGCGCGCCCGCTCTATTCTCCCGCCCTTCAACCAACCGACCCTGCGGAGGCGGCGCCACCATGTCCGAGCGACCGAGCGACCTGCTGTATTCGGAAGAGCATGAATACCTGAAGAAGACTGCAGAAGCCGGCGTGTATCTCGTGGGCATCACGGATTACGCGCAGGGCGAGCTGGGTGACGTCGTCTACGTCGAGCTGCCGTCGGTGGGTGAGACGTTCGGCAAGGCGGATGTGTTCGGCACGGTCGAGGCCGTGAAGGCGGTCAGCGACCTCTTCTCGCCGGTCGCCGGCGAAGTGGTCGGCGTGAACGAGGCGCTGGCGGACGACCCGTCCGTCGTGAACCGCGATCCCTACGGCGACGGCTGGATGATCCGGCTGCGCGTCGATGACGAGGGCCAGCTGGACACGCTGCTCGGCGCCGAGGAGTACGGCAAGCACGTCAACGAAGTGTAAGCCGCTCACCCGCCGCGGCCGGGTCTCACTTTCCGGCCGCGCCTGCGCTGCGTCGTGTCCGTCGGAGCGTCCGCGGAGAACCGCCCCCGGGGCTGGCCTCGCCACGCCTGCCCGGCACCGCTCTTGCGCCCGCATGCGCTCCCGTCGAGCGGGCGCGCACGACCCGCCCCCCTCGACGCGCACTTCGTGAACCCCGAACGGACGTGGTGGCGACAGACGAGCTCTGCCGTCCCCCACGGTTGCGAGGAGGACGGGATGGATCGTTGGCGGATGACCCGGCGCATGGCTGCCCTCGTCGCACTGGCCGGCATGGCTGCCTGCGGCGGCGGCGACGGTGCAGGGGGCGCAGGTGGCGGCGGCACCATCGTCGTGGGCATGCGGTCCGATTTCGGCGGCTTCAATCCCATCACGAGCGATGCGCTCTACTCGATGGAGCTCATGAACTATGCGCTCTTCACCCCCCTCGTGCAGTACGACGAGGATCTCTCCGTCCGGCCCTACCTGGCCGAATCGTGGGAGGAGCAGGGCGACACGGCGGTCGTGTTCCGTCTGCGCACGGACGTGACGTGGCATGACGGCAGGCGAGTGACCGCCGAAGACGTGAAGTTCACTTTCGATCGGGCGAAGGCACCCGAGTCCGCCTCTCTCCTCGGCTCCGCGTTTCTCGCAGAGGTGGAGACGGCGACGGTGATGGACAGCTTCACGATCCGCTTCGACTACGTCCGTCCGCATGCACAGGCGCTCGAGGACTTCTGGTGGGCGCCCGCCCCAAAGCATCTGCTCGAGAATATCGCGCCCGCCGACCTGCGCAGCGCACCGTACAGCCGTGCGCCGGTCGGCAGCGGCCCATACCGCCTGACGCAGTGGGAAGCCAGCCGGCAGCTCGTGATCGAGCCGTATGCCGATTTCCCGGAGGCGCTGGGCGGGCCGGGCGCGGCGCAGCGAGTGGTGTTCCGGATCATTCCCGAGGCGTCGACCATGCTGACCGAGCTGGTCACGGGGGGCGTGCACGTGGACCTGCCGGTCATGCCGGATCAGACGAATCAGGTCGAGGAGAGTACGGGGACTGAGCTCCTGTCCTTCCCCGGGCGCACCGTGTACTTCGTCGGGTGGAACAATCGGCGGCCGCCGTTCGACGACGTGCGCGTGCGGCGTGCCCTCGCGATGGCGATCGACCGCCAGGAGATCATTGACGCACTGCTCTATGGACAGGGCCAGGTCGCGACCAGCACCGTGCCCCCGTGGCACCCGCTCTACCCGAACGACGTGGAGCCGCTCACGCGAGACCTCGGCGCAGCGCAGCAGCTGTTGGAAGAGGCAGGCTGGAGCGATGCGAACAACGACGGCGTGCGCGAGAAGGATGGGCAGCCGCTCGAGTTCGAGCTGCTGACGAGCGACGATGCGCTGCGCCGTGCGGTCGTCGAAGTGCTGCAGGCCCAGCTGCGTGAGGTCGGCGCGCGCGCGAACATTCGCGTCACCGAGTTCCAGACAATGCTCGCGGCCCACCGTGGCCGTGACTTCGATGCAATCTTCACGAACTGGGTGCTCGACAATTTCCAGGTCGCGTCGGCGCCCTACGCGCTCCTGCATTCCGACTTTGCATCCGTCGAGAGCTCGGCGAACCGGAGCAGCGTCAGTATCCCCGAGCTCGATGGGTTGATCGAGCGGGCCGCTGCCGCGACGGATCCGGCGGCCGCTCGGCTGGCGTGGGCGGACTTCACACAGGTCATCCAGTCACAGCAGCCGATGACCTTCATGTTCTGGCTGAACGAGCTCGCCGCCGTGCGCGAGGAGGTGCAGGGCGTAGAGATGGACCCGCGCGGCGAGATGCAGACAATCCGTGACTGGTCGCTGAGCCGCTGACGCACTGATGGGCGCCTTCATCCTGCGGCGCATTCTCGGCGCGATCCCGCTACTCCTCGGGATCGCGACCCTCATCTTCTTCGTGCTGAACCTCGCGCCCGGCGATCCGACCGCGGCGTACATGAATCCCAACATGCCGCCGGAGATCATCGAGCAGCTCCGGCGCAATCTCGGCCTGGATCAGCCGATCCACGTTCGCTATGTGAAGTGGATGCTCTCGTTCTTCACGGGAGACTGGGGCTACTCGTTCGCGCAGAGCCGCCCGGTTTCCGCGATCCTGCTCGACGCCCTGCCGAACACGCTCATCCTCGCCGCCGTCTCCCTCGTCCTCGTGTTCGCCATCGGCATCGTCGTCGGCGTGATGCAGGCAGTGCGGCAGAACTCCGCGACGGACAACTCGCTCAGCATCATCGGTCTGTTCTTCTACTCGATGCCGTCCTTCTGGCTCGGTCTGATGCTGATGCTGGTGTTCTCGCTGAAGGCGAGCGAATGGGGCTGGCCCTTTGCCCTGCCGCCGACGGGCATTACGAGCGTCGACTACGACTTCCTGGATACGGGTGCAAAGATCCGCGATCGGCTCGTACACCTGGTGCTCCCGGTAACGACGCTGACCCTGGCACTCGCCGCGGGCGTCGCTCGGTACACGCGCGGACAGATGCTCGAGGTCGTGCGCCAGGACTATATACGGACCGCACGCGCGAAGGGACTGCCCGAGCGCCACGTCATCTTCAAGCACGCACTGCGCAACTCGCTCATCCCCGTCATCACGCTGCTCGGGCTGAATCTGCCCTACCTGTTCAGCGGGACCGTGTTCATCGAAACGATCTTCGCGTGGCCCGGAATGGGCCGGGTCATCGTGGAAGCGATCTTCCAGCGTGACTATCCGCTCGTCATGGCGACCAGCTTCCTGTTCGCAGTGATCGTCGTGCTCGGCAACCTGCTCGCCGACGTGCTCTACGCCGTCGCTGATCCACGCATCCGCTATGACTGACGAACGCCGCCCGCCAGGCGCCCGCGATCCGAGCGATCGGCCGGATGCGCCACCCGATCCGGAGTCGGGTGCACCCGTGCCCGTGCCGACGGGAGAACCGCCGCGGCGTGCCGATTCGTCCGCCATGGATGTGGAAGACGTGCTCGCGCGCGGCGAGGACATCCATGAGGCGGTGCCCGCACGCGCAGAGCCGCCAGGCGCGGGCGCCGTGGCGCTGTCTCTGGTGCTGCCCGGCGCCGGTCACATTGCGAGCGGGCGCGCGGGTCTCGGTGCCGTCCTGCTTCTCGGGTGGGGCGTGCTGCTCGGTGTCGCAGCACTCGGATACGAGCGGATCCGCACCGTCGCGGACGCCGGCTCCCTCGATGACTACGTCGCAGTGGCGACGCTCGCGCTGTTCCTCATCGGCCTCTGGGTATTCGCCTTCCGGGACCTGAGGCGACGCCGTGCGGCGATCGGTGCAGGCGGCGACTCGCAGTGGCGCATCGCGACGCGCCACTTCCGGCGTAATCGCGTGGCCGTCTTCGGCCTCGGTGTGATCGTCGTGTTCTATCTGATCGCACTGCTCGCGCCGCTCATCGCGCCGTATGACCCGATCGCGCAGGACGACATTGCTCGTACGTCGTTCATTCCGCCGTCCGCCGGGCACTGGCTCGGCACGGACCGGTTCGGTCGCGACGTGCTCAGCCGGATCCTCTACGGTGCGCGTATCTCGCTGGCCATTGCGTTCGTCGCGACCGCGATCTCGATCACGCTCGGAACCCTGATCGGCGCCGTAGCCGGTTATGTCGGTGGCAAGGTGGACGCGCTCCTGATGCGCTTCACGGACATGGTGCTCGCGTTTCCGCGCCTCGTCCTGCTCATCATGATCGTGGCGCTCTTCAGCCCGTCGATCGCCGTGATCATTACGGTCCTGGGCTTGACGCAGTGGCCGAGCACGACGCGTATCGTGCGCGGCGACGTGCTCAGCCTGCGCGAACGCGAGTTCGTGCAGGCCGCGCGTGCGCTCGGCTATCCGGGGACGCGCATCGTGCTCCGGCACCTCGTGCCGAACGTGCTCGCGCCCGTCATCGTCGCCGCGACGCTCGGCATCGGCAACACGATCGTGCTCGAGGCGGGCCTCTCGTTCCTCGGCCTCGGCGTCGCGCCGCCCACACCGACATGGGGCAACATGGTCGCCGAAGGACGTGACAACCTGCTCGGCGCATGGTGGCTCACCACGTTCCCCGGCCTCACGATCGTGCTCGTGGTGCTCGCCTTCAACCTGGTCGGCGACGGTCTGCGCGATGCGCTCGACCCGCGCCTGAGGTCCTGATGCCGCTGCTCGAGGTCACGGACCTGCGCACGTACTTCCGCACCGACCAGGGCATGGCCCGCGCCGTGGACGGGGTGAGCTTCACCGTGGAGAAGGGCGAGGTGCTCGGCATCGTCGGCGAGAGTGGCAGTGGCAAGTCCGTGACGTCACTCTCGATCCTGCGGCTCGTGCCGCGACCACCCGGCGAGATCATGGAGGGCAGCTCCGTGCGCTTCGATGGACGCGAGCTGCTGACACTCTCCGAACGGGAGATGCGCTCCGTACGCGGGAACGACATCGCGATGATCTTCCAGGAACCGATGACCTCGCTGAACCCGGTGTACACGGTGGGCGAGCAGATCGCCGAAGCCGTGCGCCTGCACCGCAAGGTTACCCGGAAGGAAGCGCGCGAGCAGGCAATCCGCATGCTGCGCCTCGTGGGCATCCCATCGCCCGAGGAGCGAGCCGACACCTACCCGCATCAACTCTCAGGGGGGCAGCGCCAGCGCGTCATGATCGCGATCGCACTCTCCTGCGAACCGGACCTGCTGATCGCCGACGAACCGACGACCGCGCTGGACGTGACGATCCAGGCGCAGATCCTCGAGCTGATCGCCGAGCTTCGCAACCGGCTCGGCATGGCGGTCGTGCTCATCACCCACGACCTGGGCGTCGTGGCGGAAGTCTGTGACCGGGTCCTCGTCATGTACGGCGGGCAGATCGTCGAGCAGGGCACGGCAACGCAGATCTTCACACAGCCGCGGCATCCGTATACGCAGGGGCTGCTGCGCGCGATCCCGCGCCTGGGCGCACGCACGGACGCACTCGAGGTGATTCCCGGCACGGTGCCGTCCCCGACCGACTGGCCGCAGGGCTGCCGCTTCCGGGGGCGCTGCCCGTACGAGTTCGAGAAGTGCCCGGAGCACCCACCTCTCTTCGAGCCGGTCCCCGGCCACTACGACAGGTGCTGGCTCGAACAGGAGGGCGGCCGATGAGCGACCTCGACCTCCCGATCGCGGTACCGGCCGAGCCGGAGCCCGACAGCGCGCTGCCGCCGGCCAAGGGCGACTCCGATACGGGCGGGCGGACCGTCGAGGAGGTGACCGCACCCGACGACGCGCTCCTCGAGGTGCGCGGCCTGCGCACTCATTTCCCGATCCGCAGGGGGCTTCTCGCGCGCGAGGTCGGGAGCGTCAAGGCGGTCGACGGCGTGTCGTTCTGGGTCAGCCGCGGCGAGACCCTCGGCCTCGTCGGTGAGTCCGGATCCGGAAAGACGACGGCGGGTCGCTCGATTCTTCGCCTGATCGAGCCGACGGAGGGCACCATTCGCTTCGCCGGCGAGGACGTGCGCGCGATGAGCGACGACGCCCTGCGTCGGATCCGGCGTCGAGCCCAGATCGTCTTCCAGGATCCGTACGGCTCGCTCAACCCGCGCATGACGGTTGGTGACACCCTGCGCGAGGTACTGCGCGTGCACGGGCTCGGACGAGGCGCTGCAGCCCAGCAGCGTGTCACCGAGCTCCTGGAAACCGTCGGCCTGCGCCCGTTCCATGCCGGCCGCTACCCGCACGAGTTCAGCGGTGGTCAGCGTCAGCGCATCGGCATTGCGCGCGCGCTCGCCGTCGAGCCGGACTTCATCATCTGCGACGAGCCCGTATCCGCGCTGGACGTGTCCGTGCAGGCGCAGGTACTGAATCTCCTCGAACAGCTTCAGCAACGGCTCGGTCTCGCCTACCTCTTCATTGCGCACGACCTGAGTGTCATCGAGCACATGAGTGATCGCATCGCGGTGATGTACCTCGGCCGCATCGTCGAGACGGGTGCGACGGCGGCCGTCGTGGGCTCACCGAGCCACCCATACACGCGCGCACTCCTGTCGGCCGTGCCCGTTCCGGACCCCGCAGCGAAGCGCCAGCGGATCGTCCTGCCCGGTGACGTGCCGAGCCCGGCCAACGCGCCGAGCGGCTGTCCGTTCCATCCGCGCTGCCAGCATCCGCTGAAGGACATGGACTGCGCGCGCATCGTTCCACCGCTTGCGGAAAAGGCGCCCGGACAGTTCGCAGCATGCATCAAAGAGCCGTCGCTGAGAGCCGCTGCAGGGGGTCAATCCGCTCTTGACACCCCCCAGACCCCCCGGTAATATCGGGCGTTCAATTCGCCAACAATCCCCTGCTCCCGCGCAAGCCGGCGTCGCGCCACACGACGGAGGTCATTTTGGGTGGTCTGACCGCACTCTCTCTTTTCATGCTGCAGATCCCGGGTGTCGAGGGCCCCAGCCTTTCGTTCGGTGAGCAGGTGGCTCAGCTGTGGGACGACGGCGGCTGGATGATGTGGCCACTCGGCTTCTGCGCGCTCGTCGGCCTGATCATCATCGTGTGGAAGCTGGTGGACCTGACGTCGAAGGCAGCGCGCACGAAGCGCTTCCTGCGTGAGGCGGATGAGCTGATCGCGCAGCGCAAGATCGATCAGGCCCTGGCCCTGTCGCGTGACTCGAACGCTCCGGCCGCCCGCATCCTGGCCGCCGGCCTGGAGCGTCGCACGGAAGGCACTGAGCGCGTCATGAAGGCCATCGAGAACGTCGGTCTCATCGAGATGGCGAGCCTCGAGAGCGGACTGGTCTGGCTCGCGACCGTCTCGAACGTTGCGCCGCTGCTCGGCTTCCTCGGCACGGTCATCGGGATGATCCAGGCGTTCAATGCCATCGAGCTCGCCGGCGAGGTGGAAGCGACGCTGGTGGCCGGCGGCATCAAGGTGGCGCTCATCACGACTGCTGCGGGTCTCGCGATCGCAATTCCGGTAAACATCGCGCACAACTACTTCGTATCGCGCATCGATCGACTCGTCCTCGACATGGAGGAGTCGGCGCAGAAGATGGTCGACGCGCTCCACGAGAGTGAGGTCCGTCGCACGGTTTGAGTGTATGGATCGCGTCCCGCACGCGGGAATTCCAAAGGGCCGCCATCCGGGCGGCCCTTTGTTTTTCCCGGTCGTCCTTCTGATTGCCGGCTGCACGGCCGCCGTACCCGTTGCCGAGCGCGTCCCCGCCCTCACGACCAGTCCGCTTGCCGTGTACCGCGAGAGCGGCATGCTCACCGGCCCGGGCGCATTTCCTGTCGTCGCATCCTTCGTTACCCTCGCGGGTCCGTCGGATTCGACTCTGCTCATCGTCGGGCTCTCGATTCCGAACCACGCATTGCGCTTCATGCGGGAGGGCGACGGCTTCGCCGCCGCGTACGGCGTCGCCCTCGAGCTGACGACCACTGACTCGCTTACGCGCGTACGGCGGGAGTGGCGTGAGACCGTGCGTGTCACGTCGTTCGCCGAAACGACGCGCAGCGACGAGAGCGTGGTATTTCAGCAGTGGGTCGCGCTCGCGCCCGGCGGTTACGTGGCCGAGCTCACAGCAGGTGATCGCAACAGCTCACGCGGGTTCCGTGCGACTGACACACTCGAGGTTCCCGCATTCGAGCACGACACCCGCCCGCAGTCCGCACCCGTAATCGTCTATCGCGCACACGGACGCACGCACCGGAGTGCGCCGCCGGAGATTCTGCTCAACCCGCGTCGCACGGTGGCCTACGGTGGCGATGCACCCGGGATCTATCTCGAGAGCTATGCACTGCACGATGGCACTGCTGCCGTCCGCGTGCGGGACGCAGCGGAGTCGATCGTGTGGGAATCGATTGCGACGTTCAGCCAGGATTCCGGAAGCGTACGGCATGCGACGATCACGATTCCGATCGATGAGCTGCCGCCGGGCCGCCTGAGTGTCGAGGTGCAGCAGGCCGATGGGCCGGCGCGTCAACGCGTACCACTGCTCGTGACGGTGTCCGACGAATGGATGGTCGCGAACTACGAAGAAGTACTGGAGGTGGTCGGCTACATCGGCACGGACGCCGAGCTCGACTCGCTGCGCATCGCGGATCCCGGACAGCGCCGGATCCGCTGGGAGCACTTCTGGGAGACGCGCGATCCGTTCCCGGCTACGTCCGGAAACGAGTTTCGCCAGGAGTTCTTCGCCCGCGTACGTACGGCCACGCTTCAGTTCTCCGAGCCCCGCGGCGAGCCGGGCTGGCGAACTGCACGGGGCGAGGTCTACATCGTGCTGGGTCCACCGGACAGGGTTACAGAGCGCTACCTGGGCAGCTCGGACACGGGGATGCAGCCGGCCGCGCTCGAGTGGCTGTACGGGTCCCTTGGCGGGCGGCGACTCAGCCTGCTGTTTCTCGATCGCTCCGGCCTGGGACGCTATGAGCTGGAGGCCTCATCGGCTGTTGCGTTCCGTGCAGCGGCGCGGCGGCTCGCACGGCCGAACTCGTGAGCCCCGGCGCTTGCGTGGCGCCCATGCCGGCGCAACGGTAGCTGGCACGCACACGCGCATCCGTTCTCGAGCTGGCGCGCACATGCGGATCCGTTCTTGCCTCACCGTGTAGACCTGTCATGCGATACCTCATCCTGCTGCTCGCTTCGGTGACGCTCGGCGTCGCGTATTACTGGATTCCGGCGAGTGCGCCCAGCGCGCTCGCCGACGGCGTGCACGCGTCGATCGACTCTTCGATCAGCGCGATGCTTGCGGAGCCGCAGGACACGACTCCGCGCGGCCGCGGCCTCGCCGAGCTGGAGCAGGCAGAGACCCACCTCGCGGCGGATCGTACGACCGAGGCAATCGCAGCCTACGATCGGGCCGCCGCACTGCTGCCCCAGATCAGGAGCTGGATCGACCTGCACGCGGCGCGGGCAGCCGCGGCCGCGGGTGACACTGCGGCCGTCGCAGCGCGGCTCGCTGCAGCGGGCCCGACGATCGCGCGCGAGTTCGGCTGGAGCGAACCACTGCGCGCGCTGGAGAACGCCGGTGCCATCGAGCGCGCGATCGAGGAGGCTGCGGCATTCGCTGCGGATGCGACTGGCGCACGGCGGGCGAGCGCACACACGACCGCAGGCCGCCTGCGGTTGCAGCGTGGCGACACCGCGGGGGCACGCACGGCGTTCCGCCGCGCGATCGAGGCATCGCAGAGCGCCTTCGATGCCGCACGCTTCCTCACCGATCTGCCCGGCCTCACGATCGACGATCAGCTCGCCATTGGACGCGTGTACCTGCGCGGCGGCAACATGGAGCGCGCGAGCCGTGGGATCCGCGCATACCTCGAGGCCGGACGCGGTACGGCGTCGGAGCGCAGGCAGCTTCGCTTCGACCTCGGCCGCGGCCTGTTCCGCGCCGGTATCTACGGCGAAGCGGAGCGCGAGCTGCGGGCCGCCGCCGATGGCGCGCCGGCGTCCGTTGCGGCACCCGCATTGTATGACGCCGCACGCGCGCAATACCGCCGCGGCGACGTCGCCGATGCCCGCGCCACGCTGCGTTCCATCGGCGAGCGGTTCCAGGGCAGCGCAACCGCCGCCCGCGCCTACTACCTGCTCGGCGATCTCGATCAGGACGAGCGGCGTTACGACGATGCACGCGCCAACTTCCGTCGCGCCATCCGTAGCGGCGCCGACTCCGATGAGGTCGGCCTCTCCTACATGCGCATCGCCGGCATGGACTTCGCCCGTGGTGACATCGCCACCGCACGCGACGGCTTCGAGGCGTACCGCCAACGCTACCCGAACGGCCGCCGCGTGCAGCAGGCCGCCTACTGGTCAGGTGTCGCACACCTGGCGCTCGGTGACTCCGCCACCGCGCGCCAGCGCTTCAGCGAGGCTCGACGCCGCGATCCCATGACCTACTACGGAATGCGCGCAGCCGAACGTCTCGACGCACCTGTCGCAGGTGCAATCGAACTCGGACCGGCACCCGCGGATGCGCCGCTGCCCGAGCGGGCGGCCGCCGCGCTCGAAATCGTCGACCTCCTCCGTGACGCCGAGTGGAACGATGCCGCCGCCTTCGAGATGGCACGCGCACGCGACAGCTTCGGCAGCGACGTCGCCGCTCTCTACGCACTCGCCGAAGCACTCAACGAGCGCGGCTACACCTCCGATGGCATCGCTCTCGGCTGGGAGCTCAAGCGCCGCGGTGGTCCCTGGAATACGCGCCTGCTTCGCCTCGTCTATCCCTTCCCCTACCGCGACCGGATCGTCGCGGAAGCACGCCGGCACGGCATCGATCCGTTCCTCGCGGCCGGTCTCATTCGCCAGGAGTCCATGTTCAACGCCCGCGCCGTCAGCCCCGCCGGGGCCATCGGCCTCATGCAGGTGATGCCGGAGACCGGTCGAACGCTGGCTCGACGCCTCGACATCGCGTCCTTCGAGCCCGATATGCTGCGCCATCCGCAGATCAATATCACGATCGGAATGCAGTTCCTCGCCGACATGCTCGCCGAGTACGATGCCCGCATCGATGCCGTCCTCGCCGCGTACAATGCCGGACCGAGTCGCGTCGATCGCTGGATGGAGTTTCCCGAGTGGGAGAACCCCGAGCTCTTCAGCGAGCGCATCCCCTACGAGGAAACGCGCGATTACGTCAAGATCGTCCAGCAGAACGCACGCCTCTATGAGGCACTTTACGGGGCGTCACCGCTCGGAAACTGACCCCTCGTTCGACGCGCAAACCCGGCCCGTTCGGCCGTACCCGGAGCCCTGCGCGCGCGCTCCGGCTCACCCCGAACTCGATACAATTCCGTCACCTCTGGGAAACCCCTACTGCCACAAGGAGATTTTTCTTGACACTGCGGAACATGCTGGTGTAGCTTCGTTCGCGCAGACGGGTGGTAGTGGCGGGACAACCTTCGTAGGAGGCAGTTCGATGGCCAGAGGTAAGGTGAAGTGGTTCAATGATGCGAAGGGGTACGGCTTCATTGAGCAGTCCGACGGCGAAGACGTGTTCGTGCACTTCTCTGCGATTACGATGGAGGGGTTCAAGACGCTCGCCGAGGGCGAAGACGTGGAGTTCGAAGTCCGCCAGACGGACAAGGGTCTTCAGGCAGCGAACGTCGCGCGCGCCTCCTGAACCTCCGGTTGCATCGAATTCCGCACGAAGGAAACGCCCCGCCATTACAGGCGGGGCGTTTTCGTGTACGTGTGAATGGATCTGTAGATCAGGCCTTCGGAATCTAGCCACACCCGCGACACCCCGTCATAATTCGTCCTCCGCGCCATTTTGCGCCGTGCGCGTTCTTGCGGTGTGAATCCGAGTATGCCGGTTGAAGGGGAAGCATGGTCGACAAGCCCGCTAAGACGCATCCGCGCCTGTTCCTGATCGACGGTTATGCGCTGATCTATCGGGCGTATTTTGCCATGATCAACCGGCCGTTGATGACGACGAAGGGGGAGAACAGCTCGGCTGCGTTCGGCTTCACACGGTTTCTGATGAAGATCCTCGAGGACCACGAGCCGGACTACCTCGGTGTGGTGCTGGACGCCGGCACGAGTCAGCGCGAGGAGCTGTACCCGGAATACAAGGCGACGCGCGAGAAGATGCCGGATGATCTGGCGTCATCGCTGTGGCGCATCCGCCAGATCATCGAGGCCTTCCGTGTTCCGGTGTTGGAGCTACCGGATCACGAGGCGGATGATGTGATCGGCACGCTTGCGCTGAAGGCTGCGGCCGCCGGCATGGAAGCGGTGATCGTGTCCGGTGACAAGGATTTCTACCAGCTGATCCGTGACCGGGTGTGTCTGCTGAACCCTGGTCGTGGCGGTCCTGCGGGTGTGGAGGAGGAGTGGGTCGATGCGCGCAACGCGTCGGACCGGCTGGGTGTGCCGCCGGAGCGCGTGGCGGATTATCTGGCATTGATCGGTGACTCGTCCGACAACGTTCCGGGTGCGCGTGGCATCGGACCGAAGACGGCGGTGCAGCTGATCGAGGAGTACGGCGACGTCGAGGCCATCCTTGCAGCAGCGCCGAATCTCAAGGCGAAGCGTGCGCGCGAGGCACTGCTGTCCTCAGCCGACGCCGTGCGGCTGTCGAAGCAGCTGGTGACGATCCGGACCGACCTGCCGATGGAACTGGACGTCGAGGCGCTGCGCATCTGCGAGCCGGATCGCCGTGCGTTGCGGGACGTGTTCGTCGATCTCGAGTTTCATACGCTGGTCCGTGACATCGCGGCGCCCGAAGCGGAGGCGCGCGCACTCGAGCGGACGTATGCCGTCGTCAGGGATCCCGCTGGAGTGGCACGGCTGGCCGAGCGCGCACGCAGCGCCGGCAGCCTCGCCCTCGCAGTAATCGGCGATGCCGGCGCAGCATTGCGCGCGGACCTGGTCGGCCTCGCGTTCGCTGTCGAAGCAGGCGAAGCCTTCTACCTGCCGCTCGCACACCGGCGGCCGGGCGAGCTGGACCTGGGCGCGGCGAGTGGCACCGGTAACCTGCCGCCGTTGACGGACCCTGCATTGCGGCCTCTCGTCGAGGTGCTCGAGTCGCCTGAGATCCGCAAGGCGGGACAGGACCTGAAGTACGATCTGCTGATGCTGGAGCGTGCGGGCGTCGCGCTGCGCGGGATCGACTTCGACATCACGATCGCGTCGTACGTATCGGATCCGGGCCGCCGCGACCATTCCATTGACGCGCTGGCACTCGAGTTCCTGAAGTACAATACGCGCCGGCTGGAGGACGTAGCAGGGAAGGGACGGGACGCGCGACAGATCTCCGAAGTTGCGCCCGAGCAGGTGCGCGATTATGCCTGCGAGAAGGTGGACCTGCCCCTGCGGCTGCAGGCGCCGTTCCTCGAGGACCTCGAGCGCCACGACCTGAGCGCGCTGTTCCGCGACGTCGAGATGCCGCTGCTCCCCGTGCTCGCGGCGATGGAGCGCGCCGGTGTGCGCATCGATCGCGATTTCTTTGCACGCATGAGCGAGAAACTGACGCGCGAGCTGCAGCTCACGACCGAGGAGATCTTCAAGATAGCAGGAGAGGAGTTCAACATCAGCTCGACGCCGCAGCTCCGTGCGATTCTGTTCGACAAGCTGGGAATGCCGGTGCTGCGCAAGACGAAGACCGGTGCATCGACGGACGCGAGCGTGCTCGAGGAGCTGGCTGCACAGGGGCACGCGATTCCGCAGCTCATTCTCGAGTACCGCCAGCTCGACAAGCTGAAGGGCACGTATGTGGATGCGTTGCCGCTCGCTGTCCACCCGCGGACCGGCCGCATCCATACGACGTTCCAGCAGACGGTCGCGGCGACGGGCCGCCTCTCCTCCGCCGATCCGAATCTGCAGAACATCCCGATCCGCACGGAGCAGGGTGCGGAGATCCGCAAGGGCTTCATTCCTGCGGACGGTTTCGTCTTCGTTACCGCAGACTACTCTCAGATCGAGCTGCGGATTCTGGCGCACCTGAGCGGTGATCCGGCATTCGTCGATGCCTTTCGCAGCGGTGCGGACATCCATCGTCAGACTGCAGCGATCGTGTTCGGCGCGCCGCTCGACAGCGTGAGCGGCGACATGCGTGCGGCAGCGAAGACGGTCAACTTCGCCACCATCTACGGCATCGGTGCGTTCGCCCTCTCGCACCAGCTCGGTACGAGCGTCGCGGAGGCGAAGCAGTTCATCGAAAGCTACTTTCAGCGTTTCCCCGACGTGCGCCGTTACCTCGACACGCAGATCGAGAAGGCGCGCGACTGCGGGTACGTGGAAACGCTGTCCGGCCGCCGGCGCTACATTCCCGAGATCCGCAGCAGCAACTACAACATCCGCCAGTTCGGTGAGCGCGCAGCGACGAATGCGCCGGTGCAGGGCACGGCTGCAGACATCATCAAAATCGCCATGATCCGCATCCATGACGCCCTCCCGAGCCCCGGCGCGCGCATGCTGCTCCAGGTCCACGACGAGCTCGTCTTCGAGGCACCTCGCGCCGACGCGGACGCCGTCCGCACGATCATCCAGCGGGAAATGGAGAATGCGTTCCCACTGGTCGTACCGCTCGAGGTCGTGACAGGAGTCGGGGACAACTGGTTCGAGTGCAAGTAGGCTCACGCTCGGGGCCTCGCGCGCCCTGAACAGCGCCCTCACCACAGAGCCCGCGGAGTCCGCAGAGAGGCATCCCGGCGCAGCAGGACGTGACGGTCCGCCGCAAACCCGATCTTTCGACGAACCAATCAAAACAGGAATGCCGCCATTGTCGGTGGCCTCGTGCGCGTCGTACGCTCTGAGTGCTCCGTGGGCTCCGTGGTAAGGATGTCGGTTGCTGTTCGTCGTTGCTGTTCTGCGGGACCACTGGCAGGACGGCGAAGGGTTGCTGTGGCTGTTGTTGCCTCCGTCGTTCTCGTCGTTCTCGTTTACCCAACCGGCTATTCTCCCGCCCCGTCGCGACACCGACTCTTCCCCGCAACGAACCCCCCAACCGCGGAGGCGGCATCATGAGTCGGTCCATCAACAAGATCATCCTGGTCGGTCACGTAGGCCGGGACCCGGACGTCCAGACGACGGCAAGCGGCACCCGAGTCGCGCACTTCTCGCTGGCGACGAGCCGGCGCATTCCGCGTGACAACGGCAGGTTCGAGGAGCGCACGGACTGGCATCGGCTCACGCTGTGGAATCGGCTCGCTGAGATCGCCGAGGAATACGTACGCAAGGGTGACCGGCTATATATCGAGGGCCGGATCAGCTATGACAGCTTCGAGAAGAACGGCGTGACCGTACCGACGGCGGAGGTGCACGTGCGCGAGCTCGTCATGCTCGGTGGAGCGCGGGCGAGCACGGTGCCGGTGGACGTCGAAGAGGAAGGCGCGGAGGAGGAGTCGGAGGAAGCGGTCGTCTGAGCTTCGGAGCGCGCCGCGCACGGCTGCCGGCGCCTTGCATCGACCTGCCGACGGGCATGCGTGGCGCGCTCACAGCATGGACCAGAAGTCCGGTGCGACGGAGAACAGCACCTGCCACTCGCCGCCGTTGAGCCCGCGCGCGAGGTCCAGACGGAGCTGGTCCCAGAGTGCCGACACCCCGACGCCGACGCTGGCGCGAACACCGTCGGTGTCGGGGATCGGTATGGTCGGGAACGGCGCGCCCGGCACCGGGTCGATCAGCTCCGGCTCCCGGATCAACCGGCCGGTGCGGGCGTCCGTGCTCCAGCCGATGGCACCGCTTGCGCGTACGCGCAGCCATGGTTCGAAGAGATCACGGCTCAGCTCGGCGTTCAGCAGGGCCATGCGGGAGCCGGCAAAGCCGCGGTATGCGTAGCCCGGCATGGTCTCGCGGCCGCCCAGCAGGAACTGCCGCTGTGCGGGTGTGTTATCGCTCGCGGCGCCGGCGGTCGCACGGACGGTTGCGTCGGTGGCGAGATCAGCGGCGCGGAAATGCAGCGCCGCTGAGGCCACGGCGCGCACGTATGCCCGGCCATCGAACCGGCCCGGCTCGAGGGTCAGGTCAGTGCTCCAGTCCAGGCGGCCGAACTCAGCGGCCCGACGCTGCACGTCGAGCGTACCGCTCGTCAGCATGCCGCGGTCGATGGCGACCAGTGTGCGCGCGAAGGCAGCGTCGCCACTGACGCCGGGCGGCTCGACCGGCTCGCCGGACGTGCGGCGAGCGCCATCGTGCTCCTCCCGACGCAGTGAGGCGCGTGCGGTCCAGACGCTTCCGAGCCTGCGCTCCGCGTGCAGCTCCACGCCGCTCGCCAGGTAAGGATCGCTGTAGTCGTTTGCACCGAAAAGCGCAGCGACGCTGTTCAGTGCAGTCGGCAGGCCGGGACGGAATCCGGCGTCCCGCAGCGCGTGGCGGTAGCCTGCTGCCGTGATGGTCCAGACGTCAGCGGGCGCATACGCGAGCGAGAATCGGGCGGCCGGCTCATCCAGCCCGAACGCGTAGCCGGCGGTGCCGGCCAGTCGTAGCCGCAACCCGGGCGCGTACGACAGTCCGGCGCCGATGTACGCGCCCTCGAGCCGGTTGTAGCGCGCGACGGACGAGACGGACGGCACGTTGAAGCGCAGCCCGGGCAGCCCGCTCAGGCGCTCACGGCGCAGCAGGCGGGCGGCCTCGCGTCGCAGCTCCGCCATTTCGGGAGGCGGCGCGAGGCCTTCCTCACCGAGGTCGCCATACAGGTCCTGTTCGAACGCGAAGCTCTCGAGCGCATCCCGGGAGACCACACTGACCGACGGTCCGCGGAAGGTGTCGTCGGGAAGGTTCGTGTTGAAGGCGTAGTCACCGATGCGCATGCGGCCGCGGATCACGGCGCCGCCAATGAAGTCCAGCTCGGGCACCTGCCGTCGCAACTCGACGACCTGCTCGTACGGCAACCAATACCGGCCGTCCCAGAGACCGCTGTCGAGCGAGATGTTGATGTAGTCCAGCCGACGGTCGACGTAGGACGCCGGCGTGAACGTAAACGTCATCCGTACGACATCACCACGTGCGCGGTCGATGAAGACCGAGCCGACGAATCCGGATCGCTCCGGGTTCTTCGGTCGGACCTGCACCTCGTACACCCGCACCGGCTCGGGGCTGCCGGGCAGCACGAGCGTGAGCGAGTCCGCCAGGCGGAAATCGTAGATCGTCTCGGATGCGCGTGCAGCGGGGTGCAGCACGTCGCGCACTTCGTCGCCGTCACCCATCCGGATGATGTCGCCGAACCCGTTCTGGACTACCGTCAAATGGTCGAGATGGTAGTACATCCGATTGGGCAGGCGGCTCTCGTCGCGCAGTCCCACGATGCGCTGCTTCGTGCGGTCCGGCTGCGCCCAGAATACGTCCAGCGCCACCTGGTCGATCTTGACAAGCGTGCGTTCCTCGCTGTCGCGCCGATCGACGTAGAAATAGACGAAGCCTTCGGCACGCGCGCGGTAATTGTCGAGTGCGCTGTCAGCCAGGGGTGCCTGCCGGCGCTCGCGGGCGGAGGCGATGAGAGCAAGGGCGCGCGCATCGTTCCAGTCGCCCACCCCGGCGGTGTCGACGACTACGGCCTGCGGCTGCCCCACCGTGTCCGGTTGCTGTGCCGTCGCCGCTGACGATGGGCCCGCGAACAGAACCGCCAGCGCGACTGCCGCATGGCGCGGCGTACCTCGACAAACGAATTGCAGAAACGTCATCTCTGCCACGGCTCGATACCCGCACGACGCACGGCACGTCGCGTCTGTCGGAAGATTGACGCCAAACCCGGATCCCGTAAACGACGAGGGCCCGGACAATGCCGGGCCCTTCGTCCTGCCGCCGTGCAGATCCTCAGTTCGCGCTCCAGAACGTCGAGAGCGCCTCCCCGTCCGGACTCTCGCGCAGCTTCTCGAACGCGCGGTTCCGAATCTGCCGGATCCGCTCACGCGTCACCCCAAGCAATGAGCCGATCTCCTCCAGCGTCCGTTCCTCACCGTCATCCAGTCCGTAATACAGATACAGAATCTTTCGCTCCCGCTCCGTCAGATACTTCTCGAACATGCGGTCGAGGAACTCGCGCTGAGCCTGCGATTCCACAGTCTCCTCGATATCCTCCGCCTCGGCACCCGCAAAGCGCTCCCCGAACGACGCACTGTCCCGGTCCGCTCGATCGATCGGCGCGTCCAGCGACAGCTCCGACGCCGCGACACGACGCAGTGCGCGCACCGTGTCGATCGGCTCGCCCATCTCGTCGGCAATCTCCTGGTCCGTCGGCGAGCG
>CAYSGF010000003.1:0-6974 GCA_964430275.1 uncultured Gemmatimonadaceae bacterium
CGCTCCCGCAGGCGACGCATGATTTCCGTCCCTTCCGGCAGCGGCGCTTGGTCCGCCGGCCGCATCCGCATGGCGACGATGTGGTCCGCGGAGCGGGTCAGTCCTTCGCGCTGATACAGCAGCACGATCATCATCAGCATCGCCGCAACGACCACGGCGAGCGGCTGCGTCAGGGCGATCTGCGCGATCACGAGCCCGCGCTGCAGCCGCGCCTGCGCACCCGCAATCGAGGACGACGAATCGCGCAGTGCACCGGCGACCGCGAGACGCGTTGCATGAAGGGCGGGCGAGAGCCCGAAGAGCAGGCCCACCGTGAGCGCGACGCCGAAGGTGAACAGCGTGGCCGGTACGCTCAGACCCATGTCGATCGGCATCACGGGAATGAGCGCGAGCGCCGCCCGCTGCGCGCTCCACACGATCGCGAGCGCGATCGTCGCGGCCACGGTGGCCAGCAGTACGTTCTCCGTCAGCAGTTGTCGCACGATGCGCGGGCGGCCCGCACCCAGCGACAGCCGGATCGCGACCTCGCGCCGGCGCGCGATCGCGATCCCGGCGAGGAGTGCGCTCACGTTCGTGCACGTGACCAGCAGCACGACGAGCGCGAGGCCGCCGAGCACGAGCGCCATCTGCCGCATGTCGGTTTCCCAGTTCGCATCGCCGCTCGCGGCGCGCAGTGGCACGACGTCCGCCGTGAGCGTGCGTTCCTGGTCGTCGTTCGTGGGTGCAGCGTCCACGCGCCGCGCGACGCCGTTCACCGCGGCGCTGGCCATGGCCATCGTGACGCCCGGTTGCAGGCGCGCAGCCACCCGGTACGCCTCCGCATCCGGCGCGAGTGACGGCAGGACGTGCGGCAGCGCCGGCAGCGGCGCCCAGATCTTGATCTCGGCGAGACTCGACATGCCCTGGAAGCGCGGCGGCGCGACACCGATCACGGTGAAGGGAATGCCGTACACCAGCACCGTGCGTCCGAGCGCGTCCGGGCTGCGTGCGAACAGCCGCTCCCAGGCGACGTCGCCGATCACTGCGACGAGTGGCGACTCGCCCGTGTACTCCGCAGGCGTCGGCGCGCGCCCCAGCACCGGCTCGACGCCGACCACATCGAAGTACGATTCCGTGATGAACGTCGCCGTGCCGTCGTGCGACGCATCCTCGCCCGCCACACTGAACATCAGATCCATGTCGCGCCAGCCACCGACCATGCGGAACTGGTCGGTGAGCGCCATGTACTGCGCCATCTCCTCGTGCGTCGTGGCCCGACTCTGCCGACCCCACGACGGCGTCACCGCGATCGCGCGGATGCGCACCATGTCGGCCGCGCGCGGCACGCCCGGCGGCGGCGCCGTCGCATAGGAGTGCAGGAACGAGAACAGCATCGTGCTGATGCTCATGCCGAGTGCGAGCACACCGATCATCGTGAGCGTCGTCACCCGCCGGCGCGCGAACTGCCGCCCCGCGTAGCGCACGTCGGCCACGACCGCATCGAGACCGCCCGTGCCGCGCGCGAGCCGGCCTTCCTCCTGCAGATAGACGACGTTGCCGAACTCGCGCTCCGCAGCGCGACGCGCGTCGGACTCGCTCATGCCGCGCGCCATGAGACGCTCCGTCGCACGCGCGATGTGCTCGCCCATCTCCGCGCGCATCTCGCGCTCGAGACGGCGGCGGAATACGACGGAGCGGAGCCAGAGCAGAGGACGCTTCAGCATGCGGCTACGATGCTCGAGTAGGAGAAACGCAACAGGATGGTCATCACGTCACGCGCAGGATCGCCGCGAGTGCGCCACTGAACCGCTCCCAGCTCTCGCGCTGCTGCGCCAGGTGCCTGCGGCCGGGAGCGGTCACGGAGTACACCTTCGTGCGACGTCCCGTGTCGGAGTCCGCCCACGTCGCCTTCAGCAGCCCCTTCTGCTCGAGCCGGTAGAGAGACGGGTAGAGCGACCCCGCATTCACGCTCAGCACGTCCTTCGAGATCGCCTGGATGCGCAACGTCAGGTCGTATCCGTTCGTCGGCTCGGCTCGCAGGAGCTGCAGTACGATCAGGTCGAGCGTCCCGGGCAGGAACGGTGTGCTGGCCTGGGTCATCGTCGATCCGCTGGTGGAGCACTTGGCAGTCTAGTGGTCGATTGAAGCCTCGCCGGAAAGCACTGGACAGTCAAGTGGTAGGGCCGCGGGCAGGGACCGGCGCTGTATGGGTGGGGTCGGCGCGCCGCCAACCGCCCGCGCGCACGATCATGCGTGGCGGCGCACCGGTGGCCCCGCGCACGTATGTCCCGCCGGCGTGTGGCCGGGACGATGCCTGTCCGTCCTCAGGCCTGCAGCGCCCCTCCGCTGTGCGGAACAGCGCGTCGAGCTCGGCCTCGTACTGCTCGTCCCAGAGCTCACCGGTCACATAGCGACGCTTTACCAGTTCACCAGTTCTACTCCGCCTCCGGCCGCACGCCCTCGACCTCGTGCAGTGCGCGGTCGAGGATCTCCTTCAGGCGAGTCACCACCGTCGCATCGCCCGGGTACTTCACCGTGCGCTCGAAGGTCGCCTGCGCCAGCCGCGCGAAGCTGCCCGCCAGTGCGCCGGTCTCCGCCCGCGTGAACTGCCGCGCGAACCCGGCGACGCGATCGAAGATCTCGTCCACCGTGTCGCGGTTCTCCTCGAGGTGTTCGCGGCCGGCGTCCGTGATCGTGTAGACCTTCTTCCCATCCCGCTCCTCGCCCCGCACGAACCCCTGGTCCTCGAGCATCTGCAGCGTCGGGTACACCGAGCCCGCGCTCGCGCGATAGCACCCCCCCGATTCCTCCTCCAGCGCCCGCATCACGTCGTAGCCGTGCATCGGCCGGTCCCGCAGCAGCCGGAGGATCACGTACTTCAGGTCCCCCCGGTCGAAGAACTGCCACCGGAATCCGGGCTTGCGCCCCCGGCCCGCCGTGCCGCGGCCGCGCCCGCCCATGCCGAAATCCCCCCAGCCGAAGCCGTCCCACCCGTCGTGTCTGCTGGCGCACATAGGTCCCTGCCTTCCGAGGTATCGTCCGTACTATCACGATATATCGGCAGATGTGTCGGAGCAATGGGGCCGCTACGCCGCCTGACGCTGGCCGCCGCGCCGCCTTCTGTCGACGCCCGCCGCGGCCCCGTATACTCTGATCGCTTCCCGCGTTCTCCTGCCTCGCGGCGAAGAATCAGGCATATAGAGGCCAGGCCCGTCACCGGCGTCGGTCCTCACCTGCCTGGCCGTCCCACACACAATTGCAGTGCAGCGAGAGCGAACGCTCTGGTCTGCCGTCCTACCACACCAGGGAGGGATCCGTATGGGTACGTCACGTCGCAGCATGGTGGTTCTTTTCGCGTTCGTCATGGGCGCATGCGCCAGCGACACCGTTACCGGGCCGGCGGGGGACGGGCTCCGCCCCTGGGACGAGCCCGTCGCGCCGCAGCGGTGGTCGTGCTACGACCCGGTCGACCCGCACTGCATCAACGACCCGCCGCCGGCGGATCCGGCGCCCGGTGCGCCTGGCTACTACCTCGGTCCCGACTTCAGCTATAGCGCCTGCACGGAAGGCATCAGCGACGCCGACCGGGACGGGCTGGCCGATTTCTGCGAGTATCAGCTCGCGCTGTCCTTCCGGCCGGAGCTCATGATGAGTCTGCAGGAGCCGGCGCCGGGGCGGGAGGAATACTGGGCTGCGACCGAACTCGGCGGGAACGTCGTCATCGTGTACATGTTCGGCTACTACCAGGACAACGGTGACCCGGGCTGCCCGGACGGCATCTTCGGTGGCGGCGTCTGCGGCGGACACTGGGGCGACAACGAGTTCACGGTCGTGTACCTCTCCTTCGAGCAGGAGACCCAGCACTGGGAGCTGAACGGCCAGTACACGTCCGCGCACTGGGGTACCGGCATGTGTGTGCTGGATCTGTTCGACTGCGACTTCTCGGGGTTCCGGTACCGGACCGACCTGTCCTATCCGAAGGGGGAGAAGTACACGTACACGAAGGTGTGGATCGCGCGCAGCAAGCATGCGACGTACGCGTCGAAGTCAGCCTGCAACACGGGCGCGATACTCGATGCGGACGACTGCTCGGACAACGTCTCGGTCGGCCGATTCCACGTCAATCCGAATCGGAACGTCGGGTCCCAGCAGTATCCGTTCATGAATGCAGTGACCAGCATCAACAACCCGTTGACTCGCCCGGGCACGGAGTACTTCTGGTCGGACGTCCCGTTCTGCGGCTGGAGCGTCAGCAGCGGCTCCCGTGCCTGGTGCGCGCCGACGAGCTACCGCGACGTGCTGACGGTGTTCCTGAACGAGCTGCCATGGGCGTAGCACGCTGACTGGAACGCGCGGATGCGGGGCGGTGGGCTGCCGGCAGAGCCCGCCGCCCCGCAGCGTTCCGGGCCGGTGACCGCGCCACCCGGACGATGCCGGGTTCGCGATGCAGCGCCGCCTCCAATACCTTGCCCAGGGCGTTGACCCGACTCACAGGAGCACCTGACGAAGCGCACGATTCTCGTCGTGGACGACGACGCAACGTCCGCCGCTGCCGTCCAGCGGCAGCTCGCCGGCTTCGGCTACGATGCCGCGTGGAGCACGGCAGTAGCCGCAGCCGCAGGGCCGCCCGCGGCGGAGCTCGTGCTCCTGCGGCTGGTGCCGGGCGGGGGCGGTGCGGGCACGCGCGCGCTGGAGGCGCTCCGGCAGCAGAACGAGTCGCGTGTCGTACTGCTCGTCGCGGAGGGCGACGTGCCGGCGCTGCGTCGCAGCCGCCTGAGCGAGCCGGACGGCCACATCGTGATGCCGTGCACGGAGCGCGAGCTGCGTGTCGAAGTCGAGCTCGCCTTCTGCCGGCACGATGCCGCTGCTGCCGTGCGCGAGGCGGAGGACCGGTTCTTTTCGACGTCGATCGACATGCTCTGCTTCCTCGACTTCAGCGGCCATTTCAAGCGACTGAACCCCGCGTGGGAGCGGACACTCGGGTTCACGCGCCAGGAGCTGATGGCACGGCCGTTCATCGAGTTCGTGCACCCCGACGATCGCGAGCGCACACTGGCGCAGAACGCGCGCGTGCGGGCCGGCGGCCAGGCCCTCGGCTTCGAGAACCGCTATCTGTGCAAGGACGGCTCGTACCGCTGGCTGCACTGGAACGCGGCGCCTGATGCGGACGCCAGCGTGATCTACTCCGTCGCGCGCGACGTGACCGTGGCGAAGCAGGCGGCGGCCGAGCGCGATCAGCTCGTGAGCGAGCTGCAGGAGGCGCTCGCCGAGGTGAGCGCGCTGCAGAGCATCCTGCCGATCTGTTCCTACTGCAGGAAGATCCGCGACGACGAGAACTACTGGCACGACGTCGAAGCCTACATCTCGCTCCACACATCGGCGCGCTTCAGCCACGGCATCTGCCCGAGCTGCCTGGCGACGCACATCGACCCGGAGCTGCGCGAGCCGGAGGGCGGCAGCGAATGATCCGTGCGACGGCCGTGGCGTGCTCGAACGCTGCCTGCACGATCTGCGCGGGACAGGCGGGCGCGTCAGCCTGCCCCTCCCTCGCTCGTTCTCTCGATGCACGTGAGACCTCGAAACGGGAGACGCACCCCATGACACCGCGGCACCCATCCACTCTCCTGCCCCTCCTTGCCCTCCTCGCCCTGCCGGCCTGCGCTTCGCCCGGCGAGCCCTGGGCCATTCACCGCGAGCTGCTCGAGCGCAACCGCGACCGCTGGACGGACGAGCGCACGGCCGCGTATCGTTACGACTTCCGGATGAGCTGCGAATGCATTCCGGGGTTTGCAGGCACGGTCGAGATCACGGTCCTGGACGATCGCATCACGGCGCTCGTGCCGCAGAGCTCACAGGTGAGCGTGCCCGAAGACCAGTGGCCCGCATTCGAGACCGTGGACGAAATGTTCGCACTGATCGAGCGCGCGATCGACGAGCGCGCCCACCAGTTCCACGTCGAGTACGACGCCGCGCTCGGCTACCCGACACAGATCAGCCTCGACTTCGACGAAACCCACGTCGACGATGAGCTGTCCATACACGTATCGGCGCTGGAGCTGCTCTAGTCCTCTGTGTGCTCTGCGTGCTCTGTGGTGAAGATGCTGTTGCGGAGCCCAGAGCACCCAGCGAACGCAGAGCGAGCGAGCGACGCACGCAACCGAATCCTGCTTCCTCACCGAGCCAAACGCACCATGCGACGATTCCACCACACCCTGCTCCTGCAAGCGTTCACCGCGCTCATCGCCATTGCGGCCCTCACCGCCCTCACGGCCGCACAAGCGGCCGCCCAGGAGCCCAACTTCGGCCGCGCCATCGTCGCGACCGACAGCGAGCTCTACATCGGCCAGCCCGTGAACTGGTACGGCCCCGGCGTCGTGTACGCGTACCGGCGCGACGGCAGCGGCGAGTGGGTGGAGCGCGCGCGTCTCACGGCATCGGACTCGTCGCGCATGGACGATTTCGGCCGCGCACTCGCGCTCGATGGCAACACACTGATCGTGGGTGCGCCGCGCAAGCGGGACGGGAGCGGCGTCGCATACGTGTTCGAGCGCGCCTCGGCGAATGCCGACTGGCGCCAGGCCGCGATCATCGCGCCGCCGGATTCCGGCGATTACTCCGAGTACGTGAGTGCGCTCGCGCTCGATGGCGACGATCTGCTGATCGGCGCGCCGGCGCTCGATTCGACCGGCGTCGTGCATCATTATCGCCGGACGAACGGCGAGTGGACGCTGCACCGCGCGCTGCGTCCGGCGGACGTGACCGGCATCGCCGCCTTCGGCCGTGCCATCAGCCTCGCCGGCGACCATCTGCTCGTCGGTGCGCCGGCCGCGGACTCGGCGGTCGGCCGCGTGTATCTGCTGCAGCGCCAGCCGGACGGCGAGTGGAGCGAGCCCGCGCGCGTCGCAATGCCGCAGTCGGCGGCGGGCAGCAACGCACGTGTCGGTTCGTCGGTGCTCGTGGCAGGCGACGCTGCGTACATCGGCGCGCCCGGCGTC
>CAYSGF010000004.1:0-19590 GCA_964430275.1 uncultured Gemmatimonadaceae bacterium
TGCGCGACGGGCGCGAGCGCCGGTTGAAACCCGGTCGCGAGGATGACGTCGTCGAATGCCTCCTCGCGGCCGTCCGAGAAGCGCACGCCGCTGCGGGTGAAACGCTCGATACCCGGGCGAACGGCGATCGTACCCGCGCGGATCTGGTCGACCAGATTGAAGCCGATGAGCGGGATCGCGTCGAGGGGTGAGTGCGGCGGGCGTGGCAGGACCGGCGGTCCGCGGCGCCGCTCCGTGATGGCGCCGATCGCGGCGACGATCCGCTCCTGGAGCGCACGCGGCAGCTTGCGCACGTAGACCGACAGGTACTGGATCGGAACACCGGCAATCGTGAGCGGGACGACGTTTGCACCGGAACGCACGGCGATCGTCGTGTCGATGCCCGCCCGCCCCAGCTCGCTGCCGATCTCGCCACCGCTGTTGCCGACGCCCACGACCAGCACACGCCGGGCGCGAAACGGATCGGGCCGCCGGTACTCGATGGAGTGCAGCACGTTTCCCTCGAAGTCGTCGCGCCCGGGGATCGCAGGGACGAGGGGTGCGGAGATGATGCCGGTCGCCATCACGACGGCACGCGCATCGAGCGGGCCTGCAGGGGTATCGAGGCGCCAGCCGTCGACCCGCTCCACGCGCGTCACGTGCATGTCGGGCTCCACCTCGAGATCGTAGGTCCGCACGTAGCGCTCGAGGTAGGCAACGAAATCGTCACGCGTCGGGAAGAGCGGTGCAGCGCGGCCGAAACGGAGGCCGGGCAGCGCCGACAGGTGCTTGCCCGTGTGCAGGCGGAGTGAGTCGTACAGGCGCGTCCATGCGTCGCCCGCACGAGGGCCGCGCTCGAGGAGCCGGAACGGGACGTGGCGCGAGCGCAGGGCATGCGCGGCGGCGAGCCCCGCCGGGCCGGCGCCGATGATCGCGACCGGCGCGTCAGCCATTGTAGCGCTCGCCCTGCCGCTCGCGGTACAGCTCCAGGGCAGCGCGGCCTTCGGCACGCAGGACGCCGGGCGTGAAGCTGACCCCGCGTTCCTCGAGATACGCGTAGCTCGCCGGAAAGACGGGGCCCTCGTCGAACAGCTCGCTCGCATCCTCGCGTGTCGCTGCGAACACCACGCGTTTCACGCCACTCCACTGCGTCGCGCCGAGACACATGGCGCAGGGCTCGCAGGACGTGTAGAGAACGTGCTCCGGCAGGCCGGGCGCGCTCAGTGTGTAGAACCCGACGTGCGCCTGCGCCATCATGAACGCGACGATCTCCGCATGCAGCGCACTGTTGTTCAGCGGAACGACGAGGTTGACGCCTGCGCCGACGATCCGGCCGCTGTCCGCCTCGAAGACGACCGCGCCGAAGGGGCCACCCGTTTCGTGCAGCACGTTCTCGCGTGCGAGCTGTACGGCAACGCGCATGCGGGCCTGGTCCGTATCGTGGCGCGCGTTGAAGTCGATCGCGTCAGCGACCCACGCCGGATTCGCGATACGGATGCCGGTCGGCACGCGCGCGCTCAGGTTTCGGTCCGGATCACGACGCCATGACCGTCCGGGTCCTGGAGCCGGAGCCCCGAGGCGTCGCGCTCGACAGTCCGAGCGCGCGATCCAATCGCAGCAACCGCTGCAGCATCCGGTACGACGATCTCGAAATCGATGAGACCGGTAGCATGGGCGGGCGGTGCCGCGTCGCCGCTCCACTCGTTCACGGCCAGGTGATGGTGGTAGCCACCCGCCGAGAGGAACGTCGCGCCGGGATACTCGCCGTTCGTGATGTCGAAGCCGATGATGCCGGTGTAGAAGTCCGTCGCACGCTCGATCGAAGCAACGTGCAAATGCACGTGGCCCATGCGCAGTCGGCTCGAACGCCCGGGAAGCGCAGGGGAGAGGTCGGCTTCGGCGAGCAGTGCCGGGACATCGAGCAGGTCCGTCGACATCCGGACCGTGCCATCACGCCACTGCCACACACTCCGGGGACGGTCCCGGTAGAGCTCGATCCCGTTGTCCTCCGGGTCGGCGAGGTAGGCCGCCTCGCTCACGAGGTGATCGGCAAAACCATGGAACGCGTGGTCGGCAGAGGCGACATCCCGGATCACGGCGCCCAGCGACGGCCGGTCCGGAAACAGCAGCGCGAAATGGTACAGTCCGGTAGACCGCGCAGGTCGACGTACCGCATTGGGGTCGCGCTCCAGACGAAGCAGCGGCGTGCCATCCGCAGCCGATAGCACAGCCGTATCCGGAGTGCTGCGCTCTTCGCGCAGGCCAAGCGTGTCGCGGTAGAACGATGTGACCGTGTCCAGGTCCTGCACGCGCAGGCGGACCGCGCCCATGCGGACCGAAGCCGGAAGCTTCACCACAGTGTCATGCCCCCCGATACGAGAATGCCCCACTCGGCTGAGAACCTGGCGACGCCGCGCACGACGTGCGCCTCCAGCCAGCGCCTCTCTCCCAGCCACCCGCCAAGCCGCACCTCCGCCAGGTCCTCGTTGCCGCGAATGACGCGCCGGTGCAGGTCGTCGTGCCCGACAACCTGAAGGCGCACGCCACCGGGCCCACGCGCAGCTTCGAGACCGGCATTGTAGATCAGTACGTCACTCTGAGGATAGCCGTCGAGCATCGTCGAGTGAATGCCGACACCGGTTTCGGCAAACAGGCGTACGCCCTTCGCCAGTCGGTGCCGTGCGGCCGCCGTGCCGAAGAAATCCGTACGATCGCGGTCCAGCCCCGGCTCGTCGCTCGTGGTCGGCAGACGCGTGCCGAAACGCAGCACGACGACGCTCCGCTCGACGTCACCGTGCAAACGCACGATCGTCGACAGCCGCACGTCGCCCGCGTCGATGCGTGCCCCGCCGTCCGGCGGATCCGCCCGGCCGAATGGTGTCCCAAGAACGGCATCATCTTCGAAGTGTCGGACCGCCGTGCCGGCAAACTCGAGGGCGAACCGACCCGACCGGTAGGTAAGCAGCCAGTTGCCGAGCTCCAGCAGTGTGCCACGCGTTCCTGCCAGGGACGCACGCTGCCCGATAAGGACCGCTGCACCCATCGCTGCGCGTGCTTCGCCCCCGCTTGCCATGGCGACCCACGCGAGTGGCTCGAGCGGACGGAGCTGGGCGTGCAGCGGTGAACCGAGCGCCAGCAAGCCGACGAGTAAGGACACAATGCGTGCCAGCGCAACGGCAGGGAACCACGCACACGCGCATGCTGCGACTGGCAACGCCGGCGGCGGCCGGTAAATCAATGTCGGCATGGATCTTGTCCTTGTCGACCACGCGGTGAAAGACATCGCAGCATACGGGGTTCGGACGACGAGGTCGCGGCATCATGGTGTCGCGACTTTCGCATGTTGAGGAGGCAACAATGTGGCGACGAGGTACGGGTCTCGCCATGGCAGTCGTTCTCGGAGCAGCAAGCGGCGCGTGTTCCACCGCGACGGAGAATGGCCCGGCCAACGCATTCGCAGGAGCAACGGCGGCGACGGTGGTGGTGAGCAACGACAACTGGCACGACATGCGGGTTTACGCGACGCGCAACGGAATGCGAGTGCGCCTTGGTACGGTAACGTCCATGTCCTCGCAGAAGTTCAACCTGCCTGGCGGGCTGCTCGGCGGTGCGGGCGAGCTCCACCTGCTGGCGGATCCGATCGGGTCGCCGAACGGCTATCGGTCCCAGCCTCTGCTGGTGCGAAGTGGCCAGATGATCGAGGTCAATCTGCGAAACAACCTGGCGCTCTCCACGGCGTCGGTCTGGTAAGGGCGCGCCGACGGATGGAGGGCGCCGGACCTCCGCTGTCCCTGCTGCTCAGGCCTGTCTGATTCGTGTGCTGCGCATCAGCGCAGTCCAGCCGATCAGGAACACAAGCGCAAAACTGAACCACTGAATCGCATAGCCGAGGTGCGGCCCCTCGTCGAGCGTGGGGGCGTCCTGCGCGAGCGGGTATCCGGTCGTACGGGCGGCGCGCGTTGTGTCCGGAAGTCGCTGCAGGCGCAGCGGCAGGAGCGGGTAGGGAAACTGAGCGCGCAGGCGGTCGGGCTCGATCGCATACCAGACGCGCCGGAAGCTGTCCACGGGTGCGGTCACTGCGTTGCTGGCGAGGGTGTTCTCCTCCCCCAGGAACGGCAGCGCGATGCCGTGCACGGTGACCGCCGTGTCCGTGCGGAACTGCGCGAGATCCACGTTGACCGCATCGGGAGTGGGGACCCACCCGCGCTGCACGAGCACGGCGCTGTTGCCGAGGCGCAGCGGCGTCAGCAGGAGAATGCCGGGACTGCCGCGGTAGCTGCGGCCGGGCAGGACGATCGAGCGCTCGTCGTCGTAGTAGCCGTGAGCCGTCGCCAGCCTGTGGATCAAGCCGCTGCTGTCGGTCGTGGCGGCACTGAGAAGGATGGGTGGCTCGGCAGTGCGGGCGGCGAGTGCGGCATTGCGCGTGCGCTTTTCATCGAGTCGCGAGAGCTGCCAGAAGCCCAGTCGGATGCAGACCGCAGCGACGAGCAGCACCACCACGGTGCCGACGATCCTGCCCGTGCGTCCGCCGCGCCGGTCAGCCATGATCGTGCGCAGAAGAGCGGATGAGCATTGCCAGCCGCGGGCCGCTGCTGCATCCTTGCAGCCGCGAGCCGCCGCACCTCCCTCGACCGGACCCGATCTTGAGACTGATGAGAGCCTGCATCGTTGCACTGGTAGCTGTCGGCCTTGCCGCATGCGCGTCCACACCGGCGCAGCCGACGAACGCTCCGACGCTCGCCTACGCGCTGCCGCCCGTCAACCCCGCACGCTATGCGATCGCCGACACGACGCGCGTGGCACTCGCAACGCCGGACGGCCGCAACCTGAACACGACGATTGCGCTGGCGGGGCAGGCGGACCTCAGTGTGCACGTGGACAGTGTCGGCCTGTTGTCCTCCGTGCGCCTGCAGGCCGTGACAGGGCTGTTTCAGGTGGGCAACCAGGTCAGCCTGCAGGTGGACTCCACGGACCTGCCGACAGGGGCCGCGCTGTTCCGCCTGTCGGATCGCGGCGTCGACTCGACGATGCACACGCCAGGGATGTCGATGGAGCTCATCCGCGTGGCCGGGGGCGGTTCGTTCTTCCAGCACTTCTTCGTGCGGCTCCCGGGAGGCGCGACGGAAACCGGCGCCACGTGGACGGACACGCTCACCCTGAACGACGACGGCGCCGGGGTACGCAGCCGGACGCGCGTCGTGGTCACGTCGACGTTCGTCGGCGATACCACCATCGATGCAATGGTGCTGCGCGTGATCGGATCACGGCTGTCGATCAACGTGGACGTCCAGGGCGTTGTGGACGGAGTGCAGGTGAGCCAGCGCCTGATCGGCACCGGCGATGCGACCACGCTGTGGGACGATGCGCGTGATCTCCTGGTCGCCCGCGAAGAAACGGGCGTCGCGAGTGGCACGATGGACATGCCCACGATCGGGATGAGCAGCGTGCCTGTACAGGCGCGTTACCGCCGCGTCATCCGGCTCGTGCCGTGAGTGCGCCGCGCAGCGAGATCGCCAGCTGGTGCCTGTACGACTTCTCCAGCTCGGCGTTCAACACGCTGATGGTGACGTTCATCTTCAACCGGTTCTTCGTCGACGTCATTGCCGGCAATTCGGACACCGGCACCATGCAGTGGGCACTGGCACTCAACATCTCTGCGGTGATCGTTGCACTGGCGATGCCCGTCATGGGCGCCATCGCCGACTTCTCCGGTCGCAAGAAGTTCTTTCTCGTGGCTGCCGCACTGCAGGCGATTCTCTTCACGTCACTGCTGTTCTTCGTTGGACCGGGGCAGGCGACGGCGGCCATGATCCTGTTCATCCTGGCGAACATCGGCTTCGAGTCTGCGAACGTCTTCTACTACGCCTTCCTGCCGGAGCTGACCGATAACCGCAATGTAGGCAGGGTATCCGGGATCGGGTTCTTTCTCGGGTATATGGGTGGCCTGATCGCACTCGCACTCGGACTCGGCATGGTCGGCGGATGGCTGCCGACCGAAAACTACCTGCACGTGCGTGCCACCATCCTGCTCGTCGCCGTCTGGTACCTCCTGTTCTCGCTGCCGATGTTTTTGCTCGTGCGCGAGCGTGCGCCGCGCCGCGACGCCCCGATCGGGACCTACGTACGCGAGGGGTTCAGTCGCCTCGGCAGGACGATTCGGCACCTCGGTTCGTTCCGTGAGGCGGCCAAGCTGATCCTCGCACGGATGATCTACAATGACGGGCTGACGACGGTCATTGCCATGGCGTCCATCTATCTCGGTGAGGTCCTTGGCATGAGTCTCGAGGAGGTGCTCACCATGGGCATCGCGCTCAACGTCGCGGCAGGCCTCGGCGCGTTCGCGTTCGGCTTCGTCGATGACCGGATCGGCGGCAAGCGCACGCTCCTCATCACACTCGTGGTGCTGACGATTGCAGGGGTGATCGGTGTGATCACGGAGTCCGCCGCCGGCTTCTGGGTGGCGGCGATCCTGATCGGCCTGATGATGGGGCCGAATCAGTCCGCAAGCCGGAGCCTGCTGGCGCGCATGGTACCCGCACAGAAGCAGGCGGAGTTCTTCGGCCTGTACGCTTTCTCCGGCAGAATGTCCTCCATGCTCGGGCCGGCGGCGTACGCCGCAGTGCTCGGCCTCACCGGCAACCACAAGCTCGCGATGTCGACGATCATCGCCTTCTTCGTCGTGGGCTTCCTGATGCTCCTGTTCGTGCGTGAGCGCGCAGGCATCGAGGCCGCCGATCGCTACGAGCTCGCGGCAGGGGTGTGAGGAACTGGTGAATTGGTGAATTGGTGAATTGAGGTTCCGGGTTCGGGAGTTTGATGGTGTGATCGAGTGGACTGATTTCGAGCGGGTCGACATCCGGGTGGGTCGGGTGGTGCGTGCGGAGCCGTTTCCGAAGGCACGCAAGCCGGCGCTCAAGCTGTGGATCGATTTCGGCGCGGAGATGGGTGAGAGGAGGTCGAGCGCGCAGCTGACCGAGCACTACTCGCCCGAAGCGCTGGTCGGGCGGCAGGTGGTTGCCGTCGTGAACTTCCCGCCGCGTCAGATTGCGGATTTCATGTCCGAGGTGTTGGTGCTCGGCGTGCCGGACGACGCGGGCAGGGTAGTGCTGCTCGCGCCCGAGCGTGAGGTACCGGTCGGCGGTCGGATGTTCTGAGCTAGAGACCCGGAGGCAGGCGACCGGTCCGGCGCAGCCACACCTGTGCGGCGACGCGCTCGACGACCAGCCGGGTGACACCCGCGCCGAGCGCGAGAGCGACGGTCCAGGCCAGCGCGTGAGACCAGGAGGTCTCGTACGAGATGGGGTTCTCCGGCGGCTCGTCGTCGCGCACGGCCTCCCAACCCGCTTTCATGCCCTGACGAGCGAGCACGGCGGTGACGGCTGCTGCGCCGAGACCGAACGTCGTCCAGATGGCGCGGTCGCGCGCAGTCTGAAAGAGCTTCATCCTGATCCTCCGCGAAGGAGTCGCCATTCGGCGCGCGGCACGTGCAAAGCCGGTGCCGTACGACTCAGTCGGCGGGTGGCGGCAGCAGTGACAGGGAAGCCTGGCGCTTGAGCGGGCCGGGCTCGTGTGCGGCCACCTCGGGTTGATCCGTCAGCAGTGCTGTCCATGTCTGCACGCCTACGCGGCCGTCCACGTCGAGGGCGTGCTCGAGCTGGTATGCGCGGACGGCCGCGTCCGTACGGGGTCCGAAGATGCCGTAGCCAGCGCTCCCCGGCCGGACGACGCCGAGCAGCTCATGGAGCCTTTCGACGGCGGGGCCGCGATCGCCGCGCTGCACGAGCGGCCATCGGTGAGGTGTTTCGGGGCGCAGCTTGACCTGCTCGACCGTGCTCCATGCGATGCCGGTCGCGAGATCATCGGGAACACAGACGATCTCGAAGTGCATGGGGTCCTTGACCGTTCGAAAGTGGCCGCCCCAGCGCCATACGCGCCGCCCGTTGCGCGTGCGGATCCGCAGGATGTTGCGCACCATCACCTTCGGCATGTCGGTGACGAGCACGTTGTCGCGGCGATACGGATTCGTGTTCCAGTTGATGTCGAGTGCGATCCCGTAGGCATGGAGACTGTGGCCGCTGCCGCCGGTGATCGCCCGGCAGTTGTATGCGCCGGTGTCACCGGGCCGGACGTGGTAGTCGTGCGCCTCGAGCACGCGGCCGAGTGCCTTGACGGCGGTCGCGGCGCGCGCATGACAGTGCACGATGACGCCCTGCACGAGCTCCACGCTCACGAGCGGCACGGCGCACGCGGGCGCCCACGCAACGCGCAGCTGTGGTGTGCTCAGCATGGCGCTCAGGGCATGCGGTCGCGTGGCAATGCTTCGTCGGGCTCGACATACCAGTACGGCACGTCCTCGACCCACTCGATGCCGCGAAACCGCACGTTGCGGAAACGGGTGTGCACGGCGAACAGCTCCGGATCCATGTAGATCGGTGCATACACTGCATCGTCGATCAGGAGCTGCTCGAGCTCTGCCCAGATTGCACGCGCGCGCGTCGTATCATGCACGACGAGGGCGGAATCGATGAGGGCATCGATGCGCGGGTCGCTCGACGCGGCGAAGTTCGGTCCACTGGGCGGAATCGAGCGGGAGTGGAAGATCATCTCGGCGTTCGAGCCGACCGTGCCCGGACCCCAGCCCCAACCCCAGAAGGACCCGGCGAAGTCGCCCTCTCGCAACCTCGTCACCCACGCGGTGCTCTCGTAGGCGCGCGGCACCAGGGCCACGCCGATGTCGCGCAGCATGCTCTGCATCGCGACGAGCACGTCTCTGCGTGTGGGGTCGGTGCTGATGAAGTCGATGTCGATTCGGAGCGGCTGTCCGTTCCGGTCTGCAATGCCGTCGCCGTCACTGTCCCGCCAGCCGGCTTCGGCGAGGAGCCGGCGCGCGCCGTCCGTGTCATACGGGACCGGCTGCATGGCCGGCGAGTGCTCGCGCACGGCGGCGGGGATCGGCGACCAGGCCGGCTCGCCGACGTCGCCGAACAGGGCCGATGCGATCTCCTCACGGTCGACGGCCATCAGCAGTGCACGGCGTACGCGCGCGTCGTCGAGCGGCGGGCGTCGGGTATTCCACGCGATCCATGCCGGGCGCACGCGCGGGCCGGAGTGCACCTCGACATGATCGGCGGCGTCGACGCGTATGCGCTGATCCGGCGGCAGCTTTGCGATCAGGTCGCCCTGACCGGTGAGCAGCTCCGTAATCGCCGAGTTCATGTCGGGCAGAAAGCGCATGACGATCCGCTCGATGGCGGCGCGGCCATCCGGCTTGTCGGCATTCGCCACGAGCGTGAGGCTCTGGCCCGCCGTCCAGTTGCCAAACCGGTAGAACCCGTTGCCCACGGGATTGCGACCGAACGCCGAGTTGCGCAGCTCTGCGGGAGGAATGTCACCGAGCAGATGCTGCGGGACTGGCACGACTTCGAGCAGCGCATTCACGGCGTACGGCCCACCGCGGCGCAGACGCACTTCCACCGTGGTGCTGTCGCGCGCGTGCACCGCCGTGACAGCGGCGACGTCCGCCTGACGCGGCGACGCAGTGAGCGGATCGCGCTGCCGCTCGATCGTGAACACGACATCCTGCGCGGTGACCGGCGCACCATCGTGCCACAGGACGTCGTCACGAAGCTCGAGCACGAGTGTGGAATCGTCCTCCATGCGCCACGCCTGCGCGAGGTCGGGCGCATAGTTGCTGAGCGTGGAGTCACGCCGCGCCAGCGCGCGGAACATCAGGTGTACGGCGTGATACGCCGGTGTGCTGCTGAACGTGAGCGGATTGAGGTGATCGGGCTCGCGGTCGGCGAGCACGACGAGCAACCCGCCCGGAGGCCCGCCGCCCAGGGTCTCGTAATCGTCCGTGACGGCTGCGGGTGCCGTTTGCTCGCGTGGTGCATCCGCGCAGGCGGGGAAGCCCGACAGGATGCACAGGGCCGCGATGCAGCGCAGCGGCGCGCGCCAGCGGTGCGCGCTCAGAAGCGATCGAATGTCCATGGCTCCGGCAGTGCGAGGGCGGCGTCGAGCGGGGCCAGCAGATCCGGCCGGTCGCAGTCGATCAGGCCGGCAACCACACCGGCGCTCGCGGAGAGGGCGCCGATGAACAGCCGCGAGAGGGTGGAGACGTCGAGGCGCAGGGTCACCTGCGCGCTGCCGCCGCTGCGCGCGACGCTGGCGCGGCCGCCTTCCAGCGAGAGCGTCCAGTGTCCGGCGTTTTCCGGGAGCTGCGCATCCTCGACCTCCAGGACGACGGCGAATGCTGCGCCCTCCACGGTATGGCGCTGCCGCCACGCGGCGACTACGTCGAGCAGGCGGAACATGGGGCCCATGAGGACGGTTGCGGCAGGCGCCCACAGCCCCCAGAGCGGCGCTGCGTCGTGGGGCAGGCGCGGCTCACTCAGCCAGTCCGAGAGTCGGTGAGCGGGTAGTGACCGGATCAGCAGTTGGTCCCACTGGTCGCCGAGGGAGCCGAGCCAGGCGTGGAGCGCGCGGCGCGAGGCGGGGCTGGTCCAGACGAGCTCATCGACCTCCACGTAGCGATTCGCGCGCGGCAGGTCCGGACGATAGGTGAGAAATGCATACCCCTCGAGTGCGCCGCCCGGCGCGCGATAGCCGACCAGGGCACGATCCGGCTGCGTGCACAGCTCCGACCAGACGCGCGGACTGCGCTCGAGCTGACCGGTCTGGCCGCGCGCCCAGCGCCCGTACAGGGCGTGCGCCTCACCCCGAGCTTCGGCGCTGTCCAACAGCTCGACGTGCAGCCGTTCCGGTGCATCGGGCAATACGCGCGGGGGCACCTGCCACTGTACCGCGACGCCCGCATCGCCGTAGCCGAGGCGCTCATAGAACGGGACGCGGAAGGGGTAGAGCGCGGAAGCGACGTCGCCGCGGGCGCGCGCCGCGTGTAGCCCTGCCGTAACCATCTTCGCCGCGAAGCCCTGCTTCCGGTGAACGGGAGAGATGGCGACCGTGCCGACGCCCGCGACCGGAAGCGCGACCCCCGCCACCCACTGGCGCAGCGGGTGCAGCTGACATGCCCCGACGAGGGCACCTGCCGACTCTGCGAGCAGCAGCGTGTCCACCCCGCCACCATAGCGCGGGTCGCGCAGGCGCTCTTCCCACCAGGCCGGCGTGCGGGTCGGCCCGGGGAAACTGTGCGCCACGAGGCGACCGACCCGGGGCACTTCGTCGGTGCGGGCGAAGCGGCAGTGCAGGAGTTCGGGCACGTGTCTCGATTCTCGGGTGAGGCGGGCCAGCGTCGGGCGGAGTGCCCATCGCCGGGAACGGTCCCGATGCGATAACATAGAAAGCACCATGAATCGAAGCCAACCGAACGACAGGCGCAGGGCCGCGCTCTTCTGTGCGGCTGTACTCGCCGCCTGCAACGCTCCCGCGCCGGACAGCGCCGCCGCGGACGCTCAGGCAGCGGCGCCGCCGGCTGCGGTACCCGGCGCCCAGGTGCTGCCCGGCCTGGAAGTCCTGCTGCGGGACTCCGCCCATCTCGTCCGCGGCAGGCGAGTGGGCTTCCTGACGAACCAGACCGCAGTCACGACGAGCGGTGAGAGCGGGATCGACCTGCTCCATCAGGCGCCGGAAATCCGGCTCGTGGCCCTGTACGGTCCGGAGCACGGCCTGCGCGGCGGCATCGAGGGCGGCGAGACGATCGAGAGCACTGTGGACGAGCGCACCGGCGTTCCCGTCCACTCGCTTTATGGCGCCACACAGCGGCCGACGCCGGAGATGCTGCGCGGGGTCGATGTCCTGCTCTTCGACATGCAGGACATCGGCGCGCGGCCCTACACGTTCGTCTGGACCATGGCGATGGCCATGGAGGCAGCCGCGGCGGAGGGGATCCCGTTCGTCGTGCTGGACCGGCCGAACCCGATCACGGGCCGTATGGAGGGGCCGCTGATGGAGATGGCCATGCGCACAGTCGCTCAGCCCATCACCGGCTACTATCCGGTCCCGCTCCGGCACGGCATGACCGTCGGCGAGGTTGCGCGCTACATCAACGCGGAGTACGGGATCGGCGCCGAGCTCAGCGTCGTGCCCGCGGCCGGCTGGCGGCCGGACATGTGGTTCGACGCGACGGGCCTGCCGTGGGTGAATCCTTCACCCAATATCCGCTCGCTCGACGCCGCGCTCACCTACGCCGGCCTCGTCCTCGCCGAAGCGACAAACCTGACGGTCGGCAGGGGTACGGATGCCCCGTTCTCCTACCTGGGTGCGCCCTGGCTCGACGCAGGGCGTCTGCTGGAGCGCGTCGCATCCTACGACATCCCGGGCGTCAGACTCGATACGACCAGCATCGTGCCGACCGGCGCCGGCTACGTCCCGTTCCGCGACGAGCGCGTCCGCGCCGTCCACTTCACTATCACGGACCGGAACGCCTTCCAGCCGGTATGGATGACGCTGGTGCTGCTGAGCGAGATCCGGCGCCAGCACCCGCAGGAGTTCCGAGTCACGAACGACGGCATGACACAGATGCTGGGCTCGCAGTGGGCCCGAGAAGCGTTCGACCGGGGCGAGGACCCGCGCGCCATCTGGCGTCGCTGGGAAGCGGAGCTCGAGGACTGGCGGGCCGTGCGGGACCGGTACCGACTCTATCCGTGAGCCGTGCAACCCTCGAAACCGCTGGCCGTGTCTGACACGTACGGTCGCAGTCACCGTTGCGCGCATTGACACGCCCAAATACATCCGCGCCGTTCCGGCCCCGAAATCGAGAGAGCAATGCGAAGTGTGAAGCTCGCCTTCCGGACGCTGTTCAAATCGCCGTTCGTCACCGCCGTCGCAATCCTGTCGCTCGCACTCGGCATTGGTGCGAACGCAGCGATCTTCTCGCTCTTCGACCAGATCCTGCTTGCACCGCTGCCCGTGCACGAGCCAGAGCGGCTGGTGAACCTGGCCGCGCCCGGGCCGAAGCCGGGATCGCAGTCGTGCGGTCAGGCGGGCGACTGCGACGTCGTGTTCAGCTACCAGATGTTCCGCGACATCGAGGCGGCACAGACTGCATTCAGCGGGGTGGCTGCGCACCGGCTGGCCGGTGCCAATATCGCGTTCGAGGGAGAGACCCTGAACGGCGAGGCGATGATGGTGTCGGGCTCGTACTTCCCCGTGCTGGGCGTGCAGCCCGCGCGCGGCCGACTGATCGGTCCGGCAGATGACCAGACGATCGGTGCGCATTACGTCGCGGTGCTCGGCCATGGGTTCTGGGAGACGCGGCTCGGCGCCGATCCGGCAGTGATCGGCAAGAACATCATCGTGAACGGCGAGCCGTTCACGATCATCGGCATCGCGCCACGCGGCTTCGAGGGCACGACGCTGGGCACGCGGCCGAACGTCTACGTCCCGCTCACGATGCGCGGGGTGGTGGATCCCTGGTTCGGCGGGTTCGACAACCGGCGCAGCTACTGGGCCTACGTGTTCGCGCGGCTGAAGCCGAACACGACGATCGAGCAGGCGACGGAGGCAGTCAACGTCGTCTATCGGCCGATCATCAACGATGTCGAAGCACCATTGCAAGAGGGCATGAGCGACCAGACCATGCAGCAGTTCCGCACGAAGCTGATCGCGCTCGAGGACGGTCGTCGCGGCCAGAGCTCGGTGCACGGCGAGGCGCGCACCCCGCTGCTGCTCCTGCTCGGGACTGCGGGTGTGGTGCTGCTGATCGCGTGCGCGAACATCGCGAACCTGCTGCTCGCGCGCGGCGCGAATCGCGGACTCGAGATGGCAGTGCGCCTGTCACTCGGCGCGAACCGCCGCCAGGTGCTCGCTCAGCTGCTGACCGAGTCCGTGCTGCTCGGCACCATGGGTGGGCTGGCCGGCCTGATCGTCGCGGGCTGGACGCTCTCGCTGATCGCCTCGATCCTGCCGCCCGAGGCGGCGACCTCGCTGCAGCTGCAGATGCGCATGGAAGTCGTCGTGTTCGCGGCTGTCCTGGCGATCTCGACAGGCGTCCTGTTCGGCCTGTTCCCTGCGATGCACAGCACACGACCGGACCTGGTCACGTCGATCCGCGCAAATGCCGGCAATCTCAGTGTCACGCGTAGCGCGGCACGCTTCCGCTCGACACTGGTCGTGGCGCAGATCGCCCTTTCGATGGCACTGCTCATTACGGCAGGCCTGTTCCTGCGCAGCCTGACGAACATCAGCAAGGTCGACCTGGGGATGCGCACGGAAAACGTCATCACCTTCGGCATCTCACCGCAGCTGAACGGATACGAGGCGGAGCGCACGAAGATCCTGTTCGAGCGGGTGGAGCAGGAGCTGGGCTCGCTGCCCGGCGTGTCCGGGGTGACGAGCTCGATGATCCCGGTTCTCGCTGGCAGCAACTGGGGCACGGACGTACGAGTGGAGGGTTTCGAGAGCGGGCCGGACATCGACTCGAACGCGCGCTACAACGAGATCGGCGCCGGTTACTTCCAGACGATGGGCGTGCCTTTGCTCGCCGGCCGCGAGTTCACGCCGCAGGATGGTGTGGGTGGGTCATCGGTCGCGATCGTGAACGAGGCGTTCGCGCGCAAGTTCAACATGGGTCGTGACGTCGTCGGCAAGCGCATGACCGCGGATGGCGAGGAGCTCGACACCGAGATCATCGGTCTGGTGCGCGATGCGAAGTACAGCGAGGTAAAGGACGAGGTGCCGCCACTCTTCTTTTCGCCATGGCGTGCGAACGACGACCTCGGGTTCCTGACGTTCTACGTCCGCACGAACGCGGATCCCGACCAGGTCATGCGCAGCGTCAATCCGCTGATGGCGCGGCTCGACCCGAATTTGCCCGTCGAGGACCTGAAGAGCCTGCCGCAGCAGGTGCGCGAGAATGTGTTCCTGGATCGCATGATCGGCACGATGTCGGCCGCATTCGCGGCGCTCGCCACCCTGCTCGCGGCAGTCGGCCTCTACGGTGTGCTCGCCTACACGGTCGAGCGACGCACGCGCGAGATCGGCGTGCGCATGGCGCTGGGCGCGGATCAGGGGCGCGTGCGCAGGATGGTGCTCCGGCAGGTCGGCGTCATGCTGCTCATCGGCGGCGTGATCGGCGTCGGCGCCGCGCTCGCGCTCGGCCGCGCGGCGGGGTCGATGCTCTACGGCGTCGACGGCGCCGATCCGCTCGTCATCACGGCGGCCGTACTCTTGCTTGCACTCTTCGCGCTCGCGGCCGGCTACATTCCCGCGCTGCGCGCGTCGCGGGTGGATCCGCTCCAGGCCCTGCGCTACGACTGATCGCGCCCGGAACCGGGCGCGAGCGCAGCGCCCGCTCCAGGTTCGCAGGCATGACACCAGAGCTCGGCATCATCGAAGGCTTCTACGGGCCCCAGTGGTCGTGGGAAATGCGCGCGCAGACAGCAGCAGTTCTCGCGCCCCACGGCTATCGCTTCTACATCCACGCGCCCAAGGGCGACCCGTATCTGCGCCGCCGGTGGCAGGAGCCGCATCCGGGCGACCACGCGGCTCGCCTGGCGGAGCTCGCGCAGGACTGCCGCCGTCTCGGCGTACGGTTCGGCATCGGCCTCAGCCCCTACGAGATCTACCGCGCGTTCGATGACGCCGCGCGCACCGCGCTCGCACGCAAGCTCGAGTTCCTCGACGAGATCGGAACCCAGGACGTCGCCATCCTGTTCGACGACATGCGCGGCGATATCCCCGACCTCGCACAACGGCAGGTGGAGATCGTGCACTGGATACGCGAGCACTCCAATGCCGAACGGCTCATCTTCTGCCCGACGTACTACTCCGACGATCCAATCCTCGATCGCATGTTTGGCGCACGGCCGGACCGTTACCTGGAGCGGCTCGGAGAGAGCATGGATCCCGGTATCGAGATCTTCTGGACGGGGGAAGAGATCTGCGCTGTCGAACTGTCGAGTGCACACCTCGAGCGCGTCGCTGAACAGCTCCGACGCAGGCCGTTCCTGTGGGACAACTATCCCGTCAACGACTCCGTGCGCATGTCACGAACACTGCACGTGCGCGCATTCACGGGCCGGCCCGCCGCAATCGGTGATGCCATTGCGGCTCACGGTGTGAATCCGGCACTGCAGCCGGTGCTCTCGCGCATTCCTGCACTGACGCTGACGGCCAGCTACCGGAACGGCGGGGCGTACCAGTATGGCGCTGCGTTTCGCGACGCCGCGGTCGCAGTGCTCGGTGAAGAACTGGGTACACTCGTCTGGCAGGACCTGCTGACGCTGCAGGACGTCGGCGTCGACCGCCTCACCGACGAACAGGTCGCGACACTGCGCTCCCGCTACGAAAGCATTCCGCACGAAGGCGCGCGCGAGATCCTGCGCTGGCTCGCCGGCGACTACCAGGTCACGCAGGAAATGGTGCACGCGCAGTAGCTGCGCTACGGCTCGGCGCCCCTCGACAACCGCGCTGCCACCATGCGCTGCAGGGTGCCATCCTCCAGGTACGGCCGGAGATGATGCCCCGGGCAATCCGTTTCCGCATAGTCGTAGTGACCGCCGATGCGCTCCAGCGGAAGGTCGAACCGGTCGAGTGCCCAGGCCATCAGATCGGCGATCGCCTCGATCTGCGCCGGCGTCGGCTCCTGCAGGTCGTAATTGCCCAGGACGCTGATCAGGAAATGGCCCGAGGGGTCGTACGTGGTATTCGTCTCGCCCATGTAGCGCCAGTCACGACCCTCGTAGACTCGCCCCGACAGATCGATCAGGAAATGATAGGGCAGGTCCCACCAGTTGCGGTCGCGCGCACCCCACGCCTGCAGGCCGCGCAGCTTCGCCACAGCATCATCCTGAGGACGCAACGGTTCCACACTGCCGGTGTGATGCAGCGTGACGTGCGTGATGCGATGCGGCACACGCAGCCGCATCGCTGCGCCACCCGCCACCGGGGAAGCTGCCACGCTCGGCGGAAGCGACTGGATCATCGCAACCTCCAGTGCCACGAGTCCCGCGCCGAGCTCGCCCGGGCCGTAGACCGCAACGACCGCAATGTGGTAGCCGCCCCAGTTGAACGCAGCGCCTTCGCGCACCACCCGCTCATCGTCCGCACGGTCACGCTCCAGCCGGAGGCGCACGACGTCCACCGGCGCCGCGCCCGCTGCCGAATCCACCTCCGTTGCCACTACGGTGATCGCCAGCTCGCCGAACTCCAGCGCTTCGCCCGCACCGAGATTCCGCCGAACCGCATGCGCCGCATGACCGAGACGGGGTTCCGCCTCCCACGCGGAATGCGGAATCACGCCAGACGGCAGCGCGTGCGTGCCCGCACTGCGCAAGCCGCAGCCACCTGCGATCAGCGCGAGCGCCGCCAGAACGGGGATTCGGCATCTGTTCGGCAAGCCGCCTCCGGCAGCGTGCAGCGGCAGGCTCGGTCGGACCGGCGCCTGCTGCGACGCGGCATCATGGCGCGTCCCCGGGCGATTGTATACCTTATTGTACCGAACCTTGAATATCGTCTCTGCGTACAAATGATTCATCCCTTGACGGGGGCTGCTCCATGACGCGGTCGAGTGCCCGCACGCGGGTTGTCGAGCCCCGAGCCAGAATCACGCTGCGGGCGTTGCAGACGCACGAGGAGCTGGTGGCGTGCGTCGCACTGCAGCGTGAGACGTGGGGGCAGGAGTATGTCGACTGTGTGCCTGCGTCGATCCTGAAGATAAGTCAGCAGGTGGGCGGCGTCAGCGGGGGAGCGTTCGCGGATGGGCGGCTGATCGGGTTCGTGTATGGCCTGACGGGCGTGCGGGACGGTCGGCTGATGCACTGGTCGCACATGCTTGCCGTGTCGCCGGAGTACCGCAACCACGGCGTAGGCAGGCGGCTGAAGGAGTATCAGCGGAACGTGCTCGCGGAGCTGGGAGTGGAGATGATCTACTGGACGTTTGATCCGCTGGTAGCGCGGAATGCGCATCTGAACCTGAACCGGCTCGGAGCTGCGGTCGATGCGTACGTCCCTGACATGTATGGTGACACGGGCAGCGAGCTGCATGCATTTGGCACGGATCGTTTCATCGTGAGCTGGCCGGTGGCGGCGCCCGCGGGGCCGCGCGCGGCGGAGCCGCCGCCGGCCTGGCGCAGTGCGCCGGCGGCGGGGAACGGGGAGAGTGTGGGCGCGGCCGTGGTGCGGATCGAGATTCCCCCGGATGTGGAGTCGATGGCGGTAGCGGATGCGCGGGTGTGGCGAGCGCGGACGCGGCCGGCCTTCGTGGAGCTGCTGAGCGGTGGATACCGTGTGGCGGGCTTTCTGAGCGATGCAGGCCGTTGTTCGTACGTGCTGGAGCGTGCGGGGGGAGAGGCACCCCGGTGATCCGACTGGACGGGATCTCGCTGCGCGAGATCCGGCTGCCGTTGAAGGAGCCGTTTCGGATCTCGTCGGGTGTGGTGACGGAGCGGCGCATTCTGCTGGTGGAGCTCGTGGACGCCGATGGTGTGCGGGTGTGGGCGGAGAGCGTGGCGTTCGAGCGTCCGAACTACAGCCCGGAAACGATCGATACGGTATGGCTGGCGCTGCGCGCGTGGGTGGCGCCGGCGCTGCTGGGTGTGGCCCTGGACGGACCGGAGCAGGTACACGCGCTGCTGGAGCGGGACATACGCGGTCACCGTATGGCGAAGGCGGCGGTGGAGATGGGGGTATGGGCACTCGCGGCGGAGCGCGCGGGCATTTCGCTGGCCCGACAGCTGGGCGGCGGGAATGAGCGCATCCCGGTGGGTGTCTCGCTTGGCATCGAGCCGACGCCGGATGCGCTGGTGGAGAAGGCGAGTGCGGCGGCGCGTGCGGGCTATCGGAAGATCAAGCTGAAGATCGGGCCGGGGAAGGATATCGCGTGGGTCGCGGCCGTGCGGGAGGCGCTGCCGACGGCACCGTTGATGGTCGACGCGAACAACGCGTATGCGCCATCGGACATCGACCTGCTGGCGGAGCTGGACGCGTTCGATCTCATCATGATCGAGCAGCCTCTGGAGCATGAGGACCTGGTTCGACACGTGGAGCTGCAGCGCAGGCTGCGGACGCCGGTGTGCCTCGACGAGTCGATCACGTCGGTGAACCGGGCGGAGGACATGCTGCGCCTGGGCAGTGGTCGGATCATCAACATCAAGCCGGGGCGGGTCGGCGGGTTTTCGTCATCGCTGGCGATTCACGATCTGTGCGTCGCGCGCGAGGTGCCCGTGTGGTGCGGCGGGATGCTGGAGACGGGCATCGGGCGCGCGTACAATGTCGCGCTGGCCTCGCTGCCGGGCTTCACGATCGCGGGCGATCTCTCGCCGAGTGCGCGTTACTGGCAGCGCGACATCGTGGATCCGGAGTGGACGATGGACGCGGACGGCACCGTGGCCGTGCCCCTGGACCGGCCAGGCATCGGCGTGCGGGTCGATGAGGATCGTATCGACGATCTGACCGTGAAGCACGAGCTGCTCGAACCTCGCTGACGTCGTGAAGTCTTCGACGGTGCCGGTGGCGCGGCGCGAGCGCACGATCGCGCAGGTCGCCCGTGCGGTATACGATTACTTCCTGTTCAATCCCGAACCTGCAGCCGCAGCCGCGCGCGAGTAGCGCCCTGGGAGCACACATGCACGCAAAGCTGGAGCGCACGCTACGGACCCGTGACCTCGCGGTCATCTGCGTCGGCACGGTGATCGGATCGGGCATCTTCATCGT
>CAYSGF010000005.1:0-8215 GCA_964430275.1 uncultured Gemmatimonadaceae bacterium
AAGCGCGGCTCGCTCATGGTCGTCCCGTCCGGGCTCGCCGACTCGCTGAACATGCCCGGGCTCATGGGCATGGCCGGCGCGGCGGGGGTCATCCCGCCCGGCGAGCCGCCAGTGACCGGCGGCTCGGAAGGAAAGAAACAGGACGGCTGAACCCCGGCGCAGCCGTCGGCCTTTCAACCTCAGGACGAAGCCGGCCGGGCGGCCGGATCGAGGCCTGCCTGCTCCGCGGGCGTCGCGGTCGTCGGCTTGTCACCACCGAGATCGAGCGCGTTGAAGACCACGGCCGCGGCCGCGCCGCCGGCGAGGTCAGCGACGAGGAACACCCAAAGGAAGCCGGGCGCCGTCAGCCCCATGATCGTGATACCCACCGCAACGGCCGGGTTGAACGCCGCTCCCGAGATGCCACCCACCGCATACGCGCCCACCATCACAATGAAGCCGATCGCCAGCCCGAAGTAGGAGTTGCCTGACGTGCCTTTCGTGGTGGCGACGTTCAGCACGACGAACGCGAGCGCGAACGTGAACAGGAACTCGGCGAGGAGTGCGGGCCCGACTGCCGGCTGGGCGGCCGGGGCGACGGTTTCGACGCCCAGCACACCCACCGCCATTGCGGCGACGGCGCCGGCGACGAGCTGGGCGATCCAGTACCCCGCCAGCTCGGCCGGCGTAGTCTGCCCGCGCAGCATGACAGCGAGTGTGACCGAGGGGTTGTAGTGCCCTCCCGAGATGTGACCGCCGGCGTACACCATCACCATGAGCACGCTGCCGATCGCGAGCGGCGCGAGCGCACCGACGCCCGGCTGCGTGACCACGAGCCCGACCGTCAGCACGAGAAAGAACGTGCCGATTCCCTCGACAACGAGCTTGCGTACCACGTTCACCGTCCTTTTCCGTGTGCTGCGGGGTTCATGAACCGCGCGCGGTAGTGGAGTGCCGCTGAAAGATCGGCCGGCCGCCGGCGGCGTGCAATGAGTCCGTCTCCCACGGAACGTTCGTTGCGAGGCTGCGGCGACGATGATCATCATCGTCATGGGAGTCGCCGGATCGGGGAAGACCACGATTGGCACGATGCTGGCCGAATCGCTCGAGTGCGACTATCTCGAAGGCGATTCGCTGCACCCGCCCGAGAACATCGAGGCGATGATCCGGGGTGTGGCCCTGCGCGATGCCGATCGTGCACCATGGCTCGCCGCGATCCGCGCGCACATCATGGAAGCCGTGAGGAACGACCGCAGTCTGGTCGTGGGCTGTTCGGCGCTGAAAGCGTCCTATCGCGCCGTGCTGTCGGAAGGCCTCACCATTACATGGGTGTATCTGAAGGGCCCGGCCGATCTGATCCGATCGCGCCTGCAGAACCGCGTCGGCCATTTTTTCGATCCCGGGCTGCTGGACAGTCAGGTCGAGACACTCGAGGAGCCGCACGACGCCATCACGGTGGACGTATCGATTCCGCCCGCCGCCATCCTGGACCGGATCATGGCAAAGATCAGTGGAACACCGGACGTACGCGTTTGCGCAGGCATGGACGAGCTGGGTGCGCGCGCCGCAGAAGCTGCGGCTGCTGTCATAGCCGAAGCCGTGCGCAATCATGGGAGATGCTCGCTGGTCCTGTCGGGAGGCGACACTCCGCGCGGCCTGCATCGCGCGCTCGCCTCGCGTTTCCGGGACGTCATCCCGTGGCAGGACGTCCACGTGTTCTGGAGCGATGAGCGCTACGTCCCGCACGAGGACGCGCAGAGCAACTATCGTATGGCGCGCGAGACGCTGCTCGATCACGTGCCGTGCCCCGCCGCGAACGTTCATCCAATGCCGACGAGCTTCGAGGATCCTGCAGATGCCGCACGAGAGCATGAAGCGACGCTGCGTGCATTCTTCGACGGCGAGCGCCCGCGCTTCGACCTGGCGATCCTTGGCCTGGGTGAGGATGGGCACACCGCGTCGCTCTTTCCCGGGGCGCCCGAGCTGCATGAACAGGCGCGTTGGGTGCTACCCGTCTTCAATGAATCTGCGGAGCCGCGTTCGCGACTCACGCTGACGCTGCCGCTCCTGAGGCAATCCGCGCGCACCTGGTTCCTCGTTGCGGGATCGCAAAAGGCCGCGGCGGTGCGCGATGTGTTGACCGATCGGTCGGCAACACCCACATCCCCTGCCGTGGTGCTTCAGCGTGCCGGCGAAAGAGTCACGTGGTGGCTCGATCGGCCGGCCGCCGCGCAGCTCGAGGCCGCGGGCATACCCGTGAACGCCTTTGCCACGCTGCCGGATCAGCCCGCAGCGGACGAGGACGATGCCGCTCATTGAGGAGTATGCACTGATCGGAGACTGCGAGACGGCGGCGCTGGTGGGCCGTGACGGCTCGATCGACTGGCTCTGTTTTCCTCGCTTCGACTCGCGCGCCTGTTTCGCGGCGATCCTCGGCACGCCCGACAACGGCCGCTGGCTCCTGGCTCCCGCCGCTCCCATCACGTCCATTCGCCGCTGGTACCGTGGCGATACCGCCGTGCTGGAAACCGAGTTCACGACAGCAGACGGTGTGGTTTCGCTTATCGACTTCATGCCCGTTCGCTCGGGACTGCCGGAAGTCGTGCGCATGGTCGTGGGACGACGCGGCCGCGTCGCCATGCGGATGGAGCTGGTGATCCGCTTCGACTATGGCAGTGTCGTACCATGGGTGCGACGGGTGCCGGTCGGGATCACCGCGATCGGCGGCCCCGACGGTCTGCTGTTGCGTGCACCGGTGCCAGTTCGTGGGGAGGATTTCCGTACGGTCGCGGACTTCGAGGTGGCAGAAGGCGCGGAGCTGGGCTTCGACCTCACGTGGTTCCCCTCACACGAGGCGCCCCGTCAGGAGCTGGAGCCGCGCAGCTCTCTCGAGGATACCGAAGCGTGGTGGACGGAGTGGTCGGCCGGATGCAATGTCACCGGCCCGTGGCGCGACGCCGTCATGCGCTCGCTCATCACACTGAAAGCGCTCACATACCGGCCCACCGGTGCAATTGTGGCCGCACCGACGACATCACTGCCGGAGCAGTTCGGCGGCACGCGCAACTGGGACTACCGCTACTGCTGGCTGCGCGACGCGACCTTCACACTGTTCGCGCTCATGAGCGCAGGGTACGTCCGCGAGGCTGCGGCATGGCGCGACTGGCTGGTCCGCGCCGCGGCCGGTCGGCCCGAACAAATCCACATCATGTACGGCATCGGCGGCGAACGCCGCCTGACGGAGCTCGAGCTTCCCTGGTTGCCCGGGTTCGAGAACTCGGCACCCGTACGGATCGGCAATGCCGCGCACGCGCAGTTCCAGCTCGACGTCTTCGGAGAGGTGCTGGACGCGACGCACCATGGCTGGAAGATGGGCGTGCCGCACGACGAGGACGCGTGGCGCATCGATACCGCGCTCATCAAGTATCTCGAGTCCGCGTGGAAGGAGCCCGACGAGGGCATCTGGGAGGTGCGCGGGCCGCGCCGGCATTTCACCCATTCGAAGGTCATGGCATGGGTGGCAATGGACCGGGCCGTGAAAGGCATCGAGGAGTTCGGGCTGGAGGGCCCGCTCGACCGGTGGCGTGCCATCCGCGATACGATTCACGCCGAGGTCTGCGAGCGCGGCTATGACGCAGAACTGGGCTCGTTCGTCCAGTACTACGGCTCGAAGCTGCTCGACGCGAGCCTGCTGATGCTGCCGCTCGTCGGGTTCCTGCCCGCCTCCGATCCGCGCGTGCGCGGTACGATCGAGGCCGTCGAGCGACACCTTTCGCACGATGGCTTCGTGTCGCGTTATCAGACGACGCCGGACGTCGATGGCCTGCCGCCGGGCGAGGCGAGCTTCCTGCTGTGCAGCTTCTGGCTCATCGACTGTCTCGAGCTGATCGGCCGTCACGACGACGCGATTCGTCTCTTCGAGCAGCTCCTCTCCATTCGCAATGACGTCGGGCTGCTGGCCGAAGGCTACGACACGACGCACAAGCGGCTCGCCGGCAACTTTCCGCAGGCATTCTCGCACGTCGGCCTCATCAACACTGCGCTCAACCTTTCGCGCCACAGCGCCGCTGCTGTCGAGCGGAGCGCGACATGAGACCATACGACCACGACCACCGCACACGTCGCGATGCAGACACGCGCGCACAGGAGGATCCATGCAGCTGGGACTGATCGGGCTCGGGCGGATGGGAGGCGGGCTCGCCGCGAGACTCCTCGCGCACGGCCATTCCGTGGTCGGGTTCGATTACTCTGCACAGGAAGTGGCCGACCTCGTCGCAGGAGGCGGTGCAGGTGCGACGTCGCTGGAGGAGCTCGTCGCCCAGCTCGAGCCGCCGCGCGTCGTGTGGGTCATGGTACCGCACGGCGCACCGACACACGACACCATTGAGGCACTCCTGCCGCTGCTGGCCCGGAACGATATCGTGATCGACGGCGGCAACTCGAACTACCGCGCATCCGTCGCGCACGCCCGGCGCTGCGCGGAACACGGGCTGCACTTTCTCGACGTCGGGGTGAGCGGCGGGGTCTGGGGTGAGAAAGAGGGGTTCAACCTGATGATCGGCGGGCCCGCGGACGTCTTCGCGCGCGTGGAACCGGTCTTCGAGGCACTCACACCGCAGGGCGGTTACGCCCACGTGGGCGCGAACGGCGCCGGGCATTTCGTGAAGATGATCCACAATGCGATCGAGTATGCGATGCTGCAGGCGGTCGGCGAGGGCTTCGAGTGCCTGCACCGCTCGGAGTTCGATCTGGATCTGCGACAGATCGCAGAGCTGTGGCAGAACGGCGCCGTCGTTCGCTCGTGGCTGCTGGAGCTGCTCGGACGTGCACTCGCGCAGGAAGGCAATGCGCTCGCGAACATCGGCGATCACGTCGACGATTCCGGGACGGGCCGCTGGGCCGTGGAGTACGCGCTCGAGCAGGGTGTACCCGTGCCGAGCATCAGCATCGCGCTGTTCGAGCGATTCGACTCGCGCCTGGAGAAGCGCTTCGCACACCAGGTGATCGCGGCGCTGCGCAATCAGTTCGGTGGTCACGCAGTCCAGGATGCGCAAACATGAGCGCGTCAGAGTCGGCGTCGGCTGTGTCCGGCCAGGCTGCAGGGCTGCATCCGGAGGAGCGCGGGCTGCGCCACGGCGCGCAGACGGATCCGTGCCTGATCGTGATCTTCGGGGCGAGCGGCGATCTCGCCCGGCGCGAGCTGCTGCCGTCGCTCTTCGAGCTACACCACAAGCGGCTTCTGCCCGAGCCGTTCGCCATCATCGGCGCCTCGCGTCAGGACTGGTCGACGGATCAGTTCCGTGAGTCGATGCGCGAATCTGTGCTCGCTCAGTGTGCGGGCGGGCCGGACGAATGGAACGCGTTCGCGCGACGCATGAGCTATGCGCAAGTAGACGCAAACGCGCCTGCCGATCGTGATTATGCGACGCTCGCGCGCGCGGTCACCGAAGTCCGATCCGAATTCGCCATTCCGGACCGCGTCCTGTTTCACCTCGCCGTGCCGCCTGTCCTGTTCGGTACGATTGCCGCCCGTCTCGCTGCGTCGGGCCTCGCGCACACGGAGTCGGGCTGGCGCCGGCTGATCGTCGAGAAGCCGTTCGGCGAGGATCGCACGAGCGCGCACGCGCTGGACCGCCAGGTGCGCGACGTCTTCGGCGAGGAGCAGCTGTACCGGGTCGATCATTTCCTGGGCAAGGAGACCGTACAGAACATGCTGGTGTTCCGGTTCGCGAATCCGGGCTACGAGCCCGTGTGGAACCGGAACTACATCGACCATGTGCAGATCACGGTTGCGGAGGCGATCGGCATCGGGACGCGCGCAGGCTTCTACGAGCAGACCGGGGTGGTCCGGGACATGATTCAGAACCATTTGCTCCAGCTCCTGTGCATGGCGGCCATGGAGCCGCCGGCGAGCTTCGATGCGAAGTCGCTCCGTGACGAGACCGTAAAGGTGCTGGAGGCCGTCAATCTCGTGCCGCTCGACGTGCGCAGCGGCGCCGTACGCGGTCAGTACGGCGGCGGCATCGTGAAGGACGAGACGGTGCTCGCGTATCGGGAGGAGGCGGGCGTCGCCCCGGAGTCCACGACGTCGACCTATGCTGCGATGAAGCTCACGCTCGACAACTGGCGCTGGGCGGGCGTGCCGTTCTACCTGCGCACGGGCAAGCGCATGACGCGCGGGCTCACGGAGATTGCGATCCACTTCAAGCCGACACCGCACTACATGTTCGCGGCGGAAGGCGGGCGTCCCCGGCACCAGAGTGTGCTCGTCTTCGAAGTCCAGCCGGAGGAGGGCATCGTCCAGACACTTGCAGCGAAACAGCCCGGCCCCGATCTCGCCGTGCGCAACGTCACGATGAACTTCCGGTACGCGGAGGCGTTCGGCGTGGACGAGCCGCCCCGTGCGTACGCATGGCTGCTGCTGGACGCAATGCAGGGAGATCAGACGCTTTTCGCGCGTGCGGACTGGATCGACCTCGCGTGGCAGATCGTGGATCCGGTGATCGCGTACTGGGCGGCCGAGCCGGTCACGGATTTCCCGAATTACGCGGCCGGCTCCGCCGGGCCTGCGGCGGCCGACGAATTGATGCAGCGTGACGGGCGGCGGTGGAGGACCCTGTGAGCTGAGCGACGCCTGCCCGGGCCGCTCGCCCGCACGGTCGCGAAGACGTAAGTTGGTTGGTCGCAGGCGCATGCCAGAAGAGGAGACAGGGGAGGATGGGCACGTCCACCGGCCGTGAGCTGCAGGACCAGGAATCGATGAGACCGACGGGCGCGCCGTCCGCGTCGCTGGTAGCGCCCGTTCTCGAGGAGCTGCGCGCGCGCGCGGCCGAAGGCGAAGCGGCTCTGGCAGTCCGCTTCGCCGAGCTGTTCCTCGCGGAAGCGACCGCAGAGTTCTTCCTGGAGCGGTCGTCGCAAACCGTGGCGGCGCTCGTGCTGTCCGCATTCCGCCATCTGCAGCAGGCCGCGCCGGATCGCGTCGACGTGACCGTGGTGAGTCCGGAACAGGAGCCCGAAGCGTGGAGCGCCCCGGTGACGGTGATCCGGACGCACGTGGCGGAGGCGCCCTTCATCGTTGGCTCCATCCGCGAGTACCTGCACGCCCGTCAGCTGCCGGTCGAGCGGTTCCTGCATCCCGTGCTGCAGGTCGTGCGCGATCCGGACAATGCGGTCGTGTCGATCGGACCAGGCGCGGCGGGGCCGCCGCTCGAGTCCCTCGTGCACTGTGAAGTTGCGCGCATCCACGATGCAGCAACGATCGAGGAAGTGCGCGTAGAGTTGTGCCAGAGTCTCGAGGACGTCGTCGTCGTCACCACGGATTTCGCGACCATGATGGACGCGCTCGACGCCGCTGCTGCATCGCTGGGCGCTGCGGCTCGCCGTCTGCCGGCGCGCGAGGCGGAGGTGCGGGAGGTACAGGAGTTCCTGCACTGGCTGCGCGACAACTTCGTGTTCCTCGGCTACTGCGAGACGGGCGCGACCGGTGCAACGGACGCACAGGACGAGACGCTGCGCACGCATCTCGGCCTGGCGCGGCAGCCGAAGTGGTCGGACCGCATCCGGCACGCGACGGAGTCGCAGCCACCGCTGCCAACCGTCGAGGCACCGTCTACCGGCGGCGATGTGCCTCGCTGGCCGCCGCGGCTGCTGATCGTGCGACAGTCCGATGCGGAATCGACAGTGCACCGGCGCGAGCGCATGCACGACATCGCGCTGCGCACGGTGGACGCGCAGGATCGCATTCGCGGCGAGCGCCACTTCCTCGGCCTGTTCCGGGCGCGTGCGTACCACGAGGAGGCGCAGCACATCCCGATTTTGCGGCACAAGCTCGAACTGATTCTGGGCGGCGCGGGCTGGCGCGAGGACTCGCACAACTACCGCGAGGCGATCAAGATCTTCAACTCGATGCCGAAGGAGGAGCTGTTCCTCGCCCGGGCAGTCGACATCGGCCGACAGATCGACACCATCCTCGCCCAGTACTACACCCATGAGGTGAAGGTCCTGCTGCGACCCGACCCGACCGGCAACACGATCTCCGTCATGGTGATCATGCCGCGCGACCGCTATTCGGGACGTGCACGTCGCGGGATCCAGACCGAGCTCATCAAGGAGCTGGATGCGAAGCTGCTGAACACGAACCTCGTGATGGGCGGCGGCGAGCAGGCACGGCTGCACTTCCAGCTCGCGACCCCGGCGGCGCGCATCCGGTCCGGATTGGCCGAGCAGCTCGAGCAGC
>CAYSGF010000006.1:0-1973 GCA_964430275.1 uncultured Gemmatimonadaceae bacterium
GGGCGTCGCGGCCGACCCATGCGATCGGCGCAGCATCACCGTCCTCCTCGATCAGCAGCCTGCCGTACTTCGAAATCGGTCGCAGCGGATCGTCGTTCACCTCACTACCGGCGAGAATCGGGATCTCCTCGTCCAGCAGTGTGGCGAGCAGGCGGATGATGCGGCTCTTCGCCTGCCCGCGCAGTCCGAGGAGAATGAAGTTCTGCCGCGCCAGCACGGCATTCACGATCTGCGGCACGACCGTGTCCTCGTACCCGACGACGCCCGGAAACAGCGTCGCACCCTCGCGCAGCTTTCGCAGCAGATTCGCGCGCATCTCGTCCTTGACCGCGCGCGGTGCGTACCCGGTGCGCTTCAGCTCCCCCAGTGTGGTCGGCCTGCCGGTCATGCCTTCTCCTCCTCGTCCAGATCATCGAGCTCCAGGCCGATACCGCCGTCGCGGCGCACCAGGCGCGGCTGGATCGGCCGGATCGTCGTCGTGCGATAGTGTTCGAGCGCGTCGTCGATGCGCGCGAACTTCGACAGCTCATGGAGCGTGCGCACCGTCGGGAACACCATGGGCAGTGCGCCATCCTCGAAGCGGAGCAGCGCCTGCATCGGGGTGAGCCATACGCTCTCGCTCATCTCGCGTGCATCGATCTCCGCGGCGCAGTCGCGCGGCACCTCGGCGAGAAAGAAGCGCGTGTCGTAGCGGCGCGGCTCGGCAATCGGCGTGATCCAGTGCGCGCAGTAGGCCGTGCAGCGGAAATCGAGGCGGATGTCCTCGGTGCGGAGCATGTCGATCAGAGCGACCTCATCAGACATCAGCCGGTCACGCCAGGCGGCCAGCGCGGGCTCGCCGCGCGTGCACGACGAGCCGTCCGCGCGTACGCCGAGCAGCAGCCCCGTCTCTTCGAAAGCCTCGCGCGCCGCGGCCATCCAGTACGCGGGCTCCGGCTCCGCCGTCATGCCGACCGTGCGCGCGATCAGGTCGATGCTGGAATCCGCCGCATCGATACGCCCGCCGGGGAACACGAATGCGCCGGGAACGAAGCCGCTCGAGCGCAGGCGCTTGAGCAGCAGCACTTCCATGCCGACGTCGCTCTCGCGGGCGAGCACGACGGTCGCAGACGGCTGCGGTGTCGCGGGCGTTGCGGGTGGATCATCGACCCGCTCGGCAAACCCCGGCGGCAATCGATCCTCGGGAATCGTGTCGCGTTCGTCAGTCACTGCTTCCTGCTCCCCGTCCGGATTCCGCTCTTCTCGAGCCACGCGGCCACATCGTGCGCCGTGATATAGCCGACCAGGCGCTCCCCATCCACGACCAGCACGCGCCGCACCGGCGACGCCTGCAGCCGCTCGATCACCGTCGTCATGGCATCACCGGGACGTACCCGGATGCTGTCGTCCAGCTTCGTCATGGTATCCGCAACCGTCCGTGAGGGCCACTCCTCGCGCGGCACGGCCTTCACCTGGTTGAGCGTGATGAGGCCGAGCGGCCGGCCGTCCAGCACCACCGGAAACGACAGGTATCGGGTGCGCATGAAATGCTCGTCGACCAGGCGCTCGAGCGTCAGGCCGGGCTCGATCGTCGTCGGTGTCGGGGTCATGGTGTTGCGCGCGAGCACGCCCTCCAGCGTTTCCCGCACGATGTGCTGCCGGTACCCGGCATCCGCCGCATTCCTGATGAACCAGCCGATGAAGATGAGCCACAGCCCGCCGAGCACGCCGCCCGCGAACATCTGCAGCGCGCCCAGCCCGATGAGCGCGAAGGCGAGGACGCGACCGGAGATACTGGCGACGCGCGTCGCTCGCGTGGCATCCCCGGTCAGGCGCCACACGATCGCGCGCAGCACCCGGCCGCCGTCCAGCGGGAAGCCGGGCAGCAGATTGAAGATCGCGAGCACGGCATTCAGCAGGGCCAGGTACTGGAGCACGACGACGATGCCGACGTGCCAGCCGGCCTGGATGCCGATCCACGCACCCGCACCGAG
>CAYSGF010000007.1:0-11411 GCA_964430275.1 uncultured Gemmatimonadaceae bacterium
GTCACGCCGCGGACCATCCGGAGCTCCTCGTACGATGCGATGGCCTGATTCGGAGGGACGTACGTGCGGCCTTGCGAGACTACCAGCCGGCCTCGGCCCCGTTCGCGCGGTGCAGATCATCGGCGTCGCGCCAGTCGGCAATGCTTTCGGCCGCGATGTCCACTGCGCGTGAGCCGATGCCGCCAAGCACGAGAACACTGCGCAGCTCCGTAGCCCTCGCCGAGTTGATGTGCAGCTTCGAGCCCAGGTCGGACACGACTGTGCTCACGATCACTTCGTCCACCGTGTCGATGCTGACGAAGGGTTCGAGGAGCAGGCCTCCTGATGGGTCCGTTCTCATCAGGTCCGACAGAGAATCCACCGCTGTGAGGGCGGCGTACCGGGCCGCTGCCTCGACGCGAACGCCGTGTGCGTAGGTGTCCGCCGCCCTCACCATGATGCGGGCTTCCAGACCGATCCTGAGCACCAGGGCCGATGCGGCGACGAGCATTCCCAGCGCCGCGAGGAGCGCGAAGCCGTCTCGCGAGCCAACGTTCTTCATTCCGGCCCGACCGCAATCAGGATCGGCAGCTCGAGCAGCTTCGGCAGGCCCTGGCCCGGTGCGGCATGCAGCGTGATCTCGATCCCGCGTGGCAGCTCGATCGAGCTCGAGTACGTGCTGGACCAGACGCGCTGATCCTCGATAATGCTCAGGTACCGGACGGTCATCGACGTGACGCTTTCATCGAGCTCTACCACACGCGTGTTTCCATAAATCGGATCGGAGAACGCCGCCAAGAGTCCGCTCCGCGCTGTCTTAGGATCATCGTCGACGAACAGGCGAGCAAGAACCGGCCTACCTACATAGGGTTCCGCGGCCGTCAACAACCCGTGGATCTCCGGCGTGGCGCCCGCCGAGCCGACGAAGGGAAACACATCTCCTGCGAAGTCGGTGCGGGACTGCGCAAACCAACGAATGATGTCGCTTCGCAGATTCGCCGCGTGAACTGTCGATCTCCAGGTCTCCTGCTCAACGCTGATCCGGTTCATCTGAGCGACCAGGCCATATCCTGCCACCAGCACGATCGCGCTGATCGTCAACGCGACGAGTAGCTCGATAAGAGTCGTTCCATGCCGCGCAGGCTTCATCGATCCCTGTACACGAAAATGGTGGACGCTGCGGTCTTCTCGAATGATACCGATATTCGAACGAACCTTGACCCTGCCGGCTCCCGACCGGCCTCCAGAGACCAGTGATAGCGGTCAAACGGAGGCGCAAACTCGCCCTCCGAAGAAGGGCCGCTGTTGATGCAGCCAGTCGAGTCCTTTGCGTCGAGTCGAACGCATTGCGCAAGGTGTTCAGCTAGCGCAGCTGCCTCCAGTGCAATCCGTGCCCGACGCGCTCCGTCGCGCGCTACGGTGATTGCCCCCGCACACTGAATCAGGCCTACGGAAATTAGTACCCCGGCAACGACAGCCTCGAGCGCCATTGCACCAGCGCGGTTGCCCAACTCAGAGTCCCCAGACCACTCGCAAAATCATTGCATCCCCTACGGTTGCGTAACCCAGACAAAGCCTAGGGAACGTGGTCTATCTTGCGGGAGTGAGCTGCCAATGCAATGGAGTAAGCGTCCACCCGCCCGGCTTCAGGGTTTCGCATCCTCAACCGCATGATAGAACGCCCCGATGCCAAGGCCAATCAAGCCTCCCAAGAATGCCCCCAGCAGCGCTTCCGCAATACTAACGCGGTGCCCACTCATGACATCGGAACCAGCGACGAACATGAAACCTGCTACAGAGAAAGAGATCGCCCAACGCACGAATCTTCCTCGCGATCGCATCAGACGGAATTGACCCAAGATGGCGAAGATGACCCCAGCAATGAATCCAACAATTCCAGCGCTCGCGATCTCCCAACTGCTGGCCGCTGTGACACCTTCGCCTGAACAGCCGCCGCTGGCATAGAACACGATCGCGACAACGGCGAACAGCCCGCCCGTCCCCACGACAGTCAACAAACGTGAGGTGCGCTCAGGTACACGCATGGTACTCCTCGTAGAGTTCAACAAAGCCGCCCAGGTATGGAACGAACTTCGCGGCGTTATAGAAGAACCCGAGCGATGAGTCATTGAATTGCACTTTCACGCCACCTGTGCGCAATAAGGCGCCAAGTCCAACCACTGTCGGGTAGGCAGTAAATGAGTGGGCTACCGCCATTCCCTGTGCAGCTGTCTGAGTCCCAACACGGGCTGCCGCCATGTAGGCAAAGGCTTGCATGCTAATGGCCTGACCGAGCAGACTCATTGTGAAAGCTCCGATTGCCTGACGCTGCTCCACCGGACACGATCCGGTGGGCACTGTAATCGTCATCATCGGCCCACCCGAATCGCCGTCACCACTAGTGCCGTACCCGCCATCACCAAGCCAAAGGTATGGACCTCTGCTGCTGGGGTTGGTATTACGTCCTTCGTCACGCGGCGTACCAAACGGCCAATCAGATCCTGAGTTGGTAACGGGATCAAGTGTAGTCATTGGGCAGAACTCGTCCTTGGAATATCCAGCCATGTCCACTTGCTTGAAGTTCCGCGGATCGATGCAGAGCCCGTACGGATCCATGATGTTCGTTGGTGCGTTCACAGCGTATCGATATACGTTGATTCCGCCCGCCAGACCGATCGGATCCTCCGACACAAATCGGCCGACCTGCGCATCATACCACCGGTTCCGCACGTAATACAGGCCCGAGTCCCAGTCCCGCTCCCGCCCCATGAATCGCAGCGTATTCGAGACGCCTTCCGACGTCAGCTCGGGTTCTCCCCAGGGCGAGTAGCGGTACCGGTTCGCAACGCCCCCACTCGCATTGAACAGCCCGTTGACGTGCCCCGGGTAATCCGTCGCGTAGTAGTAGACGGTGCCATTCTGATCGAACATGCTGTGCGGCCGATCGACGCCCGGAAAATGCGTGTACTCGCGCAGTCGCGAGCCGGATCCGTTCACCTCCAGCGCCAGATCGTCGCCATCGTAGATGTAGTAGCGTGTATCGTAGATGCTGTGGCGCTTGACCCGCTCCCCGAAGCCATTGTACGAGTAGTTGACCACGACGCCATCCGTGTTGACCATCGTGAGCTGCCCCAGGCTGTTCCAGACGTAGTACTGATTGTAGCCGGACTTGTATTTTTGCTCGACGTTGCCGTCGAGGTCGTAGCTGAAGCTGTAGCCGCCGAACGCCTGGTATCGGTTGCTGCTCGCTTGCAGAGTGGCGCCATCGGTCCGGTTGCCGACCCCGTCGTAGCTGTAGGAATCGCTGCCCACGACGACCGGATAGGAGTCCCAGTAACAGTCGATTGGATACGGTGTCGGGCACACGAGCTCCTCCACGAACTCTTCGTCCGTGTAGCCGGTCAGCTCGTCGCGTGTATTGTAGGTGAACGTGCGCACGGAATCCCCCGCTGTAATCGACGGGACGGTGCGCGTCTCGAGCCTGTCCAGTGTGTCATACGCGTAGTTGACTGCCAGCGCGCCCGGCCACCCGTTCTGGTTCGGCATGTGCCGCGTGGTGTACGTCAGCGTCTGCTGAACGGTGCTGGACGTCGGATACGTGATCGTCGACGGCATTCCGTCCGCATTGTACGCTATGTTGGTCGTCTTGTTTACCCCGCCGACCCCCTGGGTCAATGTTTTCAACTGCAGGGCATTGTTGTAGCCGTAGTCGACACCCCGGCTCCAGGTTGGCGTGGTGAGCACGACCTCGCTGCGTGGTCCTTCCGGAAGGTAGCTCGAGGCGATCTCGTAGCGGCGGTTGTTGAGCTTCGCCACCTCCCGTTCCACGCGGCCGCGTTCGTCGTAATAGATCGTGTCCGTGCTGACCGGATTCGAGGCGGCAATCCAGCGGCCATCGGGGTTGTCGTATGCGAAGGTCGTGGTGGAGCCATCCGCGGTGCGGGAGACGATGCGGCCAAGGGCGTCCGGCACCATGGTGATCACCTGGCCGCGCCGGTTCGTGATCCTGGTCAGGTTGCCATTGATATCGTACCGATATGCAATGGTACGGGAGTTTGGGTCGACCTCGGAGGTCACCCATCCCAGTGCATTCCGGTGGAAGCGGTAAACCTTGTTCGCGGCGTCCGTCACCGTATACAGGAACATGCCGTCGTAGGCATAGTTCGTCGCCTGATTGGCAGGGTCCGTTACGCGCGTTGCGCGGTTCATCAGGTCGTACAGGTATGACGTTGTACCGGCCGGGTCCGCCACGCTGGTCGTTCGGCCGTAACTGTCGTATCCGAATGTCGTCGTTCGCCCCGGCACCTGCACGGTTGCGGTGTTCTTGAAGCCGCCGGACTGAAAAGTGATATTCGTCGTGTGATTCTGAGGGTCGACCACCTTCTTGACGCGATAGAGCGTGTCGTACTCGTACCGCGTAGAATCCTGTCCGACACGGACACTCAGCAGCTGGCCACTCGAGCCGTACTGGTAGCGGGTTACACTCGCCCCCACGGAGATGCTCGTGGGATCCGTCTTCCACGTCGGGTGGTAGTCGATCGTGATGGCCTGGCTGGTTTCCGGCTGCTGGATGCTCTCGATGCTGCCGTCTTCGTTCCATACGTAGGAACGGGTCGTTCCGTCCGGCTCGACGATCCTGGTCGGCAGACCGTTCGTGTCGCGGTCGATGATCGTGGTGTGCCCGAGCGGTGCCTGAATCCGAATCGGCGCCATGAAACGATCGAATTCGAGCCTCGTGAGGTTGCCCGCCGGATCATACACGCGGCCGCGCAGCGTATCACCCAGGAGGTGCGGGCGGTTGCAGTTGCACGAGCTCACCAGGGCCGCGGATTCCCAGGGGGTGTATCGAACGACGGGGCGTTGTGTACTTCCATCCGTGACTGTGATCGTCGGCAGTGTATCCGCACTCACCCGGCCGGAAAAGTCGTACGCGTAGCCCCACACCTTGTTGCGGACGTCCTTGCGCGTGCGCAGCCGGTGTGTGCCGTCATACGTCCCGGTAAAGGCGGTGGCGTTGTCGGGGCCGACGACCTTGGTGAGGTTGCCGGACGCGTCTACCGTCACGGTGGTTACGCGACCGCCCGGATCCGTGATGGACGTGAGCTTGCCGGACCCGTTGTAAGCAAGGACGAACTGCTTCCCGATCGGATCGGTGATCGTGGTGAGACGGCCCGATGTATAGGCGAAGGTCGTCCGGTGCCCGAACCGATTCTCGACGTAGCTGAGCAGGCCGGTGCTCGTGAACACGGCCTCCGTCCCGTCGGGATACCTGCGATAGTAGTTCGGCGCCACATACATCAGCGTCGCGAACTCCCCGGCCGGACGAACGTATGAGCCGCCGACCTTCCGGTAGTACACCGCGCGACCGTCGCCTTCACTGACGACGATCCCGTCGCTCTGAATCGTCAGCCGCTGCAGCCCCGGCATGCTCCAGCCGCTGCCGAATGGGCTCTGCGCTTCATTCACGACGATGATCCGCGTAGTGTCGGTGCTTTCGGTAGTCGTGCCGCCGTCGAAGAAGCTGCGAACGATCGCCGTATGCTTGTAAGCGCCAGTCGGCAGATGACTGACATCCCACTGTGCTGCCAGTCGGTTTGCCCCGTGCTTGCCATGGTATACCGCCGAGATGTTCCCGCTCTGCAGCGTGACGTATGCACCACTCGCATCCTTTACCCGGATGCGCACGAGGTTTATCGGACTGGTGGAGTGGTCGGTCGCGTCCAGTTGGAGGAAGGCAGTGGGATTCGCCCGCGAGTAGCTGTAGACCAACGAAACCGCGCGCGGCTGATCGAGGCTCACGTACGCCGGTGTGCTGTATGCGGCCACTGCATCGAAGGGTGAGGGGGCCCCGACGCCGGGATTGTGGGGCGCGAGGCTTAGAACGGGCGGTGCATGCGCCTGCGGCGGCGGCGGCGGGTTGTACGTATACGTCGCCTGACCCGTGTTGCAGAGCGCGGGTTGCGAGTCGTCGCAGATGAAGGCGGACAGCGTGTTCGAATGGCCACAACGTCGAGTGCGCGACGGTGTGCCTGTGTGAGGTACGAATCGGCCACTGCCTCATACATGGCCACACGTCCATTCGTGCATGCGGAGTTCTCGGCTCGCAGGTCGGGCGCCGCTCCGCCCGCGGGGACTGCACGGCGAGCGATGTCGTGCGGCCGCGGCCGGCGGCGGCGCGGAGATAAGGCCATTCCAGGTCAGGGAGAGCCGACGTGACGCGTACGGCGGGTGATCGCTGCTTGTGCAGGGATACGGCCGGGCAGCTGGCCAAATGGAACCGAGGCTGCCTCACCGCGTCCGGGTGATGCACGGGTATTCGGACGGTCCAACGATCACGCACGGCCGTTGCGCGCGCCAGCCCGGAAACGTCAGAAGTTTGCCATGCCAACGTCCGGTATTTGTATCCGACTGTCAGGATCTGGTGAGTTCGTCAGGAATGCGTCGGCGCGGCGAGGCGCGACGGCCGTCCATTACGAGAGAAATGGACGGCCGTTGCTGTGCTGTTCCGCACGTGGCGGGATCACTGCCTCGGACTGAACGGCACGGCTTACAGCCGTGTCGGATCCGGTCCCGACCGCGTCCCCGTCTCCTCCCGCCCCTCCCTGATGTGCTGCTTCGCGCTCTCCGCCACCTCACGGCCGCGATCCTTCAGCCCTTCGCGGTCGATGTGGTGCTGCTCGGCGGCGTGCATGGCGGTGTCCTTTGCGCGGTCCACCGCGGCGCCGATGCGCTCGCCGGCGCTCCGGCCTTCCGTCTCGCGCGCCGACTGCTCGAGCGCATCCTTCGTCTCGCGCGCGACGTCCTTCGCCTCGTGCGCGACCTCCTTCGCGATGTCCTTTGCCTCGTGCGCCGTCTCGCGCGCGGTGTCCTTCAGGCGGTCGCTCGACGGGCCGACGTGCTCGTCCTCCCAGCGCGTGGTCGGCGTCATCATGCCCGCCGCGAGGCCGAGGCCGAACGTGATCGCACCGAGCGCCAGCGGCTGCTCCCGGCTGAGGCGGTCGAAGCCGTCCTGTGCACGACGCGCGGTGCTGCGCGCGCGATCCGCGGCGTGCGACGCCGTCTCGCTGACGCGATGCCCCGCCGAGGACGCCATGTCCGACGCGCGGTGGCCCGCCTCCGATGCCCGGTCACCGAGCTGCGACGCCTTCTCGCGCGCCCCCGATGCCTTGTCCTTCAGCTCAGACGCCTTCTCCTTCACCGAGTCCGCGCCGTGCTTCACCTTGTCGAGCTTGCTCTCGCCCTCTTCCTCGGCGCGCAGCGTTCCCGGTTCGTAGTAGCCGACAGTCCCGTAGCTCGCCGTGGCGATGGTCTCGTCCTGGTTGTGCGACTCGCGGTTCCCGGTCGCCTTCTCGACCGCGAGCCAGCCGAGTCCCAGGCCCATGAGGGCCAGCGGGACCGGATGCTCTCGCACCACCTCGCCGGCGCCACCACCGCCGCCGCTGCCGCGGAAGCGCTGCCACACCTCGTCGAAGATCTCGCCGGGCGTGAGCCGCCGCTCGAGAGCGTCGACCGTCTCGTGCATCTCCGAGCGCGTACGCTCGATCTCACTGCGGATCTCGTCGGGCGAGCGCCTGCCCGCCCCCGTGTCCGCGCTCAGCCGTTCCGATGCTTCAGCCATTGCTTCTCTTCCTTCAGGGTTGCGGTCGTCCGACGTGGTACGATGGACTGCTCACGGATTCTCTTGATGCCGCCCTTCACCATGGACATGCCGATCACGCCGACCACGACGGTCAGGATGAGCGGCGACAGCCATACCGCCGTCTCCAGCCCCACGACGCCTTCGAGCAGTGCCGTGAGCGCCATGTTGATGGCGTAGACCAGGCCGAGCAGTGCCGCGAGCAGGAGTGCGCCCCCGATCGCGACATTCACGGCGTTGCGGGCGTAGACGCCGGCGGTCTCCGTCATTTCCGCCTTCGCGAGCTCGACTTCCTGTCGCAGCAGTGTGCTCGACTCGCCCTGCAGCTCCTTGATCAGGTCACCGATCGAGCGCTCGTCGCGGAAGGTGCTGCGATCCACGCGGACACTGCTGCCGTCCGTACGCACGCCGGCGGTGCCGGCGAGATGCGCCGTGGTACTTCCTCTCAGTCGGTCCTCCGTTCCTGGCGTCATTCGGTCAGCGCTCATCGGTCCTCCCCGCGTGTGCTGCCGATATCACCGTCTGTCCGGGGCCTGCCCGCGAAGCCGATGTCATCCGTTCGATCGGGCGCACCGCCGATGCCGAAGTCGCTGCTCACCACGTCGCTCGTGGATGATGCGCGACGCGTCGCGTCCCACACCCCGGCGCTGCGCTCGCGGACCTTGCGATCCTGCACCTCGTAGCCGCTGGCGCCGTCACCCATGACACCGAAGTTGCCCGTCACACTGCTGGTCGCGTCCAGCTCACCGCGCGAGCCGGCCAGCTCGCCACCAGTCTCCTCCGGCTCCGATGCGCGCAGGAAGCGCCCCATCGCCATGCCCGCGACGAACGTGCTGCCGAGAAACAGGCCGGTGTTGTTGCGCGCGACGTTCTGCATGTCGCGCATCATCCCACCAAAGTCGTTGTTGCGGAGATAACCGGTGCTGCGCTCCACCTGTTTGCCGAGATCATCGACGTAGCTCGCGAGCTGTGATTGCTCATCGTCGCGCAGCGACTGCTGCGCCGCACCCAGTGCGTGCACGATCGAGTCGAGCCGGTCCGCGACCTGGTGCTTCTGACGGTTCACGGTGTCCGCCGCGCGACGCTGTGCGTCATCGCGCACCTCCCGCAGCTCCTGCTTTACGCTGTCCTTGGCATTGTCTACAGTGCTCCGACTCTGCTCCGCGGAATCACCGGACGTCGGAAACGTCGAGCCCGATGCCTCGAACGCCTCGCCCGTACCGCCTGCCCCACTCGTGCTGGATCGGTCCATGAGCCCTCCTTCGGATCGGATCCCAAGAAAAAAGGCTGCAGCTCCATACGCTGCAGCCCAGACTGCGGGTGACTTGCGCTTTCACAATGCGCAAGCAACATGCCGTGTGCGGACCGGCGGCATCGAACATGCCCGGAAGAAATCGCATGCACGCAACGAACGGAAGCTGGCTGCGCAGCCGCAGGACATGGCTCCTCGTCGCCATTGTGCTCGCCGTCGCAATCGGGGGGCTCGTGCTCGTCGAATGGTTGCGTCCCAGCGTCGTGCGGCGCGTGGGCGGACCGCTCCAGGACGTCGCCGAAGCGCTGACGCCCGGACTCAGCCGCCACGTCATCATCGTCTCGATCGACGGCCTGCGACCGGACGCCATCACGACGTACGCCACGCCGACACTGGACCAGCTCATGCGCACTGGCCGCTACACGCTGACCGCGCGCACGGTCGTGCCGAGCAAGACCGTGCCCGCCCATACGTCGATGCTGACCGGCGCATCCGTTGCGCGCCATGGCGTGACCTGGAACGAGACGCGGCCGGACAGCATCCGCACCGTGGCGACGATCTTCGAGCGCGCCCGCGGCCACGGGCTCAAGACGGCAGCCTTCTTCAGCAAGCCGAAGCTGGCCGGACTCGCGAGCGGAGAGGGCTATGACTACGTGCAGCGGCCGGTCGGCGGGGTGATCGGCCTGCTCGGAAACGAGGTCGAGGACGACGTGGAGGACGTACTCGCAGAGCAGCCGCCGCACCTGCTCTTCGTCCATATCGGCGACGCCGACTACGCGGGCCACGTGGTCGGCTGGATGACGCCGCTGTACGGCCGCGCCGTGAGCAGTGCGGACGGTGCGCTGGAGGACATCGTCGAGACGGCCGACGAGGCGTACGGCGAAGGCGAGTACACGATCATCGTGACCGCGGACCACGGCGGCCATGGGCGCGACCACACGGGGCCCGGCGAAGAGGACGTGCTGATCCCGTGGATCGTGGCCGGCAAGGGCGTGGTCGGCACGGGCCCGCTGCGCGAGCCCGTCCGGATTATGGACACGGCCGCAACCGTACTGTGGCTTCTGGGAATCCGTGTGGACGAGGAACTGGAGGGGCGGCCGGTCCGCAGCGCGTTCGGCGCAGGCGACGAGCTGACGGGGACGAATTAGCCCCGCAGCCTGCGTGCAGCTACAATCCGCTCACCCCTCACCTCACCCAGGAAACCGCATGCGCCACCCGCTCGCGACCGTCGCGCTCGCTGTGCTCGGCTGCCTCACGACCATGACGCCACTGCACGCCCAGCGGCGTGGTCATCTGCTGATCGTGGGTGGCGGCCGACAGCCCGACGCGCTCGTGGCGCGTTTCGTCGAGCTCGCGGGGGGACCGGGCAACGCCCGCATTGCGGTCGTACCGATGGCGAGCAGCGCACCCGCCGAATCCGGCGACGGCAAGGTCGAGCAGCTCGTCGAGTTCGGCGCGGACGCCTTCAACCTGCTGCTCACGCGCGCACAGGCGGAGACCGACTCGGCAGCCGCCCTCCTCGAGGGAGTGACCGGCGTCTGGTTCACCGGCGGCGACCAGGCCCGGCTGGTTCCGGTACTGCAGGACACGCCCGTGCTCGATTCGATCCGCGCGCGCCACGCCAACGGCGCCGTGATCGGCGGCACCTCGGCCGGCGCGGCAATCATGTCGGATTCCATGCTGACAGGCGAGCAGATCGCGGCGGGCGAAGATACGATCGGGTATCATGGCGACGAGTTCCGCCAGCTCGCGCGCGGCACGATCGTCGTCGTTCCCGGTTTCGGCTTCGTGTCCGACGTCATCGTGGACCAGCATTTCATCGAGCGCGAGCGCCACAATCGCCTGCTCAGTGCAGTACTGGAGCGCCCCGCGCTGCTCGGGGCCGGCATCGGCGAGGGCACGGCGATCGAGGTGGGCCCGGATGGTAAATGGACGGTGCGGGGTCGCGGGGCGGTCGTCATCTACGACGCGCGCGCCGCCGACATTACTGCCCCATCCGCGGCCGTGCTCGGTGCAGCGAACCTGCGCATGCACCTGCTGCCGGCGGGCGCGCGCTATGATCCGGAGAGCGGCGCCGTCACTCTGCCGTGACGGCCTCCGTGAACACCACGCCGCGCTCGCGCAGCTCATTCATCATGAAGTCGTAGCACTTCGTCTCCCGCCCGACCAGCTCGGGTGGCGAGATACCGATGTTCCTGTACAGGCCGGTCGCGACCATCCGCACGGCCGCCGTGCACGTGTAGCCGGTCGTGCGCGCCATGGACGTGGTCTGCGACGCGCGGTCGTAGCGATCCAGCATCGTGAACGTGTGCCGTACGTTCCGGCCATCCTTCACGCCTTCGACCTCTACCCGCATCGCGGTCAGGTCCTCCTCACCCGGCTCGAACTCCCACGCCTGGAACAGCAGCCGCGCCGTGACTTCGAGCGGGCGGATAGCCGCACCGCCGACCATCATGAAATCCCTCCGAAAGAACCCGGTCTCGCGCAGCACTTCCATGAGCGCTGCGTGGCCCGGATACCGCATGGTTTTCTCCACCATCGTCG
>CAYSGF010000008.1:0-36224 GCA_964430275.1 uncultured Gemmatimonadaceae bacterium
CGCCATCCCGCTTCAGGGCGACGTCGATCTGCGACGGCTCGCGAAGCTCACGCCGGGCGCCAGTGGCGCGGACCTCGCCAATCTGCTCAATGAGGCCGCGATCGCGGCGGTCCGCGAGGCGAGCGAGCAGGTCGGCTGGGCGCACGTCGAGATCGCACGCGATCGCATGCTGCTCGGCAAGGAGCGCGTCGGATTCATTGCACCGAACCACGAATGGCGCGTCGTCGCATTCCATGAGGCGGGCCATGCGCTCGCCGGCGCGCTCGGCTGCCCCGATGACGGGCTGCACAAGGTCACGATCCAGCCGCGCGGCCGTGCCATGGGCGTTGCCCATTTCGCGCCGGACGGCGACATGCACCTCTACTCGCGGCGCTACCTGGAAGGGCAGATCATCAAGGGGTTCGGTGGCCGCATCGCCGAGGAGCTGGTGTTCGGTCATGAGGCGGTGACAGGTGGGGCCGAGAGCGACCTGGTCCAGGTGAACCGGATCGCGCGCCAGATGGTGTTCCGCCTGGCCATGGGCTCGAACGGCGGCCTGCTCGTGCACGACGACGAGAGCACACCACTGAGCGCGCAGGCGCAGGCGCGGATGGACGCCGACGTGCAGGCGCTGCTCGAGCGGCTCTACGAGCGTACCCGCGAGATCCTGACGGCCCATCAGGCGGCACTCACCGCGCTCGCCGAGGCGCTACTCGAGCGCGAGACGATCGATGGCCCGGACGCACTGCGGATTCTGGCGGAGGCGGGGGCACCGGTAGCGGCGGGAGTCAACTGAGATCGCTTGTTCGCTCTTCGAGTTGGTTCGCGGCGGATTCAGGCGCAACAGAAACAGCATTTACCACAGATGCCGCAGCGAGCACGGAGTACGCGGCGGGAGAGCGTCCGGATCATTTCCGGGCGCATTTTTTTGTTGGAGCATGGGGTGGGGAGTACGAACCCTCTGTGCGCTCTGAGGGCTCTGTGGTGGACGTACGGGGAGCGTGAATGCGGAGCGCGGCAGAGGCGCGCCTCTCACTCCACCGCGAGCGCCGGCAGATCCGTGACGCGGGCACCGCGGGCGCGGCGGCGGATGCGCACACGCGAGCAGGCGCGCGGCTCGCAGCCGACGCGGCGGGCGATTGCGCGCCAGACGGGTCCGTGGCCGCGGTCGCCGTGCACCAGCCATGCTTCCCCATGCGCCATCTCGTGCAGGAGGGTCTCCTCCAGGTGGCGCTCGTTGCCGCGCAGGCAGAGGTCCACATTGAGCGCGATCTCGGCGATCACCCGCTGGCCGTTCCGCCGAGTGTAGTGGATATGGCCGAAGCGCCGGGACATCCGGTTGCTGAGGCGGAGCGGCACGTCGGCCGGCAGGATGCCGCCGAAGTGGGAGGCGTTCAACCGCACGTAGAGGGCGACGAGCAGTGCGGCCTGCTCGGGCGTCGCACACGACGTCAGCACCACCGGCTCGCCGGGACGCTCATCCCCTTCCTGACCGTCCCACCACTTCCGCATGCGCGCAACGGCAGAACGAAACGCCGCATTGTACGATGGAGCGGTCACGAACGCGGCGATGGCGTCGAGCACGGGGCCGGGCGCGGCGCGGAAGCACTCCTGCAGGTTGAGGCAGGTGTGGTCGGCGGAGAGCGAAGCCATGCGGCTCCGGTTCCTCTTGAACCTGACGCGCTCGAGGGAGACGGCGCCGCGGGTACGCAGCGCGTCGAGCATGCCGCCTTCATCGAGGTGAGCGAGCGGCAGGGAGAGCTGCTCGTCGAGAAACTTGCTTCGTCGCATCGGCAGGTAGCATAACGCGCGCAGCCGCCGGGTGGAAGCTCCGGTCTCCCCCCTCGAGGCACCCGCGGCTCGCGCCCCCGGGGCCGCTACGCCTCGACGGGGCGACACCATCGTCGTGAGCGCCCCCACGGCGTCGTCCCGATTATCTTGCAACCGATCCCCTCCGAGCTGTGTCGGAGTGTGTGGAAGGCGAGCGCGAACAGAGGAAGCACGACCTTGGACGAGAAGCTTCTCATACAGAGGGTGCTGGCCGGCGACGCCGCGGCGGAGCGCGCGCTGTACGACGCGCACGTGGACCGGGTCTACCGCCTGTGCTACCGGATGGCGAACGGCGATGGCGATCTGGCGCAGGACTTCACGCAGGAGGCATTCGTCCGCGCATTCGACCGGCTGGGCGAGTTCCGAGGGGAGGCCGCGCTGTCGACGTGGCTGCACACGATCGGCGTTTCCGTTTCGTTGAACGGGATGCGCAGGGTGAAGCGGACGCGCGAGCGGGAGACCGGCCTGGATGACGTTGCCGAGATCGGGACCACACCGCGCAACGCGGAGCCGGACCTGAAGTCGAGACTGAGCGGCGCGATCGACGCGCTGCCCGACCGCTACAAGGTGGTGTTCGTGATGTACGACATGGAGGGCTACACGCACGAGGAGATCGGCAGGGCGCTCGACATGCCTGCGGGCACTTCGAAGGCGCGGCTCTCCAGGGCGCGCGCCCGACTGCGTGAGGCGCTGGCAGAATTCGCCGGAGAGTGGGCGACATGATGAAGGAAGACGAGAAGTTCACGGAATACCTGCACGAGCTGCTGGAGGAGATGCCTGCCGTGCCGGAGCCACCGAAGGAAGAGATGTGGGCGCGCATCGACGAGGCGCGCCGTGACCGGCGCGGCCACAGCGCACGCTTCCGTCGGCGTACACCGTGGCTCGCGTGGGGCGTCGGCCTGGCGGCGATGCTGGCACTCGGCATCGGCCTGGGGCGGGCCACGCTGGACGGCGGCGACGAACCGCCGGTGGTGCGCACGAGCAGCGGCGCAGAGCTGGATGACGCGGCCATGCTGCCGTACCGCCTCGCAGCGCGCCAGCACCTGACGCGCACCGAGGCCCTGCTCACCGGCTATGTCAGGGACGTGCAGTCCGGTCGTACCCAGGAGGTCGCCCGCTGGGCGCAGGACCTTCTGATCAATACGCGACTGCTGCGGGATTCACCGGCGGCGCAGGATCCGGAAACCGCACGGCTGCTCGAGGACCTCGAGCTGCACCTTGCACAGATCGCGAACCTCTCCAGCACGAATACAGGCGAGCTGGAGATGATCCAGGAAAGCATCGATCGCACCAACATGCTGCTCCGCCTGCGCGCCGTCACGGCGAGCGGGCCCGCGGCGGGGATCTAGGAGACACACATGCGTAGCATCATTCTGCATACCACGATCATTGCTGCACTGCTGCCCGCTGCGGCGGCTGCGCAGTCGGCTTCCCGTGCAGACGCTCCGGTCATGGCAGCGCACGCCCGGGTCGCGGCGGCCCAGACCGGCAGCCTGGCGACCGCGTCGTACCCGCAGGACCCCGCCGATGGCATGTACAGGCAGGGGCGTGAGGCGCTGAATCGTGGCGACTACCGCCGCGCCGCGCAGACATTCGCACAGATTCCGCGGCGCTGGCCGCGCTCCGAGTACGCGCCGCAGGCGTTCTACTGGCAGGCGTTCGCCCTGTCTCGCGGCAACGCCAGCATGGACGACCTCCGTGCCGCCCGGACCGCGATCGCTACCCTGCGCAGCCGCTACCCGAACGCACAGGTGCGCGATGCGGATGCGCTCGTCCAGACGATCAATGCGCAGCTCGCCGAGCTCGGTGACGTGCAGAGCAGTGCAGCCGTCCAGCGGGCAGCCACCGCCGCACAGCAGCAGGGCTGCCCTGACCCGGACGATGAGAACGACACCCGCGTCGTCGCGTTGAATGCGCTGCTGCAGATGGATGCGGACCGCGCAGTTCCGATCCTGAAGCAGGTGCTCGCCAAGCGCGACGCGTGCTCGGCCCCGCTCCGTCGCAAGGCAGTGTTCCTGATCTCGCAGAAGCGCTCGCCCGAGACCGCGGACATCCTGCTCGACCTGGTGCGCAATGATCCCGATCGCGACGTGCGCGAGCAGGCGATCTTCTGGCTCTCGCAGGTCGATGGCGCACGGTCGGTCGAAGCACTCGAGGGGATCCTGCGGGACTCCGACGATGAGGGACTCCAGGAGAAGGCGATCTTCGCCCTGTCCCAGCACCGCAGCGCCCGCGCGGGCGAGCTGCTGCGGGCCTACGCGCTGCGCACCGATGCACCCGAGGAGATGCGCGCGCAGGCGATCTTCTGGATCGGCCAGAATCACGCGGAGAGCAACTCCGGGTTCCTGCGCGACCTGTACGGCCGCATCAACAGCGACGAGCTCAAGGAGAAGGTCATCTTCTCGCTCGCACAACAGCGCAACCAGCAGAACGCCACGTTCCTCCTCGACATCGCGACGAACGGGCGCGAGAGCCTCGAGATGCGCAAGCAGGCACTGTTCTGGGCAGGCCAGTCCGGGAATGTACCGATCGGCCGACTGACACAGCTCTACGACCAGGTGGACGACAAGGAGGTGAAGGATCAGCTCATTTTCGTCTTCTCCCAAAACGGCGGCACGGACGCAATCGACAAGCTCATGAGCATCGCACGGTCCGATCCCGACGTCGAGCTGCGCAAGCAGGCGACCTTCTGGCTCGGCCAGTCGAAGGATCCGCGCGTGCAGGCGTTCCTGCTCGAGCTGATCAACGGATAAGTCATTCGAATTGGTGAATTGGTGAATTGGGTGCGCGTCGGGTGATTCCTCGCGGCGCGCGCCTCATCTCCAGTCGGGAGGCATCGTGCGCAATCCTACTGTCCTGTCCGTGGCATTCCTCGTCGCAGGTTCGACGCCGGTGCACGCCCAGTCGCTTGCCGAGCGGGTGGAGCGGGCACCTGCCGGCAGGACCGTAGTCTTCGAGTATGCCGCCAAGCCGGGTGTGTGCGGCGACGGGGACAACATCATCAACGTCGGCAGCGAGCAGCCGCGCTATGTCGACCTGAACGGCAAGCGAACGATCGTCACGGGTCGGGGTCGGTACTCGCTGCAGAGCGGCACGTGTGAGTTCGGACCCGTACGGATCGACCTGGAGCGCGACGGTACTGCCGTCACCGCTCTACGCACGAGGGTCGGCGCCCGGACGCTGCCCGCCGGTGCCGTCGATCTCGGAACAGTGACGCCGGTACAGGCAGCCGACTTCCTGTTGCGCAACGTGGTGCGTTCCGCGCCGCGCAAGGCGGCCGAGAACGCGGTGTTCGCAGCAACGCTTGGCGAGGATGTCGAGCCGTGGCCGGAGCTGCTGCGCATCGCACGCGACGACGCCGTCGAACGGCGCGTCCGCAAGGCGGCTGTCTTCTGGGTCGGCCAGGCCGCGGGTGAGCGCGCGACCGCCGGGCTGCGGGACGTGGTCGACGACGACGCCGGCGACGTCGAAGTGCGCGAGAGCGCCGTCTTCGCGCTCTCACAGCGCCCGGCCGAGGAGGCCGTGCCCGCGCTCATCGAGATCGCACGCACGTCGCCGGAAGCGAAGCTGCGGCGCAGCGCAATCTTCTGGCTCGGTCAGTCGGATGACCCGCGTGCCCGCGCCTTCTTCGAGGAGATCCTGCTGCGCGGATGAGTACGAATTGGTGAATTGGTGAATTGGTGAATTGGGTGCGGGGCGGGGTGCGGGGTTACGGGTCCCGGCTCGACAGATCCGACTCTGTCCGCAGCACCGGCCAGTGCGACCACGCGTCGTCCAGCGCTTCGTCGAGCACGTTCCAGTTCAGTGCGCCGTCGTCGCTGCGCGGCTCGAGGAGCATGAAGACGAGTCGGCCGAGTGGCTGATCGACGGGCACGATCCATGTGCCAGCCTCGAGCGTCGTCTCGAAGGCTTCGTAGCGTCCGGTTGCAGTGCGCTCGCGGTGGTGCTGGAACTCGCGGTCGGCGATCCAGGTCGAATCGATTGTGAACCGCTCGACGCGAAGGGTGCGCGTCTCTTCGAGCGCGCTCATCCGCACCCCGTGCGCCTGAAGCAACGATACGAGCTCATCGAAGTCAGCGGGCACGAGGTAGGCGGTGGGCGCGCGTGCGGTCTCCGTCGGCGTGAACGTACCAAACTCCGGCACGGGCTCCACGCGGGTCTCATCCACTCGGCGCAACATCACCTCGCCGGTATACGGATGCCGCTCCTCTACTGTCCTGCCCATGAGGAGGTCGAGCGGCTCGGTCGCGCGCTCGAAGCCGGCTCGCACGGCCAGTGTCCGACCGCTCACGGGTTGCGCGTCCGCGGCTGCGACGATGCGGCGGATCTCGCCTGCATGTGTGTACGCGAACGCAAGGACTTCCTCGAGGAAGCGGCTGGTCGCGAGGATACGGTCGGGGAACGTCGCATAGGAGTACGCCTCGCTCAGTATTGCGAAGCGGTTGCGCATGCCGAGGTAGTTATTGTTGAAGCGGGGACGGTGATCGAACGTGTACCAGCCTCGCTCCGCGCCCTCCCCGAACAGGTTGCCGTAGTAGTAGTACTCCCACCCGTACGCGTCGCGAATCGCCGCTGTCACATGCGGCAGCCACTGCTGGCGCAGGAAGGCTACGATCGTGGAGTCCGTGTTCGGATGGAGCGGCGGCGAGTAGGTGAGGTGGTAGCCGTGCTGCGTGCCGTTCGTGGTGTGAAGATCGATGCCGACGTGGGGGTCCCACTCCCGCAGCAGCAGCGCGAGCGAGCGTGCCTCCGGCGAGTCCAGCTTCATGTGGTCACGGTTCAGGTCATAGCCCTGTGCGTTCGGGCGCTGCCCCATGCCGCCGATCGGACCGTGCTGAAGCGGCCGGTTCGTCAGCATGATGCGCTCGTTGCCGTCGGCGTTGTAGATCGGTGCGATGAGGAGCACGAGGGAATCGAGCCACTGTGCGTGTCGGCCCTGGGCGAGGTCGCGGAGCAGCATCAGAGCCGATTCCTTCCCCTCGACCTCGCCACCGTGGATGTTGCCCTGGATATAGATGACGGTGCGCCCCGATGCGCGCACTGCTTCCGGTGTGAAGGCGTTCAGCCTGCCGACGATGGCGAAATGCAGCGCTCTGCCCTCGAGCGTGTAGCCGAATGTGTCGAGCTGGATCAGCGGCGATCGCTCGGCGAGGGTGCGCATGAACGTGTGAACGTCGTCGTACCGAGTCGTCTCGACGTGACCCGTGCGTTCGGGCGCGGTTTGCGGCCAGGCGTCCTGGGCCGTGCCTGCGGCCGGCATGCCGCTGAGGATGATGCCAAGCACGCCGGCGAGCGCGCGGGCCGCGGTGGCCCGCGCCGCCGGCCGTCGTCGAATGTGCTCAGACGTCACCCTGCTCCTTCGCGTTCGGGTCGAGCTCGAGTGCAGCAGAATTGATGCAGTAGCGCATGCCCGTCGGGTCGGGCCCATCCGGGAAGACGTGACCGAGATGGGACTCGCAACGGCTGCACATCACCTCCGTTCGCTTCGCGAAGAGGCTGTGATCTTCGGCCGTCTCGACGCTCTGCTGCATGATGGGCTGATAGAAGCTCGGCCAGCCGCTGCCCGAGTCGTACTTCGTTTCGGCATCGAAAAGGGGCTGGCCGCAGGCCGCGCACCGGTAGACGCCGGGTTCCTTGGCGCTGTTGTATTTGCCGGTGAAGGCGCGCTCGGTTCCTTTCTCACGCAGGATCCGGTACTGTTCGGGCGTCAGCTCGCGACGCCACTCCTCTTCGCTCTTGTGCAGCTTCTCCACGTCTTCCTCCTCTGCTCTGCCGTCGCACGGACATCGGCGTCTGGAATTCGACGCGACCCAACGGCGCGTCGCGCCGTGTGCAGCGCCCACCAGCGCGCCGGCGATGCCTGGCGCAGGATCGGCGGATTCGGCCGCGCGCGCAACCGGGTGGCGTCCCGCGGCGTACGGCCGGTCCAGTGTGTCCGGAGCCCGGCCCCGGCCGGGTATGGCAGCCCCGCAGCGGTCTACTTCCAACCGTCGGCGCTGGTTACCCTATCTCAAGTCACCGAGAGCCATGGCAGTGGAGACGAAGCCTCTGGTCGATCAGCGCGCCCCCGCCGGCGCGGACGCCGAACGCGCGGACGTACGCCGCGCGGCAACTGGCGACATGGCGGCATTCGAGCGCCTCTACCGGGCGCACACGGCGCGGATCCATGCGCTGTGCCGGCGCATGGCCGGTCCGGAAGAGGCAGACGACCTGACGCAGGAGGTTTTCCTGCGCGCCTGGCGCAAGCTGGACCGGTTCCGTGGCGACTCGGCCTTCGGTACATGGCTCTACCGGCTGGCCGTGAACGTGATCCTGGCGAAGCGTGCCACGATGGGTACGTACCGGGCGCGGTTCGTTGCGGATGCTGAGGCCGAGGTGAAATCGGACCAGGAAGCAGGGCGGGTCTGGGGCAGGGGCGCCGGCCGGCCAGCGGGCGCCCGCATCGACCTGGAACGGGCGATCCGCAAACTGCCCGAAGGAGCACGCCGCGTCTTCGTGCTCCATGATGTCGAGGGCTACACCCACGAGGAGATTGCCGAGCTGCTCTCCGTTTCGCCCGGCACCTCGAAGTCACAGCTGCACCGCGCCCGCATGACGCTGCGGGAGCACCTGACCTGAGGCAGAGATGAGTCACGATCGCTACACGGAACGACTGTCCGAATACCTGGACGATGAGTTGAGCGCGCCCGAGCGGCGCGAGCTCGAGCAGCACCTCGATGGGTGCACCCCATGCCGGACCACGCTCGCCGACCTGCGCACCGTCATTGCAGACGCGCGCGCACTCGAGCGAGGCGAGCCCGGTCGTGACCTGTGGCCAGGCATTGCGGCGCGGATCGAGGCAGAGCGCGACGTCGTACTTCCGCTCGCCGGCACGGCCCGCCGCCGCCGGCTCAGCTTCACCGTGCCGCAGCTCGCGGCCGCTTCCCTGGCGCTGATCCTCGCGTCCGCGGGCTCGAGCTGGGTGATCGGACGTGCCGTTTCCCAAGCCGACGGTGCGCCCGCGATCGAGACGGGTGTCCGTGCATTGCCAGCGAGCACCGGCATCGTCGATGACACGGTGGACGCGCAGATCCGGCAACTCGAGCAGATGCTGCTGGCCGGCGAAACGCAGCTCGATCCGGCGACGATTGCCGTGCTGCGTCGCAACCTGCTGATTATCGACCAGGCGCTCGCCGAGGCACGCGCCGCAATGCGCAGCGACCCGGCCAATCCGTACCTGAATCGACATTACGCGAACACGGTCCAGAAGAAGCTCGAGCTGCTTCGCCAGGCGGGCAGCATCGGGAGGGGAAGCACCTGATATGATACTGCCGATCCTGCTCGCGGGCGCGCTGCTGTTGCCCGGGTCAATGCAACAGCGGACGGACACGACGCTGAGCGCTGCGGGTGTCCGCGTGCTGCGGCTCGAGAACATGAACGGCTCGACGGTCGTGCGCGCATGGAGCCGAGACGAGATCCGTGTGCGTGCGACGCACGGTCCGAACGACTATATCGACATCGACCGCAGCGACGACGAAGTCAGTGTCGAGCCCGAGAACGAGTACAGCTCCGCCGGCAACGTCCGGTTCGAGATCGATGTGCCCGCACGACTGAGCCTCGAGATCGAGGGCATCAACCACCCGACCCGGGTCGAGGGCGTGAATGGTGCCGTGGAAATCGAGTCCGTGAATGGTGACATCCACCTGAGTGGCGGCCGCGGTGAGATCGACCTCGAGACGGTGGAAGGCAGCGTGACGCTGGAGGGTGCGAACGGCCACATCCGTGTCGGCAGCGTGAACCAGGGGATCCGTATCAGCAACAGCAGCGGCGAGATCGAGGCGGAGAGCGTGAATGGTCCGATCACCATGGCCGGCGTGCGCTCGGCCCGCGTGGAAGCGAGCACCGTGAACGGGACCGTCGCCTATCAGGGTACCCTGGAGAACGACGGCTACTACGCGCTCAGTTCGCACAACGGGACCATCGAGATGCGTGTGCCGGCCGGGAGCAATGCGAGGTTCCTCGTCTCCACGTTCAATGGAGAGTTCGAAGTCGAGTTCCCGGTGCAGGTGCGCGATCGTGAGGCGCGCGGCCGGTTCCAGTTCCAGCTTGGCTCCGGCAGCGGCGCTCGTGTCGAGCTCGATTCCTTCGGTGGCGATGTCCGCGTCCTGCGTACACCCTGACATGACTACGGAGGCGTAATGCGTGCAGTCGGTTTTCCGGTCCTTGCCCTCGCCGTTGGCGGGCTGCTGCTGGCAGCCCCGGCGGCCGCTTCCGCCCAGGACTTCTCCTGGAACGGCAACATCGCTGCGGGGGATGCGATCGAGATCAAGGGCGTGAATGGCGAGATCGTCGCCGTCGCAGCCAGCGGCAGTGAAGTCCGCGTGAGCGCGCACAAGGAGGCCGGCCGCCGCGGCAATGCCGAAGACGTGCGGCTCGAAGTCGTCCGCCATGACGGTGGCGTCACCATCTGCGCGGTCTACCCGAATGACCGTCAGCAGAACGAGTGCGCACCCGGCCGCGCAGGCCGCATCGGCGCGCGCAACAACGACACGAAGGTCGAGTTCCGTGTCGAAGTGCCGTCCGGCGTGAACTTCATCGGCAAGACGGTGAACGGGCGGGTGACTGCGCGTGGATTGACCGGGCGCGTCGATGCACAGACCGTGAACGGTGCCGTTGAAGTCGACACCCGCGGCCTCGCGCGCGCGAACACGGTGAACGGATCCATCGAAGTCAACATGGATCGGGCCGACTGGGATGGCGAGCTCGAGTTCGAGACCGTGAACGGCTCGATCGAGATCGCGATCGGCGCGCAGGACGTGAACACTGAGGTGCGCGCCAGCACCGTGAACGGCAGCATCTCCACGGACTGGCCGCTCACGATCCAGGGACGTTTCGGCCCGAAACGGCTGAATGGTACGATCGGCAGTGGTGGGCGGACGCTTTCCGTGTCGACGGTAAATGGGAGCATCTCACTGCTGAAGCGATAGCAGAGCAGGGCAAGAGAAAGCCAGCCTGCCCGGCTGTCCCGGGTGGCTGGCTTTTTCCTGCTCGCGTGCGCGGAACGGACTGCTGTCCGCCTATCCCTCGCGCACCGACCGGATCAACGACTCCATGTGTCCGATGTACTCGTCGAGCGCGCTGCGGCCGGAGTCCGTCAGGCGGTACTCCGTGCGCGGGACGCGGCCGTCGAAGGTCTTCGTACAGGTAATGTAAGCAGCATCCTCGAGCTTTCTGGCGTGCACGCTCAGGTTGCCGTCGGTCGTCTCGAGCAGGGTCTTGAGTTCATTGAACGTGAGCGTCTCGTTGACCGCGAGTGCACTCACGATACCGAGGCGAATGCGCTCGTGGATCGTGCGATCCAGCTCCAGCGAATCGGTGAGCGACTGGCCGCGCACCCCGTTCAGACGACGCTTGGTGGAGTGCGCCGTCTTGCGCTTCCGCTCCCGTTCCTGCGCCAGACGCTCCGACTTGCCCCTCATCCGCTCCTCGCGTTGCTTCGAGAATTCATGCAGTGCATGTCGCGCATCAGCTGGTGGGACTGGCGGGTTGCGCCAGGTTCTCGACCAGCCAGTCCGTGATCATGGTGAACAGGTGAACCGTGGTGTTGCCACCGGCAATGCTGTGCGTCCGATTCGGGTAGATCATCAGGTCGAACTGCTTGTTCGCCGCCTGCAGCGCATTCGCAAGTTGCACCGTATTCTGGAAGTGCACGTTATCGTCGCCAGTGCCATGCACCAGCAGCAGGTCACCCGTCAGCTGTTCTGCCTTGTGCACCGGTGAGCCGCTGTCATAGCCCTCGGGATTCTCCTGGGGCGTGCGGAGGAAGCGTTCCGTGTAGATCGTGTCGTACAGGCGCCAGTCCGTCACCGGCGCAACGGACACGCCGGCCGCGAAGCGGTCGCTGTTCATCATGGCGAGTGCAGTCATGTAGCCGCCATAGCTCCAGCCCCAGATACCGATGCGTTGCCCGTCGATGTAGGGCTGCGTCGCGAGCCAGCGGGCAGCCTCCGTCTGGTCACGGGTCTCGTACTCGCCGAGGTTCAGGTAGGTCACCTTCTTGAAATCGCGCCCGCGGGCGCCCGTGCCGCGGTTGTCCACGCTGACGACGATGATGCCGCGCTCGGCCAGCAGCTGGTGCCAGAGGTAGCGGCTGCCGCCCCAGGCATCCGTCACCGTCTGTGAACCGGGGCCGCCGTAGACGTACAGGAGCGCCGCGTAGCGACGGTTCTCATCGAAGTCGGGCGGCTTGATCATGTAGCCGTTCAACGTGACGCCGTCGCTCGTCTCGAACTGGAAGAACTCCGGTTCGTGCAGTCCCATCCGTTCGAGCTTCTGCGCGACATTCGAGTTTTCCGCGAGCGTGCGGGAGAGCCGGCCGTCGGTCGAGAACAGGCGCGTGGTGGGCGGCACGCCAGCCTGCGACCAGCCATCGACATAGTAGGCGAAGTTGGGACTCATCGCGATGCTGTGCGTGCCCGGCTCCTTCGTGAGGCGCTCGGTGCGCGAGCCATCGAGACGAACGCGAAAGAGGTGGCGCTCCATGGGTGTCGGCTGCGCGGCAGTGTAATAGACCCAGCCACCCGCGTCATCGACGCCGAGCACCGTCGCAACGTCCCACTCTCCGCTCGTGATCTGCCGCTGCACCCGTCCGTCGCGGCCATAGACGTACAGGTGATTGTAGCCGTCGCGCTCACTCGACCACAGGAAGCGCCGTCCTCGATCGAACCAGATGAGATCGTCGTCGACGTCGACCCACGCGCTATCGGTCTCGATCAATACCGGTTTGAGCTCGCCGGTAGCGACGTCCGCCAGGATGACATCGAGCCGGTTCTGCGTGCGATTCAGTCGCTGGATCACCAGCTCATCCGATGCGGCCCAGTCCGCACGCGGCAGGTAGCTGTCGCCATCCACCTGCGTAATCGTCCTGGTCATGCCGTTGGAGACGTCCACGACCTTGATCTGCACACTGGAATTCTCCGTACCCGCTTTTGGATACCGCAGCGGGATCGGCTCGGAGTACAGGTCCAGATCGTCGATCATGTAGAACGGCTCGATCGGCGACTGGTCGAAGCGCCAGAATGCGATGTGGCGGCCATCCGGGCTCCAGCGCCAGGCATCGCGCAGGTCGAGCTCCTCCTCGTAGACCCAGTCGGTCGTACCATTGATGATGTTCTCGCTGCCGTCCGTCGTGAGCTGCGTCTCGGTGCCCGTGGCCAGATCCTTCACGAACAGGTTGTTCGCGCGCACGAAGCCGACCTTCGTGCCATCCGGCGACAGCTTCGCGAACATCTGCTTGCCTGCAGTGGACACGGGCGTGAGCGCGCGCGTCTCGACATCGTAGACGTAGTATTCACCAAGCGTGTTCAGCCGCCAGACGCGTTCGGAGTTGGTGAAGACGAGGGCGCGTGAGCGATCCGTCGAGAACGTGATGTTCTCGATGCGGATCGGCGTGGCGGCGCCATCCGGTACGAGCAGGCGCCCCTCGATCAGACGCTGCCGCTCACCCGTGCGAATGCCCTCGAGCCACAAATCGATGACATCGCCGCTCGTCTCGTATACGAGCACATTCTCGCCGTCCGTATGGAAGTCGAGCGCGGCGCCACGCGTACGGAACTCGTTGGATGCGTAAACCTTCTCGACCGTGAGCTGCTGCGCGACGCCTGCCGCCGGCAACGTCAGCGGTGCAATGGCAATGGCGATGGCGGCGCGCCGCGCCGCGAGAGCACGCGCGCGGTGCATCACGGACTTCCTCATTGCAGAGCCTTTCAACCGTCTTCTGTGCGGAATGATCGGGCGGGCCGGCAGGGCCCGGGGCACCCATTGTAGGGTTGACCGAGCGCGTGCGCAATCGCGGAGTTCGCGGGCATTTCGCGTGCCGCCACGCAATTGCATTCAGGCCTTGCGTTTTCGTTTCAAGGCGTATCGCGCAGCGCGCTCAGGAAGGTAATGATTGCCGCATTGAACCCCGCGGCAGCTCCACGCGGCAGGGCGTGACCACCGCCGTCGATCCAGGCGATCTGTGCGTTCGGCATGGTGCCCGCGAGGCGCTCGACGAACGCGTGATCGGCGACGGGATCCTCCGTGCCGACCACGAACAGCGTGGGGCATGTGACCCGGGGCGCATGCGCGAACGGCTCGTCGCGCGCGCCGCGCAGCCACGTTCCGACATAGGCCACGGGTGAGACGCGCACGTACTCGCGCAGCACGGCGCCGATGACGCGAGGACCGGCATGCAGCGCCTCGCGCGCGATGCCCGCCACCTGATGGGCAATGCGCCGCGCGTAGTGGGCGTGGCCGCCGGTCGGCCCGGTGAGGCACAGAGAGAGCGCGCGGTCCGGCGCGCGTACCACGGCAGCGATGCCATGCTGCGCTCCGATCGAGTGACCGATCCAGTGGACACGCTCGAGCTCGAGGAGATCGATGAAGGCGAGAGCGAAGAGGGCACTGGGCTCGACGCCGTAGCCGGTGCGCGGGCCGCGGGTACCGCCGAGGGCCGGCATGTCCGGAATGATGAGGCGGAAGCCGGCCGCCGCTATCGCGGTGGCGTTGCGCACATAGAAGCGGCCGGACAGGCCGAGTCCCGGCAGGAGCACGACCGGTGCGCCGACGCCGGCCTCGCGCCAGCGCACGCGCTGTCGCGGGTCACCTGCTTCGCGGGTGAGCAGGCTCACGTGTCCGCCAGAAAGTCGAGAACGACGTCATTGAACTCGGATGGTCGGTCGCACATCACGTTGTGGGCCGCATCGTGGATCACGACAAAGCGTGCGCCCGGAATCGCGTCAGCCATTCGGCGGCCGTGCTCGACCGGGATGAGCGGATCGAGTTCGCCCCACACGACGAGGCTCGGGATCGTGATACGCTCCAGCATCGGCGTCACATCATCGGTCAGTACATGCAGGCTGGCACGCATGAGAGCACGGGGTCCGGCGCGCAGGGCGTCGAGCGCGATCGTAGGCAGGAAGTGAGGGACCCCCCAGGCGCGCGGCGGGAGCGCACTCGCCAGAAAGCGACCCATCTCCCGGAGCGTGTAGTTTCGTGGCAGGCCTGCAGCATCCACGAGCACGAGGGAGCGGAGTGGGTGTTGTGCTGCTGCAATATGGATCGCTATCTGACCGCCCATCGAATGTCCGAGGAGGTGGGGCCGCGCGATGCCGAGCGCGTCCAGCCATTCGCGGATCAGCAGCGCCATCTCCGCGATCGACGGCTGCCGCGGCGCACGTCGGCTGCGGCCGAAGCCGACCAGGTCCACGACGTGAACGGAATGCTCGCGCGCGAGGACCGGAACGGTGTAGCGCCACCAGCGATGCGAGCCGGACAGACCGTGCAGCAGGACGATCGGTTCGCCCGCGCCCTGATGCTCGGAGTAAACCCGGAACTGGCCGATGCGCGTGACGTTGCGCCCGCTCACGCAGTGCCCCAGCCGCCGCCACCGGGCGAGCGGATACTGAACACATCACCGGCGGTGCCGCGTACCGTGCACTTCGCAGGCAACCGGTGTTCGTTGCCTGCCGTGTCGATGCGCACGTTCTCACCCCGCGCGCCATCGCCACCGCCGCTCGTTCCGCGGGGCGGCACGGCGCGTCGCTCGGTCAGCAGACTGACATCCGCGTCACACCGCAGCTCGATATCACGCCGCACGCCCTCTCCTCCTGCATGCCTCCCGCCACCGCCGCTGCCGCGCCGAATCTCGTAGCGGCGCACCCGCAGCGGATAGGCGTGCTCGAGCGCTTCGATCGGCGTATTGCGCGAGTTCGTCATGTGCACGTGCACCGCCGACAGACCGGCGCCCAGCGGGCCGGCTCCCATTCCCCCCGCCATCGTCTCGTAGTAGGCGAACGGCGCCTCCGTGCGGGGGTCGATCCCGCCGATGGTCAGATTGTTCATGGTGCCCTGCGACTGCGCGGGGATCAGCTGCGGCAGCGCCTGCGCGCAGGCGAGCAGCAGCACGTCCGTTATTCGCTGCGACGTCTCGACATTGCCAGCGGCGACACTCGCAGGCGGCGCGGCCGCGACGATGCTGGCATCCGGCAACGCGACCGTGACGGACGACATGGCACCGCCGCCCGCAGGGAGCGCCTGGCCGAGCAGAGACTCCACGATGCAGCGGACGACGTAGCGCGTCGCCGCGACCGTGATCGCCTCCACGGCGTTCACTCCGCCCTCCGTCTGCGGAGCGCTGCCCTCGAAGTCGACGAGCATCGTGCTACCGGTCACTCTCACGCATACCCGGATCGGCAGTGGGCCCGCGCCGAACCCGTCGTCCTCCAGAACATCTTCGGCGGTGTACTCGCCGTCCGGCATGCGCTCGATGCCCGCCCGGACCAGCCGCTCCGCGTACGCCAGCAACGCAGCCAGTGCCGTGCGCACTTCCGGCGTGCCATGGCGAGCGACGATGTCGCGCAGCCGCACCGCCCCGGCATGCAGAGCCCCAAGCTGTGCATGCAGATCGCCGGCTCTCTCGTCCGGCGTGCGTACGTTCGCGAGGAGCAGGCGCCAGACGTCGTCCACGGGCCGCCCATGTCGCACCAGCCGGATCGGAGGGATGCGCAGGCCCTCCTGGTAGATCTCCCGCGCGAGTGGCATCGAGCCCGCCGACATGCCTCCCACGTCCGCGTGATGCGCGCGCGCTGCCAGGTACGCGATCACGCCGGCCTCGTCATGAACGGCCGTGACGAGGGTGATGTCGGGAAGGTGCGTGCCGCCCGCGAACGGATCGTTCACCATGACGACGTCGCCCGGGTCCAGAGGGCCACAATGGGCGAGCGCGGCCGCCACGCTCATCGGCATCGCGCCCAGATGCACCGGCATGTGGTCACCCTGCGCGACGACCTGGCCCGCAGCATCGAAAAGCGCGCACGAATAGTCGCGCCGCTCCTTGATATTGGGCGAATGCGCTGCGCGCCGCAGGGCCGCCCCCATCTCCTCGGTCAGCGCCGTGAAGAGGTGGCGGTACACCTCGAGGCGTACGGCGTCGAGCCCACCGGCGAGGGTTTCCATAATGGCCTCGTTCTGTTACCTTTATAGGCTGAACGCGCGAGGTGCTCGACCGCAAGGGCGAGGCCTGGCGAGACTCACACCAACCAGGGAGGTCGCTGTTGGCACGAAATAACGCCCGCACCCGATACGAGCCGAAGTCGATCGATCGCGCACGAGACGAGCTGTTCAGCGCGATCCGTCAATGCGGCGTGATCGAGGCGCCCGCGGAAGAGCAGGTGGAGTGGATGGAGGATACGCTGCAGTTCATGAAGGAGCGGTATCCGGATCTGACGTCACAGGAAGTAACCCAGCTGAAAGACCTCGGGCTGCGATTCTGCCAGCCTGTCATCCCCCACGGTAGAGAGCACACGGCGCTGACATCGCCGGAGCCGCAGGAGCAGGAGACGGCCGCGAACGCAGCGTAGTGCGTGCGCCCGGCCCGTGGGATTTGAACGATTGCAGTGGGGCGGGTGCCGGTCATCGGATCGGCGCCTGCTGAGTACCCGCCCTCGACCGCCGCTCGTGCGGTCCCGTGCAGCGAACAGAACAGCGGAGTCGTGAACGCGTTGGCGCATGTGGCGCGCGCGTGTGCGCGTGCGTATGTTTTGCGGTCCGAACTTCGCCGCGCTGCGACGCGCACCGCGCCGTTACTTCCCGTATCGGGGGTGACACGATGACGACTCGCCGCGACTTCTTCCACGTCGCCGGTGCCGGGCTAGGCGCCGCAGCGCTGGGTTCCTTCCCCTTTGCCTCCGAGCTGCACGCTGCTCCGGCGATCCGCCGCGGCGCGGTGCCGCGCGTGGTGGTTGCGAGTGGCAACGGCCTCGAAGCGGTCACCCGGGCGGGCGAGATCCTGGCGGCAGGGGGCGGCACGCTCGAGGCGGTGGTGCGCGGCGTAAACATCGTCGAGCTGGATCCGGCGGACTATACCGTCGGGTACGGCGGCCTGCCGAACATGGAGGGCGTCGTCCAGCTCGATGCTTCGGTGATGCACGGCCCGACCCGCGGTGCAGGTGCCGTCGCGTCGCTGGAGGGCGTGCGGACGCCGTCACTCGTGGCGGTCGCCGTCATGCGCTACACCGATCACGTGCTCCTCGTCGGGGAAGGCGCGAGACGCTTCGCGCGTGAGATGGGCTTCGACGCGGACGACGATCTGCTGACGGAAGAGTCGCGGCGCCGGTTCCTGGAATGGCGTGCTGCCCTCTCGGCGGAGGACGACTACCTGTCGCCGGAGGAATCCGGCGAGCCGGTGCGCGGGTTCGGCCCCGAGCTGCTGACGCCGGGGGACACCCTCGAGCGACAGGGACTGCTGGATTCGAACGATGGCGTACGGCCGTGGGGCACCATCAACTGCAACGCCGTCGACGCGAATGGCGACATCTCCGGTGTCACCACCACGAGCGGCCTGTTCTTCAAAATGCCCGGGCGCGTGGGTGACTCGCCCATCATCGGCGCAGGTCTCTACACGGACAACGACGTCGGATCCGCCGGCTCGACGGGTCGCGGCGAGGCCTGCATCAAGGTATGCGGTGCGCACAGCGTCGTGGAGAACATGCGCGGTGGCATGTCCCCTACGGATGCGTGCGTCGAAATTTGCCGGCGAGTCGCGCACTGGACCGTGGAGCGCCGGCTGCAGCGCGACGACGGGCGGCCGAGCTTCAACGTCAATTTCTATGCGGTGAACAAGCGAGGCGAGTACGGTGCCGCTGCCATCTGGAGCGGCAGCCGCTACGCGGTGAGCGTGGAAGGCCGCGCCGAGCTTCGCGATGCCGCCTACGTATTCGAGCGGCAGGACTGACCCACAAGCGCGATCATGACGAACGAGCGTGCGCCGGCGCGCGGAACGAACGTTGCGCCGGGCGTACGATCCCCAGGGAGGTGAGCATGGCCACGACGAAGGGCCGCAGCACCGGCAAGGCGAAGAAGAAGACGGCAAAGCGCAGCACGCGCACCGCCTCCAGCAGCGCCGGCGCCTCCCGGTCAGCCAACCGGAGCGGCGCTCGCAAGGGCGCGGCGAAGAAGGGCACCGCGAAGAAGGGCACCGCTCGCAAGAGTGCTGTGAAGAAGAGTGCGAAGCGGACGTCGCGCGGCGCCACGGCGAGGAAATCCACGGGCAAGGCCGCGCGAACTGGGAAGAGTGCGGGGAGAAAGGCCGCGAAGAAGAAGGTGGCAACGAAGAAGAGCAGCAAGCGCGCGCCCGCTCGTAAGGCGAGTGCACGAACGAATGCAGCACGGAAGACCGGCACGCGCAGGGGCACCGCGAAGAAGACGTCGGCGCGCCGGAGTCCGGCGAAGAAGACGACCACGAAGAAAGCGGTAGCCGGAAAGAAGGCGGCCGCAGCGAAGAAGACGGCTGCCGCGAAGAAAGCGACCGCGAAGAAGGCGGCCGCAGCGAAGAAGGCTGCTGCGAAAAAGGCCGCTGTAGCGAAGAAGGCGGCTGCGAAGAAGGCTGCGGCTGCGAAGAAGGCTGCCGCGCAGAAGGCTGCCGCTGCGAAGAAGGCCGTTGCCGCGAAGAAAGCCGCAGCGAAGAAGGCCGCGGCCGAGAAGAAGGCGGCCGCAGCGAGAAAGGCCGCCGAGAGGAAGGCTGCTGCGGAGCAGAAGGCGGCCGAGAAAAAGGCTGCTGCAGAGGCGAAGGCTGCGGCCAAGAAGGCTGCCGCAGCGGAGAAGGCAGCGGCAGCGGCGGCCGCGAAGGGCGAAGCGGCTGCGGCGGGTCCGGCGGCGAAGGAAGCGCGGCCGCGCGGTCGCAAATCGCGCACGGAACAGCCGGCGGAAGCGGCTGAACCGGGGGGCTCGCCGGCGGTCACGAAGGGCGGGAAGCCGGCGAAGAAGCGCGGCTCGAAGAGCGCCAAGAAGCTGCGCAAGAAGCTGCTGAGCGATGACGAGCAACGGGCGCGCAGGCGGGAAATGCTGCGTCGCAAGAAGTTGCGGGCGAAGCGGCGCGCCATGCGTGAGCGCATGACGGTGCGACCGTCGCCACCGCTCGAGGAGACGGACCCGATGGGCGCGTACCTGAACGGGGACATGGTGCCGTGTCCGGTCGGCTGTGGTGGCTTTTCGGAGGTCGTGCGGATCGCGACGCTGCCGAGTGGAGCGGGTGAGGTCTGGTTCGAATGCCTGAGCTGTGCGCAGCGGCGGATGTTCGAGGTGGCAGCGCCAACGGCAGCGGAGAACAAGGCAGTTCATGAAGCGCTGGAGCAGGGGCGTGAGCCGACCTGCTTCCGCCATGGCGAGCAGCACATCGGACTGCGCCGTCGCGGACCGCACTACGTCTGTCCGGCCTGCGGCGTGCAGTACGAGTAGGCGGGGAGCGGGCGGGCGGCAGGGGTCCGGAACACGCGCCGGTCCCGCAGGTTAGTTCGGACGAGAACCGGCGCGAGCGGAGGGGCAGGTATGGAAAGGACCGGACGGCTTCAGACTCCGCGTGGCGCGCGCCTGCGTCGCAGTCTGGCGGTGCGCGCCGTGGTGGTGGTGCTGGTGTGTGTTCTAGGCACCGCCCTGTTCCGGCTCCAGGTGCTGCGCGGCGAGGAGTATGCGCTCGTCTCGCAGAACAACCGGCTGCGGCCGGTGCCCGTGCCGGCCCCGCGCGGCACGATCTACGACCGCCATGGTCAGGTCGTTGCCGGCAGCATTCCTGGCTATCAGGTCATGCTGATGCCGGCACCGATGGACTCGATGGACGTGCAGCTCGCGCGCCTCACCCCGATTCTCGGCTTGACGGAAGCCAGCATCGCGCGCGCAAAGCGGAAGTGGCAGCGGCAGCGTCATCTGCCGATGATCGTGCTCGACGACGCCGATCCGCGCGCCATCGCGCGCCTGGAGGAGCGTCGCTACCAGTTTCCGGGCGTGCTCGTCTACGAGTATGCGAAGCGGCAATATCCGGACGGCGAGAACATCGCACACATGATCGGCTACGTGGCCGAGATCAGCGAGAAGGAGTTGGAGGAGGAGTTCCCCGAGTACGAGCAGGGGCGCTGGATCGGAAAGAACGGGCTCGAGAAGGAGTACGAGCGGCTGATCGGCGGCACGCCCGGGATGCGCTACCTGGAGATCGATGCGCGGGGCCGGATCAAGCGCTGGCTGCCCGAGGAGATGGGCCTGCCGCCCGTGCCCGGCAAGGACCTGCACCTGTACCTCGACCTCGACCTGCAGAACTTCATCGCACACATCTTTCCGAAGGAGTTCACCGGCTCCATCGTCGCTCTGGATCCGCGCACGGGCGGGGTCCTCGCCTACTACAGCCACCCGACGTTCGATCCGAACCGGTTCGTGGGCGGCATCCCGACCGACTACTGGCAGGAGCTGCGCGAGGACGAAGACCTGCCGCTCGTCGATCGTGTGTCCGGGTCAGGACAGCCCGCCGCCTCGACATGGAAGCTCGCCGTCGCCGGCATGGCGCTGGATCTCGGCGTGATCACGCCAGACGAGTACATGCCGCAGGCATGCAACGGCGGAATCTACTATGGCCGGTACGCCCGCTGCTGGAACCCGTCGGGACACGGCCGGCAGAACCTGATCGAGGGCATCAAAAACTCCTGCAACGTCTATTTCTATCAGCTCGGCATCAAGATCGGGCTCGAGCGATTCCTGGCGACGGGGACACGGCTGGGCTTCGGCGAGCGGACCGGTATCGACCTGCCGACGGAGATCTCGAACAGCTTCCCGCCGAACATCGAGTGGTACGAAAAGCAGTGGGGCTACACGCCCTACGACAACGAAGTCCTCTCGCTGTCGATCGGCCAGGGACCGATCACCATGACGGTCCTCAAGCTCGCACACATCTACGCCGCACTCACCGCGCCCAGCGGCAAGGTGCCGGCACCACGACTCGCGATCGAGGCCGGTGCACCGGCCGACAGCTTCACCTTCCAGCTCGACGAGCTCGATCAGTGGTACATCCAGGCCGGCATGCGGCGCGTTACCGGACCGGGCGGGACGGCAGCGCTGAGCCGCCTGCAGAACTGGGAGTTCATCGGCAAGACCGGCACGGCGCAGAACCCGCACGGACCCGACCACGCCTGGTTCGTCGGCGTCGGCGCAACCGAGGCGGGCGCTCCCCCCGAGATCGCCGTCACCATGTTCCTCGAGTTCGCCGAGCACGGCTACACCGCTTCCGGCTACGTCGCCGAAGCCATCAACTTCTATCTCGATCGGAAGTACGGCCGGCCGTTCCAGCGCTGGGCTACACCCCGACTCCGCCTCGCAAATGGTCTGCCGATCAACTGGAACTGGTCCGTGCCGATCGCCGACCCGCCGCGCCCGGCGCCCACGCAGGCGCGCGCGCCCGGCTCCGCGCAGCCGCTCGGCGCGCAGGCAGGCACCACCGGTGACGGCAACGATACGCCCTGAAGCACACACGCATCCCGCCTGACACCTAGGGGTCAGTGCGTCGCTGCGGACGTTGAACGCGCTCCGGCTCCGTTGCAAGCTGCGCGAGCACGCGACGTCTTACGATCTCCGCCCGCTGCTCTCCATCCTCGTACTCCTCCAGATACAGATCGAGCACTACCGGCAGCTCCAGCGCGGCGCCGACGGCGTCGTGCAGCGCGACGACGTTGCGCACGTGCGTCTCGATCAGCTCCTCCTCCGCGCGCGCGAGTGCCATCGTGAGGCGCCGCCGCGTCGCGTCTCCCATTCGCCTGCGCCTGAGCCATCCCAGCACGATCCCTCCACTGCCCGGTTGCGATCAGCGACCTCGTCTGCACTTCGCGATGTGCGTGCCGCATCGTCGACCGCCGACGTGCGGCGGCGTTCGCCGGCGCCGTGTGCGCCGGTTGCGGACGGAACGTCGAGTGCGCAAGATATGGGGGTGGCAAGCGACATGATGCCCCATTATACTGTGGTCGACGTGTTTCTCTCTCCAGGCCAGAAGACCCCGACTCCGCGACCGTCGTTCTGAGAAGGAGGCGCCCGAATGGCCAACCCGTTCCTCAGCTCCGAAGAGTATGACGATCGTGCCCACAAGTTGTATGACGAGGGCAACTATGACTCTGCGCTGGATACGCTGAAGGAGGGTTTGACGCTCTACCCGCACTCTGTCGATCTGTACGTGGGGATCGGGTACACTCGCCTGGCCCGGGAGGAGTATGGGTGGGCGCGGCAGTCGTTCGAGCGAGCGCTGGTGCTCGATCCGGAACATGAGGACGCGCTGGTGGGGATGGGGGAGGTGATGCTGCGGCTGGGGCAGCACGGCGAGGCGCTGAGTCTCTTTGGTCGAGCGCGCGAGACGGGGTGCGCGGACGACCTCGATCTGCTGATGACGATGGGGCGTGCACTATACCGGGAGCAGCTGTACGCGGAGGCGCGGGATGTGTTCGCGGAGGTGGCGACGCTGTATCCGGAGAGTGCGGATGCAGCGGCGGCACTGGGCTTCGTCCTGCATCGCCAGGGTGAGGAGATGGCAGCGCGTCGGCAGCTGCGGCGCGCGCTGCACCTGGACAGCGCGCATCACGAGGCGCGGGTCTACCTGGGTCATCTTCTGTACGACCGGGGCGACTGGGCGGGTGCGCTGCGTGAGCTGGAGCAGGTTCCGGTATCGGAGCACTGGGACGCACTGGCGCTGTGCCGGGTGATCGAGCTGAAGCGTGCGCTGCTGGCGGAGAGTGCCCTACCGGACGGGCTGCGCAGCTGGGAAGCGCGTCTCGAGGAGCTGGAGCAGGGAGACGATCCGATCGACCGCCTTCTGGCGGAGATCGAGGCAGGGCTGGATGAGCCGGTGCTGCTGCAGAGCGAGCGGGAGGAGCTCGTGGCGGTCGCGGCCGACACGGGACTGCACCGCCTGCAGCTGCCGGAGGGGGAAGTCTGTGCGGGGACGTGGCACGACATCGTGCGGCAGTTGTGCGATGCGCGGGGCCGTGCGAACGAGTCGGTCGCACAGTTCATGCGTCGGCGTGCGGAGGAGGCGCAGGCGCAGATCGGGTTGATCATCCCGGTCGAGGATGCAAAGCAGTTTCTGCTGGGCGGCGCCCGCGCGGGATTCTGGCAGATCGAGTACTGATGATCGACGCAGGACGCGTCCTGCAGCCGCTCGATGCGGCAGGCGCGGCGATCGAGAAGCTGGACAGCTATCGCGTGCCGGCGGAGCTGGCGGACGCGATCGAAGAGACGCAGCGCGCGGTCGACCGTGCGCTGCGTCTGTTGTTACGCGCGGATACGCGGGCGCCAGACGACCTGCGGCTGACTGCGCTCGCGCCGGAAACGACGCTGGACCGGGTGGTTGCCGGGCTGCGGCAGCGAGGCCTGATCACGATGGAGCTGGCGGGACGGGTTCACGAGCTGGGGCAGGCGACGGAGCGCGTACGAGCGGGTGATGTGCGGGCGAGCGACGGCGATGCGGCACGCGACACGGTGGCCATGCTGCGCTACGAGGCAGGCGCGGCGGCGGAACCGGTCCGCGCTGCGGCGCACGAAGCGGTTACGGCGCACGCGCTGGCGGAGCCGACGCACGAGGTGCCGACTGCCGATGCGGAGGACGCGGCAGCACGGAGTCGACAGCAGCTCATTGCAGGCGCGCTGGTGCTGACGGTGCTGGCGATTGCTGCTGCGGTGCTGCTGACCCGGGCGGATCCGCTGGAGGAGGGGATCCGCGCGTTCGAGGCAGGACGCACGAGCGTGGCGGAGCAGGAGCTGAGTCGGGCCGTGGGCGAGGACTCGGCGAACGTGACGGCACTGCTGTATCTCGGCCGTATCCAGCGGACGGATGGGCGGTATGCGGATGCGCGGCGTTCACTCGCTTCGGCCGCCCGCCGCGCGCCGGAGGATGCGGATGTGCAGCGCGAGCTGGGCTACCTGTTTCTGGATCTGGACGCGCCGCGCTCGGCGGTGGACCGGTTCCGGCGCGCGCAGGAGCTGGAGCCGGAATCCGTAGCGGGGTGGGTCGGCCTGGTGCGCGCGCTGCGCGCTGCGGGGGATCCGAGCGCAGCGGAGGTTCTCGCGCGAGCGCCGGCCGAAGCGCGTGCCCTGCTGAACAGCCAATAACTCCGTTCACCTGCCTGCGTATGCGTGGCGCGCGCGCCGCGCGCGGCTGTACGTTTCTCGCCGATGCCGGACAACCGAGACAACGGGAGCGACATGGACGTGTACGTCGAGCGCCTGTACGCGGCGCTGGCCGATGCGCTGCGGCGGGGCAGGGAGCGCCCCTTCGCGGCGCCCGTCACCGTGGCGGAGATCTATCAGGACCTGGTGCCGTACCGGGTCGTGCGGACCACGATCGGCTTCGAGATGAATGCCGATTACGAGCACGCGCTGCTCCAGCTGCTGTCGGGCGAGGCTGGCCTGGCGCGGCTGGAGCCGGACGAGGCCGCTGCAGAGCTGCGCGGGGAGCTGGGCTCCCCGAATCCGAATGTCGGTCTCTTTCGCAAATTCGCCGCGTGCGACGTATGGGTCGCCGACCCGGGCACGGAGGAGGCGGCGCAGGAGGAGCGCTTTGCGCCCGAACCCGTGGAGCAGAATGCGACGGAACTGCGCTGGGAGAGCGTCGCGGAGGATTCGGACGGGGTGCTCGAGCTGAACGCGGACGAGGTCGTGGACGAGGACACGGCGCCCACAGCCACGCAGGAGCGGGTGGAAGCGACGTCCGGGGTGCGTCGGTGCGGATACTGCAATGGCCTCCTGCCCGCGGGGCGTCTCGTGCGATTCTGCCCGAACTGCGGCGGAGATCAGACACGGCGCCCGTGTGCGGCGTGCGGCGAGCCGCTCGAGAGCGGCTGGCGCTTCTGTGTCGCGTGTGGCGCACCGCAGGAGCAGTCGCCGGCTTGACGCTGTCGCGCGGCGGTTCCTATGATCACGCGCGGCGCGATACAGGGCGCCGGCTCACCACCCGAGGAGGTTCATCCATGCGGATTCGGCGGTTCACCGCGCTGGGCGCGATCATGGGCATGGCCGGGCTGATCGCCTGTGCGGGCGATGCGGCGGAGGATACGACGGAGGACGGCAACACGACACCGCCGGCAGCGACGGCGATCGATACGGGCGCAACGCCTGCGGCGGGCGGGGATCTGCAGTTGCCGGAGGGCGTGACCCAGGCGATGGTCGACGGCGGCAAGCAGGCGTTCGAGACGACGATCTGTTACACCTGCCACGGCATGGATGCGAGCGGCACGCCGCTCGCCCCGAACCTGCGCGACGATGTGTGGCTCAACACGGACGGCACGATGGCCGGCATCGAGCAGGTCATCCGCGAAGGCGTTGCCACGCCGGTGGAGCACCCGGCGCCGATGCCGCCGATGGGGGGGGCACAGCTCACGGACGAGCAGATCCAGAACCTGTCCGCCTACGTCTACGCGATCAGTCATGGCGGCTGAGTGACGAACGTGCAGGTTGCGGCGCCGGCGCGCTCCCGCACGGGAGTGGCCGGCGCCGTTCTTTTCGCAGTCCTCGCCGTGCCGGCGTGTGACCGGTTGGCGCCGGAGGGTCCGCAGACCCTGGAGCTGCACGGCGACACGGTGCAGCTCGAGGCGGGTGTGCGGCTGGTCGAGATCACGCTTGCCGTGCAGGAGGACGGCAGCGAGATCGCGCCGGCGCGTGCGGAGGCGCGACCGGGTGACGTCGTGCGCTTCACTGCGGGTGACGGGCGGATGCATGCCCCCGCGTTCGTGGCCGAGGCGCTGTCGCCGGACGCGCGCACGTTCCTCGAGCGGACGGGCCAGCTGCGCGGGCCGCCGCTGGTCGAGACCGGCACGCAGTGGGTGATCACGCTGAGCGGCGCACCCGTTGGCGAATACCCGTTCATCTGTGCGACGCACGGCGCGCGCGGCACGATCCAGGTGAGCAGCCCGGAGAGCTGAGAGGACAATGGCGCGCATTGCAGTCGTGCCCGGCGACGGGATCGGCGCCGAGGTCACGCGTGAGGCGGTCAAGGTACTGCGCCGCGTCGCCGCGCAGGCGGATACGCGGCTGGACTTCACCGACTGGGACCTGGGTGCGGAGCGGTATCTGCGCACGGGCGATACGATCACGCCGGACGAGTTGCGGCAGCTGGGCGAGCATGACGCGATTCTGCTCGGTGCAATGGGCGATCCTCGCGTGCCCGGCAACGAGCACGCCCGCGACATCCTGCTCGGCCTGCGCTTCAAGCTCGACCTCTACATCAATCTGCGCCCGGTCCGTCTGTACGATGTTCGCCTCTCCCCGCTGCGTGACGTCACGATCGACGACATCGTGATCGACGTCTTCCGTGAGAATACGGAGGGTGTGTACGTCGGCGCCGGCGGCAATTTCAAGGAGGGCACGGCAGACGAGGTCGCCATCGAGGAGGACATCAACACGCGCAAGGGAGTCGAGCGGATCATACGAGCCGCCTTCGAGCATGCGCGTGCGCACGGCCGTCGTATCACGCTGAGCGACAAGGCGAACGCGATGCCGCATGCCGGCGGGCTGTGGCGACGCACCTTCGCGGAAGTCGGCGCGGAGTACCCGGATGTGGAGCGGAACGCACTGTACGCGGATGCGCTCGCCATGGAGCTCATCCGATCACCGGCTCGCTGGCAGGTCATTGTCGCGTCCAATCTGTTCGGTGACCTGCTCAGTGACCTGGCCGCCGGCCTGGTCGGCGGCCTCGGCCTCGCGCCGTCCGCGAGCCTGCATCCGGGTCGCATCGGGCTGTTCGAGCCCGTGCACGGCTCCGCGCCCGATCTCGTGGGTACGGGTAAGGCGAATCCGCTCGCGGCAATCCTGACGGCGGGCATGCTGCTCGGCCATCTCGGCCGGACGGAGGACGAGCAACGCATCGATGCGGCAGTACGTCGCGCGGTTCAAGAGGGTGCAACCACGCCCGATCTGGGCGGCTCGCTCGGAACGGAACAGGTGGGCGACCGGGTCGTCGCGCTGCTCGAAGACTGACACCAGCGTTGCGTGCATACGCGCGCACGAACCTACCGAAAGCCAGGAATCATGGGGACTCAGGGTCAGACCAAGGACGTCGTGTTTCTGTCCGGACGGCGCACACCGTTCGGTACGTTCGGCGGTACACTCAAGGATTTCAGCGCGACGGATCTCGGCGTGCACGCGGCGCAGGCGGCAATCGCGGATGCGGGCGTCGCGGCAGAGGACATCGGCCACGTCGTCTTCGGCAATGCACTGCAGACCTCGTCGGACGCGATCTACCTCGCCCGCCATGTCGGTCTGCGTGCCGGCCTGCCGCAGGAGACGCCCGCGCTCACGCTGAATCGCCTGTGCGGCTCCGGCTTCCAGGCCATCGCGACGGGCGCCGAGCAGATTCTGCTCGGGGAGACCGACGTGGCGCTCTGCGGTGGCGCGGAATCGATGAGCCAGGCGCCCCACGTCGTGCGCGGCGCACGCTGGGGCGAGCTGCGACTCGGTGAGCCAGGCAAATACTTCGAGGACCTGCTCTGGGCCGCGCTGACGGACAGCTTCTGCGGTCTCTCCATGGCGCAGACTGCCGAGAAGCTGGCGGAGCAGTACGGCGTCAGCCGCCAGGAGGCGGACGAGATTGCCGTGCGCTCACAGCAGCGCGCGAAGCGCGCATGGGACGAGGGCCGTTTCACGAGCGAGGTCGCGCCGATCGAGGTGAAAACACGCAAGGGCTCGGTCACGTTCAACACCGACGAGCACATGCGCCCCGATACGACCGTCGAGGCACTGGGCGCACTGCGGCCCTACTTCAAGAAGGACGGGCTCGTGACGGCAGGAAACGCGAGCGGCATCGGTGACGGTGCAGCCGCATGTGTGATCGCGAGCCGGGAATGGGCCGAAGCAAACGGCAGGCAGCCGCTCGGCCGTCTCGTCTCGTGGGGCATCGCGGGCGTTGATCCCAGCATCATGGGCATCGGCCCCGCGCCAGCCAGCCGGAAGGCGCTCGAAAAGGCGGGACTCAGCGTCGAAGACATGGACCTCGTCGATATCAATGAAGCGTTCGCGCCGCAGTTCGCTGCCGTTGCGCGCGAGTTGAAGCTCGACCCCGAGAAGACGAACGTGAACGGCGGTGCGATTGCGATCACGCACCCGCTCGCCGCCTCCGGCGCGCGCATCACGGTCGACCTGCTGCACGAATTGCGGCGCCGCAGCGGCCGCTACGGCCTCGGTGCAGCATGCATCGGCGGCGGGCAGGGGATGGCGGTGGTGGTGGAGGTTGGGAACGCGTGAATTGGTGAATTGGTGAATTCGTTTCCGGCTTCGTCAGCTTCGTGGCCAGGCGTCACCACTTCGCGGTTGCGCCTTTCGGGAATCAAGGGTGCTGCTCGGATGGGCTGATCGATGACCTCGTCTGATCCGCCGAATGCCAGCCCGACCGGGCCGGTCGGAGGGGCGGAGCCTGCGCCGGTCTCCAGTCCGGTCGAGAGCGGGCGCTCGATCACGCGGACGGATCTGGAGCATGTGATCCGTCGCGCGGCGGAGCTGTCGATCGCCGACTCGGATGCGGCTGAGCGGCTGACCGAGCAGGACCTCGTGCGCATTGGCGATGATCTCGGTCTGCCGGCGCGCCATGTCTGGCAGGCGCTGTACGAGCGGCCGAGCCTGAGCGCCCGGAAGCTCGTCGGCGGCGAGTACTTCGGCTCGCCGATCGTGGTCGCGAGCCGGATCGTGCCAGGGGACGTCGCACTCACGCGGCGGCGGCTCGAGGATTATCTGCTCACGCGCGAGTATCTCACGGTGGTGCGTCGCACTGCGGAAGAGCTGCGGCTGCTGCCTGCGGAAGATACGATCTCTGCCGTCGCTCGCCTGTTCTCCCGCCCGCGCAGCCGCCACCACCTCGCGCACGCACGTCGTGTAATCGTCGCTGCGCACCCGTTGCCGAGCGGCGAGGGCGTGGTGCGAATCGAGATGGATCTCGAGGAGGCGCGTCGCAAGGAACGAAACGAGGCACTGGGCTGGGGGACGATGGTCGGCGCGATCGGTTTCGGCGCCGGCATGGGCGCGGTGGAGATGGTGGCACCGGGCGCATCGGGCACGATCGGTGGCATCGCGGCGGGCGTAGCACTGGCGATTCCAAGCGCGTATGCGACGTTCGTCGGGATCGGGCGAAGATTCCGGCGCAAGACTGCGGAGGCGAAACTGGAGCTGGAGGGGCTGCTCGACCGTCTCGAGTCCGGCGAGCGACTCGAGCCGCCGCCTGCGCCGTGGCGCCGACGCCTCGGACTGCGATTGTTCGGACACCGCTGATCCCGCCGCAATCTTTCCCCGCACGCCGTCCCGCCCCATGTTGCGCGCCGTTCGGCGATTCGGAAGGAAACCTGGAGGAGGAAACGGATGGGGGAGATCCGGCAGGTCGCAGTGCTCGGCTGCGGGCTCATGGGCAGCGGCATCGCGGAAGTGTGCGCGAAGGCGGGTTTTGACACGCGCGTACGCGAGGTGAACGATGAGCTCGCGGCGAAGGGGAGGGCGTCGATCGAGAAGAGCCTCAACCGCGCGGTAGACAAGGGGAAGCTCGAGGCGACGGCGCGCGACGAGATCCTCGGCCGCGTCACCATGACGACGAGGCTCGCCGACCTGAGTGAGTGCGACCTCATCATCGAAGCGGTGACGGAGAACCTCGAGCTCAAGAACGACATGTTCCGCGAGCTGGACGGGGTGTGTGGCGAGCATACGATCTTCGCCAGCAACACGAGCTCGCTCACGATTGCGGCGATGGCGGCGGCGACGAACCGGCCGCATCGCTTCGTCGGGCTCCACTTCTTCAATCCGGTGCCGGTGATGAAACTGGTCGAGGTGGTCCGCTCGATCGCGACGGAGCCCGCTGCGTTCCGGACGGCGTACGAGTTCGCTGCGGCGCTCGGCAAGCAGCCGATCGAGGCGAAGGACACGTCGGGCTTCGTGGTGAACCGGCTCCTGGTGCCGTACATGCTCGACGCAATCCGCTGCCTCGAGCAGGGGCTCGCGAGCACGGAGGACATCGACAAGGCGATGACGCTCGGCACCGGGTATCCGATGGGGCCTTTCGTACTCTGCGACTTCGTCGGCATCGATACCCTCTATTACATCGCAGAGATCATGTTCGAGGAGTTCCGCGAGCCGCGCTTCGCGCCGCCGCCCCTGCTCCGTCGCATGGTCACGCTCGGCTATTACGGCCGCAAGACGAAGCGGGGCTTCTACGACTACCGCGATGGTGACACCCCGGTCGCCATGAAGCTGGTGTGATCAGCGGGCCGGCACGTCCCTGACGACAATGGTGAGGTCGCGGCACTCGAGGAGAGCGTCATGAGGCGCGCCCCGCGCCATTCTTGCGCGGCTCCACTGCCGCGACCATCTTCGGGCGGCTTCACACTCATTACGCCCCTGTGCATTCCCGCTAGACAAGGATGCGATCCGTGAGCGATCAGGTACCGCCCGCGACGAGCACTGCCACGTCCGGCCAGGAGCCCGGGCGTGAGATGTGGACGAGCCGCTTCGGCTTTCTCATGGCTGCCGTCGGCTCGGCCGTTGGGCTCGGCAACATGTGGCGCTTCGCGTATATCGCGTCCGAGCATGGTGGCGCGGCGGCCGTGCTGCTCTACGTGGTCCTCACGTTCGCGGTCGGTGTGCCGATCCTGATCGCCGAGTTCGCGCTCGGCCGCGCAGCGAAGCTCAGTCCCATTGGCGCGATGCGCCGCCAGATCGGCCGGGGCTGGGCGCCCTTCGGCTTCCTCTTCATCCTCGCCGGCGCGCTGATCCTGGCGTACTACGGCGTCATTGCCGGCTGGGTGCTGCGCTACGCGCTCGACACGATCCTCTCGCCCTGGCCCGCAGACACGGCCGGCTACTTCGGCTCCATCGCGAGCGGAGCCAGTGCCATCGGCTTCCAGCTCGTCATCATGGCGATCACGATCTTCGTCGTCGCGCGCGGCGTTGGCCGAGGGATCGAACGCCTGAGCTCGCTCCTCATGCCGGCGCTGTTCCTGATCCTGGTCGGTCTCGCGATCTGGGCCGCCACCCTGGTCGGCGGCGGCGAGGGATACCGCTTCTATCTGACGCCGCGCTTCGATGAGCTGTTTTCGCTCGAGACCCTGGCCGCATCCACCAGCCAGGCGTTCTTCTCGCTGTCGCTCGGCATGGGCGCCATGCTCACGTTCGCGAGCTACCTTCCGCGTGACACGAACCTGCCACGCGAATCGACGACGATCGCCCTCGCCGACTTCGCCGTCGCATTCATCGCCGGGCTCGTCGTCTTCCCCGTCATCTATGCGCTCGGGCTGCAGGCGGCCGTCGGCGAGAGCACGGTGGGCGCGCTGTTCATCTCGCTGCCCGGCGCGTTCCACGCGATGGGCGGCGTCGGTCGCGTCGTCGGACTCTTCTTCTTCGTTGCGCTCCTGTTCGGCGCGCTGACGTCGACCGTTGCGCTGCTCGAAGTCGTCGTCGCATCCGTCATCGACGAGTTCAAGGTCCGGCGGCCGGTGGCAGCCGTGGCGAGCGGCCTCGCCATCCTGCTCATCGGCCTCTGGCCTGCCACGAACATCAATGCGCTCGGTTTCCTCGATGCAGTCGCATCGAACGTGGTGCTGCCGCTCGGCGGCCTGATCATCGCCATCGCCGTCGCCTGGAAGATGTCGGGCGCGATCGACGAGGTGCGCGCCGGTGCATCGCCCGCAATCAGCCGCATGCTCGGTGGGTGGCTCTGGATGCTGCGCATCATCGTGCCACCGCTCCTCGTCATCGTTCTGTACGAGACGATTCCGGCGGCGATCGAGGCGGGGCGCGTGTTGTTCGGTGGGGGAGGGTGACGGTCGGTTCTGCCGTGGTCGAGTAGCGATGGCTCGCGGTGGAGCATCGCTCGAACAGCATCTTCACCACTGAGCGCGCAGAGGCGTGCTCGGCGCGAGCGTCAGGATGTGCGCGCTGGGGCGATGATGTTCAGCGAGATTGCTGCCGCGCGGGAAAGCAACACACGAATGAAATACTGACCGGCGCAGCGGCACGCAGCGCGGCGGCATGTCGAATCAGTAGTTGGTTGGTGCGCGGCGGAGCCCCGATCCGCGCGCGACGCACTCAGGCCATTAGACCGGCGTCATCCGCGACGCCTCTGTGGTTTCTGTGCGCTCTGTGGTGAACGTTGTTGTTGTTTCTTTCTCCTGCCCCTCTCGCTCGCGCCCTCCGTCAATCCAGCTCGCCGCGCTGGAGCGCCTCGGCATAGTGCCGGTACACGTCGGGGCGGGCGAGGTAATCGCGCGTCCACACATCGAAGGGCGGCAGCGGAAGACGCGACTCGAGGTCCTGCACGATTCCCATTGCGAGCTGGAAGCGGTCACGGGCCTGGAAATCGACGCGTCTCCCGTCGAGCAGAACTTCGACGAGCTCGCGAAAATCCTCCGCGTCCAGGAGCGCGACGAGATGCGCGACCTGATCGACACGATACGACTCGTAGAGCGCACGCAGCTCGGCGAGCGAAGGCGTGCGGCTCGCGGCACGCGTCGGCCGATGTCGCTGCCGGCGGTCCGCCACGCTCTGGGCGAGCATGGTGCGGAACCAGCGGTGCAGCTCGGGAGAGTAGCCGCTGCGGCGCTCGTGCGTTTCCAACGATGAATCGAGCAGAGCGCGCAGCAGCGGCCGGCCCAGACCACGCGCACGCCGATCGACATCCGCTTCGCTCTGCTCGACGAACAGGTCGGCCGTGCGGATCTCGCCCACACCGTCATCGAGGCTCGGCGAGCGGAACATGAAGTAGCCGCGCCACTGCCCCGCTGCACCGGGATAGGTGACCAGAAACGCGGTCCAGCGCTCAGCCTCGCGCTCCAGGAAGCAGAAGGAGCGGCAGCGCACGCGTTCCGTGGCAAGTCGCGACACGGCGGCGCTCGTCGGCCCACCGGTCTGTGCGGGGGAAACCATGGCTTCCTCGATCTCCGCCCGACCACATCACGCATCCCGCATCACCGCGGAATCGCGCCGTCTGCAGCCAGGCTCCACGTGCACGCTATACAGGCCCCGGGCGAGCGTCAAGCAACGCGTGCACACCCCTGCGCGGCGCGTCGGCCGGTGTGTGGTTGCAGGGGTGACAAGGCGTGCGCGCACAACGATTCTGCAACGCAGTTGCACGCCTCTGCGAAACGGTGTAACTCGTTGATGCAAAGCGAGATCGAATTGTAACGAGTTACGCACGAGTCGGTTACGGGAAAGCTTGACCATGCTCCGAGACGCCTCTATCTTGGGCGCGATCACGAACCTCAAAGTTGCACCGTGACAATCAGCGCTCGACGCGCGAGCGACTTCCTTTCTCACTGCACGACGAGTGATTCCGAGGCAGGATATGTGGGAAACGTGTGCCGTTGATCTGCAGGTGAATTTACCGCAGCCCGTCGCTGCGGAAGTCGAGGAAGTTCAGAAGCGGGACCCCGATCTGATCAGCAGGTTGCTTTTTTACGCGGTCACTCGTCGGACAATCTTCGAGCATCTCGCCGAGCGCACTGAAAGCGGCGAGCGAAAGTAGGATGTGGACGCGTGCGGTCGGGAGCGCGCGCGTCGTCTTCTGGCAGAGTCGTGCCTGCTGCACTGACTGCGAACGCGCGATGAAACCGGGTCACCGGGCGCGGGCGGCGTGACAGGTCCACGGGAAGCGGCCGGTGCCGCGGAGAGCAGTGCCGCCGGTGCACCGGATGCCACGGCAGCGGAGCGCGTGCTGCGCGCGAAGTACCTGGACTGGTGTTCCGCCCGCGTCGCCGATCGCCTCTTCAAGCTACGCCCCGAAGAAATCTACGAACTTGCGGGAGCACTCGTCGTCGGTGAGGAGCCGAGCGGCGACTTTCGTGCGATCGTCGGACGTTTGACGGAGGAGATGACGCGGCAGATGGGTCTGCCCGACTTCACGCAGTGGCGCATGCTGTACGAGGAATCGCCAGCGCCGTTCGACGAGGACATGATCGGATTCTGGAGGGAGACGCCGGGATCCTGAGATGTGACGATGCAACGTGCAGGCTGGAAATGCGGCACCGACGAGGACGGCGGTGCCGCTTCGTGTATCCGCTGTTTCAGTCGTGGCGGCCGATGACGCGGGTCTGATGCCACCAGGTGCCGACCATCGCGGCGATGCCGGCGGCAAGGAGCAGGACGCCGATGAGAGCCCAGGCGAGACCCCAGTCGTAGCGCTCGTTCAGGTACCCGCGCATCGAGCTCCACAGTGCCGTGCCTGCCATGACCAGCCAGAGCACGCCGATGCCGAAGCCGACGCCGAGGGCGGTCGTGTTCTGTGGGGGACGCGAAGCCATCTCTTCTCCCGAGTATGATTGCCTGCTGAAAATGGCGCGGCTCGTGCGGCCGGGCAAGGCGGCGGGAGTTGCGAGTGCGCGGTTCCGGCCGCATTGTGCGGGGAACGGAGGAGATTCGAAGATGGCGATTCCATTCGCGCCTCTGCCGACAGGCACGCGCGTGAAGATTCGGGCGGGCAACCGGCCTCACGACCCGACGCTGGTCGGCCGCACGGGCATCATCACGGAGTCCACGGACTACCGTCCTGACCGGCTCGGTGTGGTGCTCGATGGTGAGGGGCAGATCCGCATGTTCGCGCCTGGCGAGCTGGAGGTGACGAACGCCGTACCGCTGCCGCCGGAGCGCGAAGCGGCGAAGCGCCTGCGGGCGCTTCCCTGAGCCGGCCGGAGCGGGTTCAGCGACCCGACGCCGCGGAGGTGGCATGAGTGAGCGGGCTTCGACCAGGGAACCGGTGTCGATCGCGCAGGCACGCGCGGAGGTCGAGCGCTCGCGTGCGCGCATGTCGGAAACGCTCGATGAGATCGAGGACCGGCTCGTCGAGAAGCGCATCGAGCTGCGGGAGAAGCTGAACGTGAAAAAGCGTATGCGCGAGCACGTCGATCGCAAGCCGCTGAACGCGGTGGCGATTGCTGCGGGTGTCGGCTTCATCGTGGGCCTGGTCGGGCGGCGCCGCTCGCGCGAGCGCGTCGACGCCGACGACCGTGACGAGCTGCGCGCGCTGCTGCTGGAAGCACGCGAGCATGACGAGGACAGCGAGCTTCGCCCGATCTCGATCGGCCGATCCCATCCCAGCTTCTGGCAGGAGGCGCGGGCGCAGCTCGTCGGCGCACTCACCGCGGCGCTGGTGACAGCGGTAACGGAACGGTTCCGGCCACACGGGGAGGGCCGGGCCGCGCCGGACGCAGCGACGTATGACGAAGATGAGGAAGAGGACGAGATCGGACATCGGCCGCCGGGCCGATGGCCCGCGGCGGACGAGCTGGACTAGTCAGCGACGGAGCAGCACCAGGGGCGGGTGAACGGGTATGGCGGTCCGTTCACCCGCTTTCGTCGTCAGAAGGGCAGGTCGTCATCCTCGGCGTCGAACGGACCGGCCGCGGGTCCCTGCGCGGGCTGGCGCCGCCGCGCCGCCGTGTCGTAGCCACCGGAGGGACCGCCGCTGCCAGCGCTTCCGCCGCCGCTCCCGAGCATCACCATCTCGCGCACCACGATGTCCGTCCAGTAGCGCACGTTGCCCTTGTCATCCTCGGTCTGCGAATACTCGATACGTCCCTCGGCGTACAGCCGGTCACCCTTGTGGACGTACTGCTCGACGACATCCGCGAGACGGTCCC
>CAYSGF010000009.1:0-14965 GCA_964430275.1 uncultured Gemmatimonadaceae bacterium
CAGTGCTCCGGACGCCACGACGACCAGTCCGGCGATCATTCTCGCCTTCTTCACCATCGTCGTCCTTCCTCTTTCCCCTAGCCTGATGATCCACACGGGACCTGTCGATGAGCGTGCAGGGTGCGTGCCCGCGCACACTAACAAGTATCACGAGTGCCGCAGATTGTTCCGCGGCCGGTGCCGGCGGGTCTGAGGCCGTGCCAGCCTGCGACCGGCAACACCCATCCTTTGACGCGCAGGCGTGGCGGCGCGGTTGCCTCCGGCACCACGGCGCGGCGACCCGGCGATGGCTCGCCCGCAACGGACGACGGATTCCGGCATTCCGGCGCCCCGCCGGACGCCCTATCTCGCGCATACCCCTTTCCCGAGGCGAGCATGCTGGCGCAAGTGAACAGCGCCGCGGTATACGGCATCGATGCATATCCGGTGCGAGTCGAGGTGGACCTCGCGAATGGTCTCCCGTGCATGACGGTCGTCGGTCTGGCGGAGGGCGCCGTGCGGGAGGGCCGCGAGCGGGTCACCGCCGCGCTTGCGAACAGCGGCCGGCCCGTCCCGCCCAGGCGGATCACCGTCAATCTCGCTCCGGCGGATATGCCCAAGAGCGGCAGCGCATTCGACCTGCCGATCGCGATCGGCATCCTGCTGGCCGGCGGCGAGCTCGAACCACACGGTCTCGACGCCCTCGCCCTCGCCGGCGAGCTGGGTCTGGACGGCGAGCTCCGGCCGCTGCGCGGCGCGCTGTCCCTCGCCCTGTGCTGTCGCGCGTCCGGACTGCATACGCTGATCCTTCCCGCACCGAATGCGGGCGAGGCGGCGGAAGTCGATGACCTGTGCGTGCTCGGCGCCCACACGCTGGATGAGGTCGTCATGCACCTGAGCGGCCGTGCGGTGCTGCCGGTGACCGGTCGCGCCCTTGACCCGGATCAGGATCCATGGAGCATCGACTTCGCCGACGTGAAAGGGCAGGAGCATGCGAAGCGCGCGCTGGAGGTCGCGGCGGCCGGGCAGCACAACATCCTGATGGTCGGCCCTCCGGGTGCGGGGAAGTCCATGCTCGCGCGGCGACTGCCTACGATCCTGCCGCCCATGGAGCGTGGCGAAGCGATCGATGCGACGCGCATCCATTCGGTGGCCGGGCGCCTGCGCGCCGGGCACGGCCTGTTGCAGACCCGGCCATTCCGCGCTCCGCACCACACGATCAGCGAGGCGGGCCTGGTCGGCGGCGGCACGTTGCCGCGCCCGGGCGAAGCATCCCTGGCGCATGCCGGGGTGTTGTTTCTGGATGAGCTGCCGGAGTTTCGGCGCAGCGCGCTCGAGGCCCTCAGGCAACCGGTCGAAGATGGGTCGATCCACATCGGCCGTGCGCGCGGTGGTGTTACGTTTCCGGCGTCGTTCATGCTCGTCGCAGCGATGAACCCCTGCCCCTGCGGCCATTACGGCAATGCCGGCAGCTGCATCTGTCATCCCGCGCAGGTGGTGCGGTACCGGTCGCGCGTATCGGGTCCGCTGCTCGATCGGATCGATGTGCAGATCGAGGTGGCCGCATTGAGCGAGCGTGATCTGCTCGACCGGGACAGCGCCGAAAGCAGTGCGAGCATGCGAACGCGGACTGCGGCTGCGCGAGCGCGCCAGGCGTCCCGGTTCCTTGGCGATGAGCGCACGTTCGCGAATGCGCAGATGGAGCCTAGGCAGGTGCGCATGTACTGCCCTGTCGACGTCGCGGGTGAGACCCTGCTGCGTACTGCCATGAAACGTTTCGGACTGTCCGCTCGGGGGTACCACCGGGTGCTGCGACTCGCGCGCACGATCGCGGATCTCGATGGCACGGAGCGGATCGGTACGGAGCACGTCGCCGAAGCGATCCAGTACCGGTCCCTCGAACGGTCACCCGCCGCCGTTTAGCTCTAAGCTCCTCGAGTCGGGGATACCCGCCCGCCTGACGGCGCACGCCGTTCGCCTTTGCGGCCGTCCTGTTAGGTTTCTGCATGTCCCTGTTCACGGTCGGCCATTCGACGCGCGCAATCGACGAGTTCATCGAGCTCCTGCGTGCGCATGGCATTCGCCACGTCACGGATGTGCGCCGCTTTCCGGGCTCGCGCCGCCATCCGCAGTTCGGGAGCGAGGCGCTGGCCAATGCGCTGGATTCGAACGGGATCGGCTACGATCATGCGGAGTCGCTGGGCGGCCGGCGCCAGACGAGCGAGGCGTCGCCGAATCGTGCGTGGCGCAACGCCAGCTTCCGCGGCTACGCCGACCACATGCTGACGGCCGAGTTCCAGCATGCGCTGGACGCCCTGGCCGCGCGTGCGGCCGCGCTCGACGTCGCGATCATGTGTGCGGAGGCGGTACCGTGGCGCTGTCACCGGAACCTGATCGCAGACGCGGCGGTCGCGCGCGGCGTTTCGGTTCAGCATATCGTGTCAGTGGGCCGTGCGGACGAGCATGTGCTCAGCCCCCACGCCCGCGTCCAGGCGGACGGCCGGCTGCGCTATCCCGCACCCGGTGACGCCCAGCCGAACCTGCTCTGAGGCCGGCTTGTAGGGCGTCGCGGCGGCGGGTAGCTTGCCGGTGTGGAGGGCGAATGGAAGCGAATGCGATTCCTGCAGTGACGCTGGAGAAGTTCGAACGGCTCGAGGCCATACTGCGCGAGCTGGGCTCGGTATGCATCGGCTATTCGGGCGGCGTCGATTCGGTGTTTCTCTCGGTCGCAGCCGCGCGCACGCTCGGCCCGGAGCGCGTGCTGGCAGTGACCGGGCGCAGCGCGTCCGTGCCCGGGCTGCAGCTGGATATGGCGCGCGCGTGCGCCGCCGATTTCGGCGTACCACACGTCGAGATCGATACCGACGAGCTGAGCGATCCGAACTACGCGGCGAACCCGTCGAACCGGTGTTACTTCTGCAAGAGCGAGTTGTGGGGCCAGCTGTCCGCGGTTGCAGCTGCGCACGGACTCGCGAGCGTCATCGACGGCGCGAACGCCGATGACGCGACCGACTACCGACCGGGCGCTCAGGCGGCGCTGGAGAATTCGGTGCGCTCGCCCATGCAGGAGGCCGGGTTGACGAAGCAGGAGATCCGGGCGCTTTCGCGGATGCTGGGCCTGCCCACCTGGGACCAGCCCGCTGCGCCCTGCCTCGCTTCGCGGCTGGCGTATGGCGTTGCAGTCACGCCGGAGCGCCTGAGTGTGGTCGAGCGGGCGGAAGCGAACCTGCGCGCACTCGGGCTGCGCGACTGCCGCGTGCGCCATCACGGGGACGTCGCGCGGCTCGAGCTGCTGCCAGGCGATCTGGCGCGCGCACCGACGGAGGCCGCCGCGTGGGCGGCAGCCGTGCGAAGCGCCGGGTTCGCGCGCATGCTGCTCGACGTGGATGGCTATCGTCGCGGTGCACTCAACGAAGCGGTCCTCGTGCAGCTCGGGCGGAATGAGTGACAGGCGACTGGCACAGGCGCGCCGGCTGCTCGCTGAAGCGGGGATCCGCGCGCAGGTGGAAAGCGCCGGTCACGCGGGCGACATCCTCGTCGTGCACGCGCCCGTGGACAGCATCGGTGTGCTGCACGCGTTGTCCGAAGCCGTGCGCGCGATTGGCTTCCGTTACGTGACGATCGAACCCGCGTCCGCGGATGCGTGAGGGGCTGGTCTACCTCGATTACGCTGCCACGTCCGCGCTCAGGCCGCCTGCCGTTGCCGACGCGGTCGCAGCATTCCTGAACACGAACGGAGCGACGCCCGGCCGCGGCGGGCACCGCTGGTCGATCGACGCCGGCCGCATTGCGCTGCGCTGCCGCCAGCTGCTCGCACGTCTGCTCGGCATTCCCGGCGATGCAGGACGCATCGCGTTCCAGCACAATGCGACACATGCGCTGAATACAGCGCTCTGCGGCATCCTGCGCGCGGGCGATGTCGTGGTAACGACAGCGCTGGAGCACAATGCGGTAATGAGGCCACTGCATGCGCTCGGGCGCGAGCGTGGCCTCGACGTCCGGCGTGTCCCCTGCGACCGGACCGGCGTGCTCGATCTCGAAACGGCCGGGAAGCTCCTCGAAGACGCGCGGCTGCTGGTCGTGACCGCCGCATCGAACGTGCTCGGTACGGTGCCGCCGCTTGCAGCGCTGACGAGGGCCGCGCACGGCGCGGGCGCGATCGTCCTGGTCGATGGTGCTCAGGCGGCCGGTGGTGTGCCCCTCGACGTCGCTGCACTCGGGATCGACCTGCTCGCGATCACGGGACACAAGGCGCTGCTCGGTCCGCAGGGCATCGGCGCCCTGTGGGTCCGACAGGACCTCGATGTGGCGCCGCTGCTGACCGGCGGGACGGGGGGCGACTCCATGGATCCGGAGATGCCGCGCGCCCTGCCGGACCGGCTGGAGGCGGGAACCCTGAATGCGCCGGGCATCGCCGGTCTCGCCGCTGCGCTCGCGTGGCTGCTCGCGGAGGGGCCCGAGCGCATCCGCGCCCGGGAGCTCGAGCTGAAGCGCATGCTGTTCGAGGGCTTGGGCGAGATCCCGGGCGTGCAGGTGGTGTCACCGGCGGCCAGTGACGGTGCGCCGATCGTGACGATCGTGTCGGCAGCAGCGGATCCATCCGTGCTCGCCGGGCGACTCGACCGCGAGTACGGCGTGCTCACCCGTCCCGGTCTCCACTGTGCACCCGACGCGCATCGCCTCCTCGGCACCGAGCGGACGGGGGCAGTGCGGTTCTCACTCGGCTGGGCAAGCACGGAGGAAGACGTCGAGCGTGCCCTCCGCGCTGTGGCTGCGATCCACACCCGGGCCGCCGTTCATTGAGACTGTTCGTTGCGGTAAACCTGTCGGTGCCGGTGCGGGCCGCCATCGGAGCCGGCATCGCTCCGCTCGAGCGTGTGTTGGACGGCGTGCGGTGGACGGCACCGGAAGCACTCCATGTAACGCTGAAATTCCTGGGCAACGTGACCACCGCCGCAGTCGACGAGATGATCGCGGCACTCGATCATGCGGCCGCCGCTCACGCGCCGTTCGGCATGGTCATCGGCGGACTTGGTGCCTTTCCCGGCGCGCGGCGGCCGCAGGTCCTCTGGCTGGGGGTGGAAGACGGCGGCGCGCTCCGTGCGATCGCCGGGGACGTGGAGGCGGCGCTTGCGTCGCTCGGCTTCGCACCCGAAGCCCGCGCGTTCACACCACACGTCACGGTCGGCCGGGTGCGCAGACCGCGCGGCGCGGCTCGTGCACAGGGACGCGCCGACTTGCCGCCATGCAACGCGGGCGCGAGCCTGCATGTCGAAACCATCGATCTCATGCGGAGTCATCTCGGCCGCGACGGTGCACGCCACGAGTGCCTGCATCGCTCGCGGCTCGGAGGGGAAAGGGAATAGATGCTCGGACTCTTTGGGGGCTGCCTGCGAGGTATCGTAGCACTCGTACTCGTCTTCGCACTCGCGGTGGTGGCCTTTCTGAACCGGGATCGCCTCCTGGAGGTGTGGCGTGATGTGCGTGGGGCGACGGTCGGCGCGCCCGCCATGCCCTCGGCAGAACTCGCGGATCACGCTCAGACGAAACTCGACCGGCTGCGCGACGGCTCGGAGGGCAGCGTCACCCTGACGGAAGTCGAGCTGCAGAGCCTCCTCCGGTATCGCTACAACGAGCTGCTACCGGGCTTCGTGGACTCCGCGCGCGTAGAGCTGGATAACAACCGCATTCGCATCACCGGCCAGGTGCCGATCGATCGGCTACCGGATGTCGAAGGCTGGTCCCAGGCCGCGGCGCTGCTGCCGGACACGACCGACGTCGCGGTCACCGGACAGCTGCTGCCACTCGGTGACGGCCGCGTCGCGCTCGGCGTCGATGAGGTGAGTGTCTCGCGCATCCCGCTTCCGGATCGGCTGGTGGGTGCGGCGCTGCAGCGGTTGGGGCGTCGCGACGAGGCAGGCTTGCCGGCGGACGCGCTCGCACTGCCGCTGCCACCGGGCGCGGTTCGCGCCTACGTGCGCGGCGACTCGCTCGTACTGGTCGGCAGGAATGGCAACGGAGGGAACTGAGGGATGGCGCGCATCCTGATCGTCGACGACGAAGAAGGCATCCGCCGGATCCTGGCCCAGGTGCTCGAATACGAAGGGCACGAGGTGCAGACGGGCGCGAGTGGTGCGGATGCAATCGAGCTGTATGCCTCGTTCGTGCCCGACCTCACCTTCATGGACGTGAAGATGGCGAAGATGGACGGTCTCGAAGCGTTGCAGAAGCTGCGCGAGAGCGATCCGAATGCCCTCGTCATCATGATCAGCGGCCATGGCACGATCGACACCGCAGTGGAAGCGACGCGGCGCGGTGCGTACGATTTCCTGGAGAAGCCGCTCGACACCGATCGCCTGCTCGTGACGATCCGCAATGCGCTGCAGCAGCGCGGGCTGGTCGCCGAGAATGCGCGCCTGCGCGACGCGGTCGAGAGCCGTCACGAAGTGGTGGGCGCGAGCTACGCCATCCGCGCGCTGCTCGATCGCGTCGAGAAGGTGGCACCGACGGACGCGCGCGTGCTGATCACCGGCGAAAACGGTACGGGCAAGGAGCTGGTCGCGCGCGCGATTCACCGGCTTTCTCCGCGCGCGGACCAGACGTTCGTCGAGGTCAACTGCGCCGCGATCCCGTCCGAGCTCATCGAGAGCGAGCTGTTCGGTCACATGAAGGGGAGTTTCACCGGAGCGACGTCCGATCGCGCCGGCAAGTTCGAGCAGGCAGACGGCGGCACGCTGTTCCTCGACGAGATCGGTGATATGAGCCTCGCCGCACAGGCGAAAGTGCTGCGCGCCCTGCAGGAGGGCATCATCACCCGCGTCGGCGGTGAGAAGCCGATCCGGGTCGACGTGCGCGTCATCGCGGCCACGAACAAGAATCTGGAGAAGCAGATCGCCGCCGGCGAGTTCCGCGAGGATCTGTACTTCCGTCTCAACGTGGTCCCCATCCAGGTGCCGGCGCTGCGCGAGCGGCGGGAGGACATTCCAATGCTCGTGCGGCACTTCAACGAGCGCGCGGCCGAGGAGCAGCGTCTGCCCGTGCGACGCTTCACGCCGGAGGCAATCGATCGCCTCACGCGCATGGAATGGCCGGGCAACGTGCGCGAGCTGCGCAATACCGTGGAACGTCTGCTGATCCTCGCCCGAACGAGCGAGATCGATGCGGCAGACATCGATCGCCTGGTCGGCGGGGCCGCCGCCACCGGGTCGCTCCCGGGCGATCTGCTGGCGGCCGAGACCTTCTCGGATTTCAAGGAGCACGCCGAGCGCGCCTACATCCTGGCCAAGCTGCGCGAGCACGACTGGAACGTCAGCGAGACCGCGCGCCGCATCGAGATGCCGCGCTCCAATCTGTACAAGAAGATCGAGAAGTTCCGACTGGTCCGCGAGGACGCGTGAGGTCGCGCGCGTGCGCAGGGGCGGATAGATTCCGCGGGCCCGTCAGCCAGGCGGGATCATACAACGGACGAACGCAAACGATGATGGGATAATGGCTCAGGAATTCATGAACTTCGTCGCCGGCGAATGGGTCGCTGCGGAATCGGGCCGCACATTCGAGAACCGTAATCCTGCAAACCAGGAGCTGATCGGCACGTTCCCGCGTTCGGGCACAGCGGATCTCGAGCAGGCGATCTCGTCCGCGCAGCGCGGCTTCGAGGCCTGGCGACGCACACCGGCGCCGCTACGCGGCGATGTGCTCCGCCGTACGGGCGACCTGCTCGCGGCGCGCAAAGAGGAGATCGCGCGCGCCATGACCCGCGAGATGGGCAAAGTCCTCGCGGAAACCCGCGGCGACGTGCAGGAGGGGATCGATACCGCCTACTACGCCGCGACCGAGGGCCGTCGTCTCTTCGGCCACACGGTACCGAGTGAGCTGAAGGACAAGTGGGCGATGTCGTACCGCCGGCCGATGGGAATCTGCGGACTCATCACGCCGTTCAACTTTCCGATGGCGATCCCGACCTGGAAGGCGTTCCCAGCGCTGGTGTGCGGCAATGCGATTATCCTCAAGCCGGCGGAGGACGTGCCGCACACGGCGACGATCCTGGTCGAGGTCCTGCTCGAGGCGGGCTTGCCGCCGGACGTCGTGCAGCTGTTGCACGGGCCTGGCGGGGAGATCGGCAAGGCGATGGTGGAGCACCCGCACATTCCGATCATCTCGTTCACGGGATCGACCGAAACCGGCGCCTTCATCGGCGAGACGTGTGGACGCATGCACAAGCGCCTGTCACTGGAGATGGGTGGCAAGAACGCGCAGATCGTGATGGACGACGCCGATCTCGAGCTCGCCCTCGAAGGCGTCCTCTGGGGCGCGTTCGGCACGACCGGCCAGCGCTGCACGGCGACGAGCAGGCTGCTGCTGCAGGAGTCCATCCACGACCGTTTCCTCGCAATGCTGGGCGAGCGGGTCGGCAAGTTGCGCCTCGGCGACGGACTTCAGGACGGGACCGATGTTGGACCGCTCATCAATCAGGCGGCGCTCGACAAGACGGCGCGCTATGTCGACATCGCGCGCGAGGAAGGTGACGAGGTGATTACCGGTGGTGCGCGCGCGAGTGGCGCCGGCGTGGACACCGGCTATTTCTTCGAGCCGACCATCCTGCGAGGGGTCCGGCCCGGCAGTCGCCTGGCGTGCGAGGAGGTGTTCGGCCCGGTGTTGAGCGTGATCCGCTTCCAGGACCTCGATGAGGCGATCCGGATCAACAACGAGCCGAAGTACGGCCTTTCCAGCTCGATCTACACGCGTGACGTGCGGGCCAGCTTTCGTGCACTGAGCGAGCTCGACAACGGCATCACCTACGTGAATGCGCCCACGATTGGTGCCGAGGCGCACATGCCGTTCGGCGGCGTGAAGCAGACGGGCAACGGGCATCGTGAAGGCGGCTGGGAGGTCTACGAGTTCTACTCGGAAACCAAGGTCTGCTACATCGACTATTCCGGCCGACTGCAGCGCGCGCAGATCGACACGTACGACGTCTGAGCGAGCAGGGGCTCGCCGCCGTCGGCGGCGCCCCCATCGCGAATTGACAGTTGCGCAGGGGCATGGTAGGATTTCCCGAGTGGCCGCAGAGCACGGCGGCGGTCGGTCCGCGACGGGGCGGGTCGATCGCGAGATCGGAGATCGACGCCGGGACGCACGGCACGACTCCACGGTGGACGCAGAGTGCGGGATGCAACGCGCCGCCGTCAGCTCCGGACACTCCCTACACGCTCGAACTTACCTGGCCAAGGCCTGTCGAGTCCGACTTGCAACACGGAGCGAGACGCTGCTGCCTGGCGATTGTCTCCTGGCGAACAAGGCCGCGCCCACACGAGGCGCGTCGTTCCCGAATCCGATGTCTCCGGGGTTCTCCTCTCCCGAACGCGGCGACACCGTCGTCTTCGCTTCCTCGTACGAGGCGGAGCGCCGGCCTCGCACGGTCCCGGTCGATTCCCAGGGCAGCGACACGGTCGACCATCCGTCGGGATCGTCGCGTCCGGCGCGTTCACGTTCAGTCATGAGCATCTGGGGTCCATGCCGCCACGGCGGCATTGCATAGATCCGGTCAGCCACTCCATCACGCTGTGCGTCACCGGAGCGTCGTATGAGTTTTTCTTCGGGCCGAAAAGGCAGCTACGACGAGAGCTCGCTCGATCAGTACCTCAAGGAGATCAGCGCGTACCCGCTGCTCAAGCGTGAGGACGAGATCGAGCTGGCCCAGCGCATCCGCAAAGGCGACGAGGAGGCGCTGGACAAGCTCGTCCGCTCCAACCTCCGCTTCGTCGTCTCGGTCGCGAAGAAGTATCAGAATCAGGGCGTCGCGCTCGGCGACCTGATCAACGAGGGGAACCTCGGCCTGATCCGCGCCGCGCACAAATTCGACGAGACGAAGGGCATCAAGTTCATCTCGTACGCCGTGTGGTGGATCCGCCAGGCGATCCTGCAGGCCCTGGCCGAGCAGAGTCGGATCGTGCGCGTGCCGCTGAACCGCGCGGGAGCACTCCATCGCATCGGCAAACGCTCCTCCACGCTGCTGCAGGAGCTCGGGCGCGAGCCAACCGTCGACGAGATCGCCGACGAGCTGGACATCTCCCAGGAGGAAGTCCAGCGTACACTCGCGATCTCGCAGACCCACCTCTCCCTCGACGCGCCGCTCACGCCGGGCGAGGACAACCGGCTCCTCGACTACCTGCCCGACCAGTTCTCGGCCGGACCGGATGACGAGACCTACGAGCGCGCGCTCTGCAATACGATCGAGGAAGCCCTGAATACGCTCAAGGAACGCGAGGCCCGCGTCCTGCGCCTCTATTTCGGCCTCGAAGACGGCCGCGACCCGATGACCCTCGAGGAGATCGGCGCCCTCCTGGGGATCACGCGCGAGCGCGTGCGTCAGATCAAGGAAAAGGCGCTCGTGCGCCTGCGGCACGCGTCCCGGTCTCGCTTCCTCGAGACGTTCATGCAGCAGTAGGAAATCGGGCCCGCGCCCGGGCCTGGGCCGGGGTCCGGTTGACACGGCGGGTAGCGTGGTCGGCAGCGCCGTACGGGGTGATGGACAGCGGGCATCCCGCCACAGGCCGGCTCCGACCCTCCCAGTGCCCGGGCCCGCAGTTCGTCCGTTCAGGACCTGCCGTTGACACCATCCGCCCCACTGTCTATCCTTCAAAGCTGTCCCGCTTTCGTGACGAACTCAGGGGTTGGGCCATGAAGACATACACACCGAAGGCGCCTGAAATCGAGCGGCGCTGGTGGGTCGTGGACGCCGAGGGCATGGTTCTCGGGCGCCTGGCCAGCAGGATCGCGCAGGTGCTGCGCGGCAAGCACAAGCCGATGTACACACCGCATCTGGACACGGGCGATTTCGTCGTCGTGGTGAATGCCGACAAGGTGCGCCTGACGGGCACGAAGGCGGAGAAGAAGACGTACTTCCGGCACAGCGGCTACATGGGTGGCGAGAAGCACATTCCCGTCTCGACCATGCTGGAGAAGCATCCGGAGCGGGTGGTCGAGCTGGCGGTGAAGGGCATGCTGCCGAAGAACAACCTGGGGCGGCTGATGCGCCGCAAGCTGAAGGTGTACGCGAGTGCGGAGCATCCGCACGTCGCGCAACAGCCGCAGTCGCTGGAGATCTGAGGATGGCGAACGAGACGCAGTACAACGGGCTGGGCCGTCGCAAGTCGAGCACGGCGCGGGCGTGGCTGAAGGCCGGCTCGGGCAAGTGGGAGGTGAACGGCCGCCCGCTCGATGCGTACTTCACGCGTTCATCGCTGGTGCAGCACGTGCAGGAGCCGCTCGCAGCCACGGGGCTGCAGGGCCGCTTCGACGTGAAGCTGAACCTGGGCGGCGGTGGTACGACGGGCCAGGCGGGCGCGGCACGGCTCGCGCTGTCGCGTGCACTGCTGAAGTACGACGCGGAGCTGCGTGCGACGCTGCGCGAGAAGGGCATGCTGACGCGTGACCCGCGCGAGGTGGAGCGCAAGAAGCCGGGCCGTCCGGGCGCCCGCAAGCGCTTCCAGTTCTCGAAGCGCTAGCGCGCAGCCGGAGCAGGATCGAGGAAGCAGAACCGGCCGGCGCCATGCACACGGCGCCGGTACTATACACACCGTCGGACGCGTGACCGGGGTGCCCTGCGGGGCGAGGTGATGCGGAAGAAGGCGGTGGAAGCGGCCGAGCCGTAGGGCTCGTCCTGAACCCCGAACGAGGTAGAGATGGTCGAGCCCCAGATCCAGGATCTGCTCGAGGCCGGTGTACACTTCGGTCACCAGAGCAGCCGTTGGAACCCGAAGATGCGGAAGTTCATCTTCGCGGAGCGCAACGGCATCCACATCATCGATCTCAAGAAGACGCTGGCGGCGCTGCAGGCGGCGCAGCGTGCAGCGCGCGACGTGACGCTGAACGGTGATCGTGTGCTGTTCGTGTGCACGAAGCGACAGCTGCGCTCCGTGGTGGAGCAGGAGGCGACCGAAGCGGGCGCCTTTTTCGTAACCGAGCGCTGGCTGGGCGGCATGCTCACGAACTTCACGACGATCCGCAAGCAGATCCGACGGCTGAAGGATCTGGAGCGGGGCATCGAGGAGGGCAGCTTCGAGTTCTACACGAAGAAGGAGCAGCTGCTGCTGCAGCGCGAGCGCGAGAAGCTCGAGAAGTACCTGGGCGGCGTGAAGGACATGGGCCGCGTTCCGGGTGCGCTCTTCGTGGTGGACGCGAAGAAGGAGTCGATCGCGATCAAGGAAGCGAACAAACTGGGCATCCCGGTGATCGCGATCACGGATACGAACGCGGATCCGGACGTCATCGACTATCCGGTTCCGGGCAATGACGACGCGATCCGATCCGTTCTCGCGATCACGGGTGCCATTGCGAGCGCGATCGCGCAGGCGCGCCGCGAGCTGCCGCCGGAAGCGCGCCGTCGTGCCGACGAGGTGGAGGCGTCGACGTACTCGACGGAGGGCGGCCTGGCCCAGGAGGAGCGCTCGGACGATCGTGGCAAGCGGAAGCGGCCGCGGCGCAAGCGCCGTCCGCGCCCGGAAGTGATCGCCACGCTGCGCACAGGCGAGGGCGAAGAGGGCGGTGAGGCAGGCAGCGAGCCCGAGGCGGAAGAGTCCTGAGGCTCGCGTTATCGCTCAGCGCGAGAGGCGCTGCAGCGCTGCACGCACTGCAGCCCTGCGGCGCTTCTTTGTAAGCAGGGCAGGATGAACAGCGGGCCCGGGCGACGGGTCCGGCCCGGACCGCGGTGGACACCGGGTCTGCGCACTACACTGAACGAAAACGAAGATGGCAACGATATCTGCGAATCAGGTGAAGGAGCTGCGCGAGCGTACGGGCGCCGGCATGATGGAGTGCAAGAAGGCGCTGCAGGAGGCGAACGGCGACATGGAAGCGGCGATCGACATTCTGCGCGCACGGGGCGCGGCGAAGGCGGCGAAGCGGGCCGAGCGTGAGGCGACGGAGGGCGCGATCGGCACGTATCTGCACACGAACGGCAAGGTCGCCGTCATGGTGGAGGTCAACTGCGAAACCGACTTCGTCGCGCGCAACGAAACGTTCGTGCAGCTGACGCGGGACCTGGCCATGCACATTGCGGCAATGGCGCCGGTTTCGGTGAGTGAAGCCGACGTATCGGCGGAGCTGGTCGAGCGGGAACGGGCGGTGTACCGCGAGCAGGTGAAGAACGAGGGCAAGCCGGAGGCGATGTGGGACAAGATCGTCGAGGGCAAGGTCAGGAAGTTCTTCAAGGAGAGCACGCTGATGGAGCAGGTTTTTGTGAAGGACCCGAACCAGAAGCAGACGATCCGCGAGCTGGTGCAGGAAGCGGCGGGGAAGACGGGCGAGAACATCGTCGTACGCCGTTTCGTTCGCTACGTGCTCGGCGAGTGATGGGGGCCGAGGAGCTGAAGTACCGTCGCGTCGTACTGAAGCTCAGCGGCGAAGCGCTGGCGGGCGAGCAGGGTTTCGGCATCTCGCCGCCGGTGGTGGACCGGCTGACGGATGAGGTCAAGCTGTTGCACGAGATGGGTGTGTCCATCGGTCTGGTCATCGGTGGTGGCAACATCGTGCGGGGTACGCAGGCGAGCGCGCAGGGAATGGATCGCGTGAGCGCGGACTACATGGGCATGCTCGCCACCGTCCTCAATGCGCTCGCACTGCAGGACCTGCTGGAGCGCAAGGGCGTGGACACGCGCGTGTTGACGGCGATTCGCATGGAGGCGCTCGCCGAGCCGTATATCCGACGGCGCGCGCTCCGGCACCTCGAGAAGGACCGGGTCGTGATCTTCGCGGGTGGTACCGGCAACCCCTACTTCTCGACGGACACGGCCGCGGTACTGCGTGCGATCGAGGTGGACGCGGACGTGCTCATCAAGGCGACCAAGGTGAGGGGCGTGTTCACTGCGGATCCGCACAAGGATCCGGACGCCGAGTTCATTCCGCACCTCAGTTTCCATGACGTGCTGACGCGTGAGCTGCAGGTGATGGACGCAGCGGCGGTCTCGTTGTGCAAGGACAACAATCTGCCGATCATCGTGCTGAACATCCACGAGCGTGGCGCAGTGGCTGCGGCTCTGCGTGGCGAGGCGATGGGCACGCTGGTCACCTGACGCAGAGCCCGGTATCTTCTCGAATTCAGCCGATCATTCCACGAGGCGGAGGGGTCATGCCAGCGAAGGAAGCGCGCGCGCAGATGGACAGGGCACTCGAGGCAATGCGGCGCGAGTTCTCGGGCGTGCGGACGGGGAAGGCGTCACCGTCGCTGCTCGACATGGTGCGCGTCGACGCGTACGGCTCGAAGATGCCGCTGAATCAGGTGGCATCCGTGAGCACACCGGAGCCGCGCATGCTGATCGTGACGCCCTGGGACAAGGGGCTCGTGCCCGTCGTCGAGAAGGCGATCCGGAACGCCGAGCTGGGACTCAATCCGGCGACCGACGGCGGTCTCATCCGGGTGCCGATCCCGGCACTGAACGAGGAGCGGCGCAAGGAGATGGTTCGCATGCTGCACAAGCTGGCGGAGGAGGGCCGGATCGCGGTTCGGCACGCGCGCCAGGAGGCGAACAAGACCGTGAAGCAGCAGCAGGCGGACAGTGAGATCAGTGAAGACGACGCACGCCGTCAGATGGACGATGTCCAGAAGCTGACGGACGAATACATCAGCAAAATCGACCACCTCCTGAAGGCGAAAGAGGAGGAGGTCATGGAGGTCTGAGCTTGGGCGAAGGAGCCGGCTCGTCGTTGGAGGTGGCGGTGCATCCGTGCCCGCCGATCCACGTTGCGATCATCATGGATGGCAACGGCCGCTGGGCTCGTGCCCGCGGCCTGCCGCGCTTTCGTGGCCACTCGGCAGGAATGCGGGCCGTGCGCGAGGTCGTGGAAGGTGCGATCGAGGCCGGCGTCGGCGTGCTCACGCTCTATGCCTTCTCACAGGAGAACTGGAACCGGCCGGCCGCCGAGATCGCAGCACTCATGCGGCTGCTGCAGCGCTACCTCGTGAAGGAACGCGAGGAGTTGCAGGCGC
>CAYSGF010000010.1:0-19717 GCA_964430275.1 uncultured Gemmatimonadaceae bacterium
GCACCTTGTAGGGGCAGTTGTTCGCACAATACCGTGTGCCGACGCAGCGATTGTAGACCTGCGCGTTCAGGCCGTCGGGCGTGTGGTAGGCCGCATAGACCGGACAGACCGGCTCGCACGGGGCATTGCCGCACTGCTGACACATCATGGGCAGGAAGGTCGTGTGCAGGTCCTCGTCCTCGCCCTCGAAGTAGCGCTCGATGCGGAGCCAGTGGAGGATACGCCCCTTGGCGACCTGCGTCGGCCCGACTATGCCGATGTTGTTCTCGGCATAGCACGCGGTGATGCACGCACTGCAGCCGGTACACCGTTCCATATCGATGGACATGGCCCAGCGTGGCTGCTCCTCGGAGTACTCGCCGTAGTGCGTGCCCTCGGGGGGCCATCCCTGGGGCGATGCATCGATGTGCGCGGGCGCGAAGCCGCCGCTCGCCTGCAGCTCGTTCACGCGCGCGTCCAGCGGGTGCACGTCGTGTCCGTGGCCACCCTGCTCTGCCTCGGCGTGGTCTTCCTGCGTCTCGTCGAGATGCTCGGTACCTGCGCCGGTCGCGCCCGCGGCAATCAGCAACCCGCGCTCGACGTCCCTGGCGATCGCATCGGTCAGCGAGATCTCCTGCGCGATCTCGCGGTTCTCCTGGTCGCTGTTCAGGCCGGCCTGGACGGGCCGCTCCCAGCGGCCTGTCGGCGTGATCGTCGCGCGCTGCTGCATGTACAGGAACGCGCCGGACACCGGATCGGCGAGCGGGGCGAGCAGCTGCAGCGGGTTCGCCCCGCGATTCATTGCGTAGCGGCCGAGCTGCGTATGTCCCTGCCCGAGCTGGATCGCGATCGTATCCGCGCGCGTGCCCGGATGGATCCAGACGGGCACCTCGACGGCGCCGAACTCGGTCGCCACCTCGACGATGTGGCCGGTGTCGACACCGAGCTCCTCGGCGAGCGTCGGGTTCACTTCCACCCACGACGACCAGCAGAACTTCGAGACGGGATCCGGCAGCTCCTGCAGCCACGGCCGGTTCGCGTGCCGCCCGTCGTAGAAGCGCGCCGACGGGTAGACCACGAGGTAGTAGCCGGTGTCCGGCCCGGTGATTTCCGGCTGGCCGAACGGCAGCTGTTCGAGTGCGGTCGTGTCGACGGCCCCGGCGACGGGCGCGGCGGCGGCTGTCGCATCGACGACGAAGCCGGTCTGCAGCGTGTCGCGCCACCAGTCCTCGAAGGTCGCGCCGGCCCCGGCCTGTGCGTAGGGGCCGCGCTGCCACTGTTCGCGTACGTAGTCGTAGAAGGTCGGCGCGGTGGTCGGCAGGGAGGCACCGGCGCGCACGGCGGTCGAGAGCAGCACGTCGCCGGTCTGCTTTGTGTCGAACACCGGCATCATGACCGGCTGCACGAGCGCGTTCAGACCGGTCCGGGGCTGGTAGTCGCCCCAGCTCTCCAGGAAGTGGTGATCGGGCAGTAGCAGGTGCGCGTTTGCGCTCGTCTCGTCGAGGAAGCTCGAGAACGACGCAACGAAGGCAACCTTGCCGAGGGCGCTTTCGACCTCCGCCTGGTTCGGCAGCTCGTACAGCGGATTCGGTCCGTGTACGAGAAGGGCGCCGACCTGATCGTTGTCCATGCGCTGGATCAGCGCCTGGAGGTCCGCATAGCTGCCGACGCCTCGCCCCGCGGCCTCCTCCCGGTCGATATGCACGGTGCGGCCGATGTTGCCGGCGACCTGGTTCAACACCATGACGGCTGCGGCTACGGCGGTTGCCGCAGCGTGCGTCGAAGCGATGCCCGGCCCGACCGCGAGGGAGCGGCCGTTGTTCGCGAATGCGGAGGCCGCCTGGCGGATGCGTTCCGGCGAGATGCCCGCAGCAGTTGCAGCGCTGTTGATGTCGACGCCCGCCAGCATGGCGGCACCGGCGCCAGCGTCGCCGCCGCGGTCGGCGATCACCTTCGCCATGGCGAGTGCGACCAGGTGCTCGGTGCCCGGCCGGACCGGCAGCCACTCGTCGGCGCTCATGTCGGTGAGCGACTGGTGCGGCGTGACCGAGATGAGCCGGCCGCGCCGCCCGTTGCGGTATGCGACGGCCTGGCCGTAGCCGTGCTGGTAGTCGACAGGTGAGACCCAGGTCTCGAAGAAATCGGCCCCGAACGTGACGACGACCTCGGCCTGCTCGAACGAGTGGACCGGCACGGCATCGCGACCGAACAACATGCGGCTGGCCGTACGGATCGGCTCGTAGGCGAACGGCTCGTAGCGCACGCGCTGGAGACCGAATGCGGTGCAGAACTCGTCGATCAGGCGATCGAGGCTGCCATTGAAGCTGTGTGTCAGGAAATAGCCGGCGCCCTGCTGTGCACTCAACGCGCGGGCGAGGCGCTGCTCCGCATCGTCCCATGAGAGCTTGTCCCAGCTCTCACCGTTGCGTGCGAGCGGCTGCGGCACGCGGTCCGGGTTGTAGAGCCCGTGGAGCGACGCCTGGCCGCGCGCGCACAGATGGCCGTGCGACACCGGCGACAGCGGGTTGCCCTCCGCCTTGATCGCCCGGCCCTCGCGGGTACGGATGTTCATACCGCAGCCTGCGGGGCATTCGCGGCACGTCGTGCGGTACCACGTCGCGATGCCCGGTACCACCTCTTCGGGTGCCACGACATAGGGGATCAGTCGCTCGGCACTCCCGGTGCCGCAGCCCGTGAGAGCGGCACCGGCACCCGTCGCGCCGATGACCTTGAGGAACTCCCGTCTTTCCAAGCCGTTGGCCATTCTGGCTCGCAATCAGTAGTGACAGACCGTGCAGTCGGTGCGCGCCTGGCGCTCCTCATGACACTGGATGCACCAGCCCATCTGGAGCGACGGCACCTGCTCGACGACGTCCATCGTCTCGACCGGCCCGTGGCACTCCTGGCATTCGAGGCCGGCGTTTACGTGGCGCATGTGCGGAAAGTGGGCGTGGTCCGGCAGGTCATAGACGCGGACCCAGGGGATAGGGCGCTGCTCGCGCCAGTACTCGACGAGCTGCTGTACGCCTGCGCTGTCCGCGCGGACGAGCGGCTGGCCGCCGGGGATGTGACACCCGGCACACACCTGGACCGAGGGAATGCCCGCATCGACGGACTTGTCAGCGGACGAATGGCAATACATGCAGGGGACCTGTCTCGTGCCCGCGTGCAGCGCGTGGGAAAATGCGATCGGCTGTTCGGGAGCATTGTTCCCGAATGGCCAGACCGCAGAAGCCGCGATCACCCCCGAGCCCACCAGCGCCAGCGCACCGACCAGCCCGAAGATTGCCCACCTGGCTTTCGACATCGCGCACCTGACAAGTTCGTAAATCGTGAGCCGCAGCCACGACATTGCCGGCGACTCGCACGCAACACCCCGCGTCCGCTACCGGTCAGCGGGCGGCCACCATAGTGGCGGGCATACCAGACCGCAAGGCGGACTTCATGCTCCGGAGCCGCGGCAATCTGCCGCGCACCCGCACGCGTCGCAACCCGAGCAAAGCGGCCGCCACTTCCATCCGGATCATGATTGCCCCAGATTCCGAGACACACCTCGCGAAAGCGCTCGATGAGACATCTCCGTCGCACGGCTGTACGAGGCCTGCTCGGCATCCTGCTCGCCGGCACTGCTCTGGCAGGTGGCGCCGGCCGGGCTGCGTCTGCAGGGCCGCTCGCGACGGCCGACCAGCGACCGGAGCGGCAGCGGAGCGAAGCGGAGCTTCGAGCGAGCGACACTGACGCGCGGCTGCCGTTCCTCGCTGGTGCCAGTGCTGCGCTCTTCGCCCCGCTCGATCTTCCGACCAGACTTGCCAGCGCTCCCGCGGCCGTGCGCTCGGCACGGCGCGACCACCTCCCCGATCGTGCGGGGAACGGCGCACCGACCGCAATCCGGCTGCAGCGCGCTCGCAGGCAGCACGAGGCCGTGGCGCGTGCACTTGCCGTGGCGCGTGCCGGACGCCCGGAAGCACGCAACACCCCACCCCCGTACGACCCCGTTTCCTGATCACATAAACACAGGGCGCGCGGCGCGACAGCGATACGCGCACACGCAGCACCCGCGGCGGACCTGCCGGCGGCGGTGAATCCGCACGCAGGGTGCGCCCCGCGTGCATGCGTGCTCACGCTACGGAACCAACGGGGTCGAATCATGTTCATGGCAATGCAGCAGGCCGTCGACGACGGCCTGACGATGGGCGAGATGTTGCAGGACATTCCGCACGACGCAGGCGCGATCGTCGTGTACGCGCTACTGCTGGCGTTCGTCGGCTTTATCTGGTACGGCAGTCGGGGGCGACCGGGCGACGGTCACACGGGAGGTGTGTCCCGTGGCGATCGGACCTGAGACCGGCGCGAGCGACGCCACTGCCGAGCTGACGCGTGCCCGACCGGACGGTCGGGCACGCGCGGCAGGGGAGGTCTGGGGCACGCGCATCGGCCTGATCCTGGCCATGGCCGGGAATGCAGTCGGACTCGGCAACTTCCTGCGCTTTCCTGTGCAGGCCGCCGGGAACGGCGGCGGCTCTTTCATGATCACCTACTTCATTGCACTGCTGCTGCTCGGCATCCCGCTCATGTGGATCGAGTGGGGCATTGGCCGCAACGGTGGTCGTTTTCGAAAGGGGCACATCCCGGGCATGTTCGCGGCGATCTGGCACCATCCCGCCGCCAAGTACGTCGGCGTCATCGGGATGGTGATCCCGCTCGTCGTCATGATCTACTACACCTACATCGAGAGCTGGACGCTCGCCTTCACCTGGTTCTCACTGACCGGGGACTACTTCGGTCACACGACCCAGGAGTCGATGGTCGGATATCTCCAGTCGTTTCAGGGCGTCGGCGACGCCGCGACGCGTGAGCACGCGGCGTGGACCCCCTACGCGTTCTTCCTGGCCACGCTCTGCGTCAACATCTGGATCATTTCGAAGGGCATTTCGGGTGGAATCGAAAAGCTGGCGCGCATCGGGATGCCGATCCTGTTTCTCTTCGCGGCGGTACTGGCGATCGTTGTGCTGCTGCTGCCGGCGGGTCCGGACGGCTCGAGCGTCAGTGACGGTCTGAACTTCATCTATCATCCGGATCTGTCGAGAATCGGCGACCCGGGTGTCTGGCTGGCCTCCGCGGGACAGATCTTCTTCACACTGTCGGTCGGCATGGGCAGCCTCCAGGCCTACGCGTCCTACCTGTCGACGAAGGACGACATCGCCCTCAACGGCATCGCGACAGCGGCCACGAACGAGACGGCGGAGGTGGTGCTGGGCGGCAGTATCGCGATCCCGGCGGCTGTCGTGTTCTTCGGTGTGAGCGGCGCCATGGCCATCGCACAGGGAGGTGCATTCAATCTCGGCTTCGCCACCATGCCGGTCGTGTTCCAGCAGCTGCCGCTCGGCAACCTGCTCGGCGCAATGTGGTTCGCCCTGCTGTTCTTCGCGGGAATCACGTCCTCCGTAGCAATGCTGACACCGATCCTGGCATTCTTCCGGGAAGAGTTCGGATTTCGACGCGAGCAAGTGTGCTACGCCCTTGGTGTGGTCGCCTTCATCCTCGGCCTCATGCACATCGGCTGGCTGGAGCACGGGGTGCTCGACGAGTGGGACTACTGGGCGGGCACCTTCGGACTGGTCCTGCTCGCTACCCTCGAAACGATCATCTTCGTGTGGATCTTTCGTCCCGGGAATGCATGGCGCTCCATCCACCAGGGTGCCGACATCCGGATCCCGCGGCCGTTCAAGTTCATCATGACGTTCATCACGCCGCTGTATCTGCTCTTCATCCTGTGCTGGTGGGCGTGGCAGGACGCGCTGCCGATCCTGCGCATGGAACGGGTGGCGCCCGGCTCCGAACCCTACGTGATCGTGGCTCGACTGCTGATCGGCCTGATCGCCCTCACGTTCATCCTCCTCGTCCGGCTGGCCTGGACGCGGAACCGCTATGACGATCGCGCCGGGTTCTCCGTCGTCGACGACCCGAGCGGGACATCGATGGAGGCACAACCATGACCGGCCAGGCCACGGTTTTCATGACATTGAGCTGGGCACTCGTGCTCGGCCTGATGCTGTGGTCGTTCGTAACGATCCTGAGGCACAAACGCCATCACGATCCGGATGGAACCGGCCCCGCTTCGCCCCCGGAGCCGGGAGCTCGAAGCGGCCCATGATCGCCTTGGAGGATACCCAGGGCGCTGCACCATGAAAACGGGCGCCCGTCACGGGGCGCCCGTCGTCATTCCGCAGCACTCTCGTCTTCGGAGATCGTGTCCGGCGGATGGCGCACGCTCTCGGCGGCCTCGTCGAGCTCGCGCGGTCCCATGAGCGCGGCGCGCAGCACCTGTGCCCAGATGCGCTCCTGCTGCTCCACACTCGGGAGCGTGCGCGCGTCGCGACCCGCTGCCAGGTCGTGCATGATCTGCTCGGCATCCGTTCCGGCACCCAGGTGGGCGAGCAGCTCCGCCAGTACACGACGAAGGTCGGGATCGCGCGTCGCCTGCGCCATCAGCGCCATCTGGCGCGCCGCTCTTTGCTCGTCGCCGGCGCGCTGCGCCGCGCGGACATAATCCTCGATCGCCCTGCGGGCATCCGCGTGTACCCCACGGCCGAGCGCCAGCCAGGCGAGTGTGGCGCGCGTACGCACCGCGCGCGGTGCAATGCGCAGCACCTTCCGGCAGACCGCTGCGGCGGCATCATAACGCCCGGCAGTCAGGTAGACGTCGATCGCCCGGCCGTAGTAGCCGAGGGCACGCTGCCGCTGGCCGGCACCCAGACACAGGTCGCCCGCGTGGCTCAACGCCGCACCGTCTCCCTGCGGCGCCGCGGCCGATGCCGCCTCCAGCGTCGCAAGCTGCTGCTCCAGCGACGATGATGCGTCTTCCTCTCGCAACGCATCCGTGCGCCGCACGATGTCACGGATCAACGATGCCGGTCCTCTCCAGACGGCTGCGCCGGTGCAACCAGCGTCGCACTGACGAGGCGATGATCGGAGCCGCCGTCCGCGAATGTGCGGGCGGCACTCACATCATAGCCGCGCACCCACACCCAGTCTATCCGTTCCACCGGGTGGAGCGCCGGCCAGGTCGCGGCTGGCGCAGAGGCTGAAAGGGCGAAGGCGTCTCGAAATCCCGCAGCCTGGAGGATTCGCTCGACCTCGCTACCGGGTCCTGCATTCAGGTCACCGAGCAGCACAGCGCGCGGCGCATCCTGCAGGTGTTTCACGACTGCGCGCACCTGTGCGCGCTGTTGCGCGGCTGTGAGGCCGAAGTGCGTGCCGGCGGCGACGATGGAGCCGTTGCGCAGGGGAAGGGTGACCTGCACGAGGCGCTTGCGATCGCCGTCGAGATGCGGCAGCGGGGTCGATGTCCACTCGTGCATCGTGCGACGCGTCAGCAGCGCGTCTCCGAGCAGTCTGCCCTTGCTCGGTGCGAAGAGGTCACGCATGCCGAGGTGCTGGCCGAGCCAGAGCGGGAGGTCCACGCCGTAGGCGATCAGCAGGCCGGCGGGCGCTTCCTGGAGTGCGACGAGGTCGGCGCCGCTCGCGCCGATGGTATGCGCGATTCGTGCGGGATCGAAGCGCCAGTCCTGCGAGAAGCCGAGATGAATGTTGAACGTCGCGACGCCGAGTGTGGGAGTGCGCGCGTCGCTTGGCGGGCCGTGCTGTTCGCGGGTAACGAGCCCGGCGGCGAGGAGTACGGCGAGCGCGGCGAGCAGGGCGGGCTCGCGGACGTGGCGGCGGGGTGCGGGGAGTGGCCGGGGCAGCAACAGCACGACGCAGGCGAGCAGGCCGGCGGCGGCGGCAATCACGAGTGGAGCGCGTCCATCGAGTGAGGGCAGTGTGAACGCTGCGAAGAACGTGAGCGCGTGGGTCGCGGCGAAGCCGATCAGGAGGAGAGGCATGAGTGCGAGAGTCCAGCCCTTGCGGCTGCCGCTGGCCGGGGTGAGGGCGGGCGCGAGGAGGACCAGTGCGGCGGCATGGCCGGCCAGCAGCAGCAAGGCACCCGGCCAGCCCCCGACGCCCGGCGCCAGCACGGCCGCGACGCCGGCAATGAGTGCGCAGCTGACGGTGATCGCGCGGTAGGAGGCGGTCGGCAGAGCGCGCGTCGCGAGCACGAACACGGCGAGTGCGCAGATCGCGGCGGTTGCGGCGGCGAGCGGCGGGTATGGCACGCCGGTCAGGCGCGCGGCGACTTCAGGCCGGGCTAGCATGACCAACTCGAGGAAGAGGATGCACGCGAGGGCGACGGCGCCGCGCAGCCGCATTCCGCCGACACGCCGTTCGAGTGAGCTGTCGCCGTGGTCGTGCGGCGGCTGGAGCAGCCAGGCGGCGGCGAGTGCTGTGGCGAGCGCGCTCAGTCCGACCTGCGCGAGCACCGGCGCGCCGGGTCGCAGCAGCAGGTCCCAGCTCCAGCCGGCGAAGCGCAACAGCTGTTCGAGCAGGAGTGCGGCCGCAGCGCCTGCAGAGAGGGTACGCCGGTCGAACAGGCCGACTGCGGCGGACAGGAACGTCGCACCTGCGGCGAGCACGAGGGCGGAGGCGATCCAGCGGGCGGGGAATGCCGGGAAACAGAGAGCGATGCGGGCCAGTGCGGCGGCAGCGGCGGCGGCGGCGAGCAGGCGCTCGCGGCCGATGCGTCGCGCCAGTGGCAGCGCGGGGACGCAGAGCGCCGCGAGCGGCAGAAGCATCTGCAGCCACGCGCCGTCGCGGCCGTCGAACACGGCGTCATACACGAGTGCGAACAGGGTGGCGAGGAGTGCGCTGATGCCCTGCAGCAGGAAGAGCAGGATCAGTGCACTGAGCGGGAACTCGATGCGCGCCCGCACGGTTGGTCGCTAGCCCTGGGCGCGCAGCGGACCGACCTGCAGGAACGAGTCGGCTCCGCCATCCTCAGCCGCGGGCGGCGCGCTCGGCAGGTCGATCACGAACTTCGATCCTTCGCCGTAGGTGCTCTCCACGGAGATCGTGCCACCGAGGAGCGTCAGCAGCTTGCGGGTGATGGACAGTCCGAGGCCAGTGCCGCCGTACTCGCGCGTGTGCGACTGATCGATCTGGCGGAAATCCTCGAAGATCGATTCCAGGTTTTCCGGCTTGATGCCGATGCCCGTATCCTCCACGGTGATCCGGACGACGTCACCGGCAGGGCGCGCCGATACTGCGACGACGCCTTCATGCGTGAATTTGATCGCGTTGGAGACCAGGTTGAGCAGCACCTGCTTCAGCTTCGTGCGATCGGTTTCGACGGTCGGCAGCTCGGCACCGACGTTGACGTGGAAGTCCAGCTCTTTCGCGCGCACCATCGGTGCGACCGTCTCGGCGAGCTCGTCCACGATCTCGGAAAGCGCCACGGGCTCGACGTGCAGCGGCATCTTGCCGGCCTCGATCTTCGAGAGGTCGAGGATATCGTTGATCAGCTCGAGGAGGTGCTGGCTCGTGTTGTAGACCTTTGCGAGCGCCTCGTCCTGCTGCTCGGAGAGCGCGCCGTAGATGCGCTCCCGCATCAGGGACGTGTAGCCGAGGATCACGTTGATCGGCGTGCGCAGCTCGTGGCTCATGTTTGCGAGGAACTCGCTCTTCAGCCGCGACGCCTTCTCCAGCTCGTGACTCTGCCACTCCAGCCGCCGGTTGCGCTCCTCGAGCTCTGCGGTCGCCTGGCGGATCCGGTCCTCCAGTCCCTCGTTCAGCTGCCGCAGCTCGTTCGCGAGCCGCTCGTTCTCCTGTGTGAACGTCAGGTCGTGCAGCACACTGACGATGGCGGTTGGCTCACCGCGCGCATTCAGGATCTTGTTCGATGCGATCTCGGCCGGGAACTCGCGCTCGGTATCCGGATCCATCAGCACCATGCGATCGACCTGCCGCGTGTCGCGACTCAGCAGGAAATTGCTGATGAGCGTCGTGAAGCGGGTATCGTTCGACTGGATCAGCTGACGCTTCGCACCGAACGTTTCTGCGTCCGCTACGAAGAGCCGGTCCGCCTCGGAGTTCATGAGCACGATGTTGGAGTGCTCGTCGGTCACGAGGATCGGATCACTGACATTCTCGAGGATGACGTTGAGCCGGTCGCGCTCCAGGCGTGCGCCATACTCCGCGACGCGCGACCGGCTGAACTGTGACTCCATCTCGCCGACCGCCCGTTTCAGGTCGGTGATATCACGCAGCACGCTCATCACCGCGCCTTCGCCGAGTGCGGCGATCGGCATGGCCAGGACCTCGAAGAGAAGGTCCGTGCCTTCGTAGGTATCGACCAGGTTCAGCTCGCGGGCGCCAGGCGTCGCCGGCATACCGCTGATCGCGGCCTGCGTCAGAAACGACGAGTAGAGCAGGTTGTTGACGTCGACGGCGCGGCGGCGTCCTTCACTCGCATCCGGCCCTGTAGTCAGGAGCTCCTCGGCCCGCCGGTTCGCCAGCACGACGTCACCCACCGCGTTCGTGACGACAACCGGGTCGGAGATCGCATTGATGATCTCCGTCAGGATGTCACGCTGGCGTACAAAGCGGTCGAGGCGTGCGGAGAGCTGCTCGGCGTCGAGCATGCGCTCGAGCGTCGCGCCGCACCGGCGCAGCAGATCGGCTGCGACGGCCACGCGGTCATCGAGCGTGGCGCGCTCGAGGAGGACGATGCCGATGGACCCGTGCCTGCCCGGTATCGGCAGCGCGGCCGCCGGAACGTCGAGCGTATCGTTGGGGAGGGCAGCACAAAGCCGGGGCGCGTCGAGCTCCTCGAAGAGGGCGAGGACAGGCGACCCCGGCTCACTGACGGCGCTCATGGTTTCCGCCATGCGCGTCGCGGGGACGCCCCACGCAAGCCCGTGAGGCCCCCCTTCCGTACGGACGATCAGCAGTGCGCGCTCGACTCCCGATTCACCGACGACGCGCTCCAGCACGAGCGAGCACGCTTCGTCAGGGTGACTGACTCGCGCCAGCTGCTCGAGCAGCGCAGCGACGAGGTCGTCGGAAGCGCGTACTGCATCCGCCACTAGCTCAGCTCATCGAGCCTGCGCTTCAGCTCGGCATTCTCTGCCATGACCCGATCCATGTCGCTGGACGTCGTCGTCGCCGCCGGGACCATGGGTCGCGATGCAGTGCTCGTCACCGCGATCGCCTCGGCGAAACGGAGGTAGGTTTCGACCGATGCCACCACGATACGTGCTTCGACACTGACCAGGTCGATACCGACCAGCGATACGCGCACGTATGCGTCGATGACGATCCCCTTGTCCAGCACCCGGTCAAGAATGTCAATCAGGCTCGAGCCTGCCGGGGCTCTTTCGACCGCCATGTAGTTTCTCCGGAGACAGGAACAGTTACCGCGCTATTTCGACTTCGTGCCCTTCGCCTCGATCCGGTCCAGCTTGGCCTGCAGCGCGTCGAGGCGATCGGCCAGCCGCTTCACATCGCCCGCACCGACCTCCGGCTTTGCATAGTGCGGATCGGTTCGCCACCAGTTCATCCCGATCTGCTCCGCCTTGTCGATCGAGCACACGAGCAGCCGGATCTGAATGGTCAGCAGCTCCACGTTCGCGAGGTTGATCTTGATGTCACCCGCGATGACAAGACCCTTGTCCAGGATCCGGTCGAGAATATCGACCAACCCCTGGGAGCGGTGCGGACCCAGCTCGTACGAACTCGTCACAGGACTCCTTTCAGAGAAGTCTGCCCAGCGGGCCGAGATCGATGTTCAACTCTTCACCCTCGAGTCCGAAGGAAATCTTGATCTCTTCCAGTCGTTCCTGCAACCGCAGCAGGGCGAGCCCGAGGCGTTCGATCTCATCGTCGCTCAGGGTGCCACCTTCCATCCTGCGCACTGCCTGATGCTCGAGCACGCGGCGCAGGAACTCGACGAGTGTGAGAACGAGCTTTGCGAGTCCCGCCTCCACGTCCTCCGGACTCGCGTCGATGCGCTCGGGCAGGTCGGGCGCGAGGTCGCGCAGCTCGGCGGCGAACAGCTCGAGATCCTCGGCATCGATGCGGCGCTCGCTCATGTCACGAAGGTATAAGGCGGCCAGGGTCCGCTCGTCAGGAAGCGCAGCTCCCGGCGCGCTGCGACCGCACGCGCGAGTGCATCCCGGTAGTCGGTGGCGGAATCCCGCCGCACGAGAAATGCCACGCTCGCCAGGCCGTGCGCCGTCTCGAGCGCTTCGACGCGCGAGCCCACCACCGTGGGGCCGAGCTCGGACTCGAGCTCGGCGGCGATCACCCGCCCTGCCGCACTTCTGCGGGCGTGCTCGGCGCGGTGTCCTGCGAGTGCTTCCAGGTATGCGCGGCCGCTGTCTGTCGGCTCGGGACGCACATCCCGGGCCGGGGCGCTCAACCGCGGGTCGATGATGTGAACACCATATTCCGCGGTGCCCGCGAGCTCTGCGAGCTGGGTCCGCCACTCTGCCGCGCGGGCAGCAGTGCGCGTGCGCACGTCCGCTTCGTCCGCCAGCCACTGGCCGAAGCGCAGGGGCACCGGCGTGACCTGCTGCATGGCCGCCTCGATCACGGCATGGTGGCGCTGCACCGCCTCGACGGATGCGCGTATCGGTGCGGCCGCGGGCGACACCCATACCGCGAGATCGTCGGCGTCGATGGTCGTGACCGGCGCGTCGTCCAGGCCGGGCACGCCGCTCGGTTTGTGGTCGGCAGGGGTGACGCAGTAGAGGTGCAGGCCCACTCAGGGTGCCGGCCGTTTCGGCGGCATCCAGTCGCGCGCGGTCTCGACGGACGTGAGCACGACCTGGAGTCCGAGGTATACGAGGTCCACGCCGGCCACGCTGATCATCACCTCGCCGCTGATCACGGCGCCGCGATCGAGCACCCGGCTCACGATCTCCGAGAGGGTCAGCTGTTCGTGGACGCTCAGCTGGGCCTGGTTCTCCGGCTCATTCGCCATCGGGCTCTCCCATGAAGCGATAAGCGGCCCAGGGTCCCGAGAAGGCGAGCTCGATGCCAACCGGCCGCAGCGCCTCGGCACGCGCGCCAAGCAGTTCGATGAGCGACGCTTCACCCGACCGGTCGACCAGTACGGCAGCACTGAGGACGACGGGCAGCTCGGCAGCTGCTCTCGGCAGACTCAATCGAACCGTGTCGAGTACATGCGGACGCACCTCGATGAGGAGCTCGTCGGCGATGCGGTGCGCGGCGTGGGTGACTTCTCTCTTCAGCAGGTCGGCCCGTTTACGCTCGAGCAGGAACCGTCTGCCCGGCGCGGCCGCAGCGATCTCCTCCTGTAGCGCACGCACGGCATCCGACACTTCGGCGGCGTGCTCGGTCAGTGTATCGGCGCGATAGGCGACCTTCAGGTCCCACTCGCGCCTTCCTGTGAAGCGCGCAAGCGTGGCGCTTATCTGATCGGCGCGGGGGCCTGCGTCCGCGTGCAACGCGTCCTTCGAGCTGAAGAGGGTAAAGAGTGGAGCGGGGACGATCTCACCGTGATCGACGAACCACGCGACGACGCGCTCGTGGGCAAGTCCTCGCGCCGCGACCCAGTCGAGGTCCTGCAGTCGCGAATCCAGCGACGGTGCCGAATACTGCTCCGCCGGCAGCAGGCTGACGACCGCGTGCACGGCGCCGAGCGCGACGGTCTCGACGGGCGCGTCGTCGAGCCCCGCCGGCACGTTCGCGAGCGCGGTCCCGGGCGGTACGAAGCCGTAGAGGTAGATCACGTCGCTCACACGAGCTCCCATGCATCGAAGAACGAGCGCAGAGCCGCGGCTCCTGCCGGTGGCCTTGCGAGCCCGGGCGCGTGCAGCACGTGTGCGGCCGAAACGGGCCGCGCGGCACGCGCACGGTTCACGATCACACCTGCTTCCGGGATCGTCGCCGCCCGCAGTGCCGCGCGCAACCGCTCGGTCTCGGCAAGCACCATCGGTTCGTCGAGCGTGACGACGAACACAGCAGCGCGTTGCGGATCCGCCAGCGTGGAACGGAGCACTTTCAGCCGTTTCGCAAAGCCTAGCACCCGCGCGGAGACGTCGTCAAGCGAACCCGCACCGCCGTGGTGCAGCAGAATCCGCAACAGCGCATGCGCCCAGTCGAGCGCGAGCCCGGGCATCTCGAGCAGCCGCAGGAAGTGACCGGTTGGCGCCGTGTCGATGACGAGTGTTTCGTCGCCGTCGATCGAGTCGAGAATGCGATCCAGCGACACGATCTCGTCGATGCCGAGCGGCGCGAGGTCGAGTGCGGATTCGATGACGCGCCGGTCGAGCACCGCGCCTTCCTCGAGTCCGACGCCGCCGAACACGGCGCGCACCTCCTCGCGATACTCACTGCGCCATTCCTCGAGCGCAGTGGGCGCGTCCACCTGCTGCGCGCGCAGACACGCATCGATCCGGACAGGCGCGTCACCGATGGGCGTGCCGAACAGCTCGCTCAGCGAACCGGCCGGGTCGGTGCTGTGCAGCGCTACCTGGCGGTCGGCGGCTAGGCCGAGGGCCGCGGCAGCCGCGCAGGTGGACTTCCCGACACCGCCTTTGCCGGCGAACCACAGCAGGCGCCATGGCTGCCGGGACAGCCAGCGTGCAGCCGAGCGAGTGCCTGTCACGGGGGGAGGCGCCGCGCCGTCTGCGGCATTGCCCGGCACCTCTGTCGCTGTGCCGGCGTCCGGCCGCGTGGAGCGTGCGAGGGTACGCAGTCCCTGGCAGCCGGTCGTCTGCCCGAGCAGGGGCACGGTGATACGGGCAGCGGGTCCTGACGGAACCCGCAGTGGCGCGGCCGGGCCCGTCGTCACGAAGGCAGCGACGCGCAGTCCTCGCCGGGCGAGCTCATCGGTCAGCCGCTCGGTCTCCGCGCGTACCAGCTCCCCGGAGCGATAGACGACGACGAAGACGGACTCGTCCAGCAGCCGATCCAGGTCCGCGATGTCGCGCTCGATCTCGTCGAGAACGCGCTCGCCCTGGAGGCGCATCGGCACGTGCATGAGCGATGACGCAACGACGGCTGCCTTGCGGGCCATCGCCCGCAAGGTCCCCACCCAGCTGGCGAGTGCCGTGCCCGCTTCGAGCAGTCTGAGCGTGTGACCGGTCGGCGCAGTGTCCACGATGATGCGCTGGACCACGCCGCGCGTGCGCGCGGCAGCGAGCTGCACGAGCCGCAGTGCGCCCATGGCCTCGTCGACCCCGGGCACTGCGAGGGCAAGGATCGCGTCGATATCCGCCTGCGCGAGGTAGGTCCCGCGCTCGACGATCTCCGCCAGTGCGGGGCGGCGCGGCTCGAGCCAGCGCTCTGCCCAGCTGCGGGCTTCGAATGCCTCCAGCGTCAGCGCATCGGTGCACGGGGATGGCGCCGGCGCCCCGCCGGCGAGCGCCACACCGAACAGGTCACCCAGCGATTCGGCGGGGTCCGTAGTGATGAGATGGGTCGTGGCGCCGGCATCCGCCGAGGCGAGAGCGAGAGCACCGGCCGTCGTCGTCTTGCCGACACCGCCCTTGCCGACGACGAACACGCAGGGCGCGTCTCCGAATCCCGTGAGCAGGTCGTGCAAGCAAGCCTACTCCCAGTCCAGATTGAGCTCGACGTCAGCGCCGCCCTTCGGGTCGGCGACCCGGGGCGCCTTGTCGGCGGCCTCGTCAGCGCCCGTCGCGGTCGCCTGCGGGTCGCTCTCCGGCTCAGCCGCAGGCTGCTGCTGCACGCGAACCAGCCCGCCGGAGACGCCCATCCCGAGGTGCTCGCGCCAGCTCCGGATATCCCGCAGTCGCTGCATCAGCGCCGCCTCTTCCGCAGTGTAGGCGGTATCATCGATCTCGCCCAGCTCCAGGCGCAGCTGCAGCTCGAGCAGCTCGGCCTTCACCGCCGTGTCGTCCGTCAGCTCCTCACGCACCACGCCGTCGATCTGCTCGAGCGAAAAGTCCACCAGGAAGCGCGGACCGGTGTAGGGCCAGAACAGCAGGTGCTTGAGCAGGCCCATGGGGCTAACGGCCCGGACGCGGAAGCGGAAGCGGAAGGCGGTGCGGGAGCGGAAGCCGGTGCGGGAGCGGAAGCCGGGGGGCGGGCGTGCGGGTGCCGCGTGGCGCCGGCCCTGGGGACGGCTCGCTACGCATCGGCGCGCTCCAGGCGGAGCTTGATGTTGACGAAATTGTAGGGCGGCCAGGGTCCGGTGTACTTGAAGGACAACTGTTCCTCGTACTTGCGGCTGAGCGCCTTGACGGCCTCATCGAACTCCTGCTCGCGGGAGCGCTCGACCAGGTAGGCGGCGTTCATGATCATGCGGTCGCCGATGGGCTTGTTCGAGCGGCTTGCCACGGCGACAGGCTTGAGCGACTGATGGATGTCGACGACGTACCCGTTGGCCGCGGACTCGAGCGCCGCCTCGATGAGGCGGCCGAGCTGCATGCGTGCGAAATACGTGGAGCTCTGGGCATTTCCGGTGATTTCCTGCTTGAGGCGCCGGATCTCCTCATCGCTCTCCTCGAGCCGGGAGATTACCTTGTCGCGGTCCCAGAGCACCTTCAGGCCGAACTCGATCTTGTCATTCATCTTCTCGAGCACGTCATCGAATGCGCGGTACGTCGACTTCAGCAGCTCGATGATGTCGTCGCGCGTGCGGAAGATGGTGCCGAATGACATCGGAATGACCGTATGCTCGCGCATTACGGTCTCGTTGACGAGCTCGTGCGCGAGGACGTTCTCGCGCGTGGGATCGTAGATGCGGATCGGCGTGTCACTTACGATGGCCGCCAGGTCCCGGTGATGGACCGTGTAGACCCGATTCCCGCCCTCGCCGATGCCGATCGGTCCGAAATCCCGCTCTTCGGCCGACTTGATGATGCAGTAGACGTACTTGCCCTCGTCGGCGGCGCTGGTTGACGTCGGTTCCTGGAGCTGGTCGACCTGGTTGTCCATGGCCTCGGGGCTCGGGCGCGGGGCGGGGAGTCCTCCACGCTTGGTTGCATGTGAATGTGATCGCGCTGGACGACAGGCGGCGGAACGCCGGCCGCAAGCTATCGGTAAGGAGAAAGCCCATGCAAGTTACGGGCGCAGGTGATGTCTGAGAGACCTGCCCCCGGCCCGCGGATTGCATCCGCGCGCAAGGGTTCACCAGCATGTCGGGGCGGCTGCGGCTGTCGGCGGAGGAAGAGACCATGAGGCGAGCGCGGTCGATCGCGGCGGCTATACTACTCGGAACGGCGGCGTGCGCCTCGATGCGGGCCGCACTGCCGTCGCCGACACCGCAGGAGCGGATGGATGCGGCGCTCGCCATGGCGGAGGCGGGCGACTACGGCAGTGCGATGGTCGTCCTGGACTCGATCTACCGGTCGCACTGGAGCCGGGACGTCGGCCTGCACGCCCTGCTGGACCTCGCGGCACTCACGCTTGACCCGCGCAACCCGGACCGCTCGCTTTGGCGGAGTGCCGACTACTCGGCCCGTCTGATTGGACTACCGAATGCACCACCGCATTTACTGCCCGTTGCCCGTTCCATGTACCTCGTCTCGGTCGAGCTCGGTGCGCTCGAAGAGCAGCGGGTGGCCGCGGAGGCAGCGCGTGACACGGCGGAAGCCATTGTCGCCCGCACGTTGCCTCGTTATACCGGCCAGAGTGTACCGGCGCAGCTGTCCGCGCTGGCGCGCGAGCGTGACGAGCTGTTGCAGCGGGTTGCAGGGCTCGAGCAGCAGCTGCGGGACACGACGTCGGAGCTGGAGCGCGTCCGTCGAACCCTCAAGCCATAACCGACGCGCATGAGACTGCGCACGCGGCTGCTGCTGACCCTGGCGGGCATCGCCATTCTGCTGACGCTCCCGGCGCTGTACGGGATCACGCAGCACAAGCGGCTCGAGGACATCGTCTCGGTCACGCGCAACCGGCACGCAAGCGCGAGCCTGGCGCTCGGGCGACTGCAGGCCGAGCTGGCGGAGCTCGACCGCGCCGAGCGCTCCTATATCGTCACCTTCGCGCCCCAGGCGCGCGCGCAGATCGAGAGTGCGCTGGCCGATGCGCGCGCGCAGCTCGAAAGCCTGGCCAGCTCCGGCTATCAGGAATCGACGGACCGCGTGCCGCTCGACTCGATCGCCGCGGAAACCACCCGGATCATGGCGCTGATCGACGCCGGCTCTGCGCAGGAAGCGACCGCGCTGTTCGAGCGGGTCAAACCCCTGTTTCCCGAGGCGGACGCCGCGCTCGACGGCGTGGCGGAAGAGATCACCGTCCGCAGCGGCGCAGATCTCGAACTCGCGCAGGACATCAGCGAATCGGCAAGCGCGACGACACTGATCGCCCTGGTCGGTGCACTCGTCTTCACGATCCTGCTGGGCGGCTGGCTGACGCGCACGGTCTTCACGCCGATGCACCGGTTGGGCGACGCCCTGACACGGGTGGCCGATGGCGCCCATCCCGCGCCGCCGGATCTGCCGTATGAGCGACCGGACGAGATCGGCGACCTCGCCCGTTCCTTCCTGTGGATGAGCCAGCGGCTCCAGGAGCTGGATCGCATGAAGGCCGAGTTCATGAGCATCGCGACCCACGAGCTGAAAACCCCGATCAACGTGATCTCCGGCTATGCGGAGCTGCTCGACGAGCGGCTGCTCGGTGAGATCACCGACAAGCAGGAAGTCGCCATTGCGTCGATCCGTGAGCAGACGCGCACGCTCTCCCAGCTGGTGAACGAGTTGCTCGACCTGAGTCGCCTCGAGGCGGGCGGGCTGCGCCTCGAGATCCAGCCGGTACCACTGCGGGATCTGTTCGAAAGCGTGGAGCGCGCCTTCGACGTGCTGTGCAGGCAGAAGGCGATCAACTTCGAAGTGGACATCTCCTCGTCGGTACCGGAGGCGATCCCGGGCGACGGCTCCCGGCTGCGCGACCAGGTGTTCGGCAACCTGATGTCGAATGCGATCAAGTTCACGCCCGAGGGCGGGCGCATCCGCCTGAGCGTGCGGCGCGCCCCTGACAACTTCGTCGTGGTCGAGGTCGCGGACAGCGGTCTGGGCATTCCCGACGACCAGCGGCCGCACATCTTCGACAAGTACTATCAGGTGGGCGAGGCGGCGCGCAGCTCGGGCGCCGGGCTGGGACTCGCGATCGCGAACGAAGTCGTCGAGGCACACGGCGGCCGCATCGAGGTCGACAGCGTGGTCGACCAGGGCACGACGTTCCGTGTCTGGCTGCCGGCGCGAGCGGAGCAGCTCGCCGCCGCGGCTGCCGCGGCCACTGCCGGAGAGAGGACCACGCCGGCGAATGCCTGAGCCGGACCGTTGGGATGCCGTGGTCGTGGGGGGTGGAGTGGCCGGTCTCTCCGCCGCGTTGTGGCTGGCCCGCTACCGTCGGCGGGTCTGCGTCTATGACAGCGCCGAGCCGCGCAATGAGCCGGCATGGGCCGTACACGGGTATCCCGGTCTCGTCGATCCGACCCCCACAGAACTCAGGCGCCGTCTCTACGAGCAGGCGGTCGGCGCCGGCGCGTCTCATGTTTCCCGGCGCATCCGGCGCGTCAGCGGTGCACGCGATTCGTTCCGGATCGAAGTGGAAGGTGCCGATCCGGTGGTGGCGCGTCGGCTCGTTCTCGCCTACGGCCTGATCGACCGGCTTCCGGACGTTTCCGGGCTCGAACGCTTCTATGGCACATCCGTTTTCCACTGTCCGGACTGCGACGGTCCCTCGGTCCAGGGGTGCCGTGTCGGTGTGATCGGCTGGACGCGGCCAGCCGCCGCGCTCGCGCTCTACCTGCAGACCTGGGCCGACGACGTGGTGCTGCTCGCGCACGGTCACGAGGTCGAGCTGGCGGACAGCGCCCGCGCCGTACTGGCGGCGGCCGGCATTGCGACGCGTCCCGAGCGACTCCGCG
>CAYSGF010000011.1:0-6373 GCA_964430275.1 uncultured Gemmatimonadaceae bacterium
TCGCCATCGTCTCACACCGTGAGCGCGCCGGCCGGCACTTCGCGCCGGATGCGCGCCATGTATTCTTCGCGGAACTTTGCAATCGAGCTGGCGACCGGTGCCGCGCACGAGTCGCTCAGCACGCAGATCGTCGTGCCCGTCATGTTGCGGCCGACGTCGAGGAGGGTATCGAGATCGGACTCGACGCCGTCGCCTCGCTCGATGCGGCGCATGATCTTCGCCATCCACTCCGTGCCCTCGCGGCAGGGCGTGCACTGTCCGCACGACTCGTGGGAGTAGAACTCGACCATGCGACGCACGGCCTTGATCAAGTCCGTCCGGTCATCCATGACAATGACCGAGGCCGTGCCGAGCATCGACCCGGCGGCGGCGACACTCTCGTAGTCCAGTGCGATGTCGCACTCCGCAGCGGCCAGGATCGGCACCGAGCTGCCCCCGGGAATGACCGCCTTGAGCGAGCGGCCGTCACGCATGCCGCCGCACACGTCCTCGATCAGCTCCATCAGGCCGAACCCGAGCGGCAGCTCGTAGTTGCCGCGCCGTACGACATGACCGCTCACGTTGAACAGCTTCGTGCCCGGACTCTTCTCCGTGCCGAAGCCGCGGTACCACTCGGCGCCATTGCGGATGATGTGCGGCACTGCACACAGCGTCTCGACGTTGTTGATCGTGGTCGGCCGGCTGAAGGCGCCCATCACCGCCGGGAACGGCGGCTTGATGCGCGGCTGCCCGCGACGCCCCTCGAGCGAGTTCATCAGGCCGGTCTCTTCGCCGCAGATGTAGGCGCCGGCGCCCAGGTGCAGTGTGACGTCGATGCCGATGCCGGAGCCCATTACGTCGCTGCCGATGATGCCGGCCTCGTATGCATCCTCGATCGCGCGCCCGACGATCTGCGCCGGCTCGAAGAACTCGCCGCGGACGTAGATGTAGACGTGCTTCGCGCGCATCGCGTGCGCGCCGATGAGCGCACCCTCGATGAGCTGGTGGGGCGTCCAGCGCAGCAGCTCGCGATCCTTGAAGGCGCCCGGCTCCGACTCGTCCGCATTGATGACGAGATAGTGCGGCTGACGGCTGTCGTCCTTCGGCATGAACGACCACTTCACGCCCGTCGGGAAGCCGGCACCGCCGCGGCCGCGCAGGCCGCTGGCCTTGACGAGCTCGACGACGTCGTTCGGCGCCATGCCGAGCGCCGTCTTCAAGGCCTCGTAGCCGCCATACGTCTTCCAGCCGTCGATCGTGCGCGCGGCCGGGTCACCGAACGCCGCAGACAGGACGCGGGTCTCGCGCTCGTGCTGGTACGGGTAGGCCATCGCTACTCCTGCCCCGCCGGCGCGTCGCGACGCAGCCGCTCCAGGATCGCCGGCACTTCGCCGGGCTCGACGTTCTCGTAATAGCGCTCGTTGATCTGCACGGCCGTCGGGAACCCGCACGCGCCCAGGCACTCGGCCGGGATGCAGGTGAAGTGGCCGTCCGCAGAGATCTGACCGGGCTCCGTGCCCGTGTGCTCGAGGAAGGATTCGAGCACATCGTCCGCACCGCACACGCTGCAGCACACGTTCGTGCAGACCTGGATCAAATACGTGCCGACCGGCGCCTTGTTGTACATCGTGTAGAACGTCGCGACCCCACGCACGTACGCGGGCGCCAGCCCGAGCTCGCTCGCCACCGTGTCCATGTCGGCGGGCGAGAGCCAGCCGTGGATCTCCTGCGCCAGGTTCAGCACGGGGAGCAGCGCACCCTGCGCATCCGGGTAGCGCGAGCGGATCTTGTTCAGACGCTCGCGGTACGGGCCTTCGAAGAGCGGCGCGTCCGGGTGCTTCTCGGCGAGCTGATACGGATAGGAGCAGGCGCCCCCCGCCGCGCGTCCCTCCTTCGGACGCTCGCCGATGAGCTCTGTGGCGCGCACATCGGCCTCGGTGAGGTGCGCGAAATCGCCCCGCTCCCCCGCCCACCCGTCGTTTCCGCCCTTCAGTTCTGTCTTCTCAGCCATGTCCGACTCTGTCATGAACGGCAGGCCCCGGCCCGGACCCGGGCCCGGACCCGCAGTCGCAATTATCGATCGATCTCCCCCAGCACTATGTCCAGCGACGCGTTCGCCGCGATGACATCGCCAAGCAGCTGCCCTTCGATCATCTTCGGCAGCGCGGAGAGGTTGATGAAGCTGGGCCCGCGCACGCGCCAGCGCACGGGCTTGCTGCCGCCGTCGCTCACCACGTACATGCCCAGCTCGCCCTTGCTGCTCTCGATGCCGAGCCAGCTCTCGCCGACCGGCGCCCGCGTGCCCTCCATCACCAGCTTGAAGTGATGGATCATCGACTCCATGTCGCTCATCAGGTCGGTCTTGCCCGGCAGGATCACACGCGGGTCGTCCACGTTGATCGGCCCGTCCGGCAGCCGGTCGAGCGCCTGGTCGAGGATGCGCAGCGACTGCCGCATCTCCTCCATCCGGCAGAGGTAGCGGTCGTAGCAGTCGCCGTGCTCGCCCACCGGGACGTCGAAGTCGTACGTCTCGTAGTCGTAGTACGGCCGGTCCTTGCGGATGTCGTAGTCGACGCCGGACGCCCGCAGATTCGGTCCGGTCAGCCCGTAATCCACGGCATCCTCGGCGCTGATCACGCCGATGTCGCGGTTGCGGCCGATCCAGATGTTGTTGTGCGTGAGCAGCGTCTCGACTTCATCGAGCGTCTTGGGCAGCGTGTCGATGAAATGGCGCAGGGCGTCCGTCCACCCCGCCGGCAGGTCCGCCATCATCCCGCCAATGCGCGTCGACGATGTCGTGATGCGCGCGCCCGTGAACGCCTCGTGCAGGCTGTAGATCCGCTCGCGCTCCTGGAACGTGTACAGGAACACGGTGAAGGCGCCCACATCGATCGCCGTCGTGCCGAGCCAGAGCAGATGGCTGAAGATGCGGTCGAGCTCCATGCAGATGACGCGTACGACCTTGCACCGCTCCGTCACCTCCACGCCCATCATCTTCTCGACGGCCATCGCGTAGGCGCAGTTGTAGATGAGCGGCGCGAGGTAGTCCATCCGGTCCGTGAGCGGGATGACCTGGTTCCACTCGCGGTACTCGCCCAGCTTCTCGAAGCTCGAGTGCAGGTAACCGATGTGCGGAATGCAGCGCACCACGGTCTCGCCGTCCAGCTCCAGCACCAGGCGCAGCACGCCGTGCGTTGCCGGATGCTGCGGCCCGATATTGATGAGCATGTGCTCGCCCTCGAGACCCGGCTCGGCTCCGCCCGGCATCACCGGCGCGTACGCCGGCCGCCCGTCGATCCCCATCTCCGGATTCCGCCGCACCAGGTACTCCACCGTACGCGCACCCTTCGGCGTGCTCGTGCTGCCGCTCATCCGTCCACCCCCTCCGGCGCGTCCGCGCCGCCCGCCGCACTGCCCTGTGTGCCGAGCGACCACTCTTCGGCGTCCTTCGGCCGGCGCCTGCCTCCCGGCGGCGGCGGCTCCGGTGCGCCGGGCGCCGAACTCTGCACCGCGGCCTCGCGCCCCTGCAGCCTCTCGTCGTAAAGATCCAGCTCGGTCGGGATGTAGTAGTCCTCGACGTCCATCTCCAGCGCCCGGCGCGTCTGCTCCGCACGGCTGAAACGGCCGCGCAGCGGAAAGTCCTTCCGCAGCGGGTGGCCCTCCGCATAGTTCTCGGGCATCATGATGCGGCGCAGGTCCGGATGGCCGCGGAAATGAATGCCGAACATGTCGTAGACTTCACGCTCCAGCCAGTTCGCGGCGTTCCACACCGGCACGACGGAATCGATCTCCAGCGCACTCAGCGGCAGGGTCGCCTTTACGCGCAGCTGCCGCTTCAGCGTCATCGACCAGAGCTGGTAGACGACCTCGAGCGGGCGGCCACCGCCGTGATCCACGGCCGTCACGTCGCTCAGGTAGCGGTAGTCCTGCTCGGGCGTCTCCTTCAGCCAGCGCAGCACCTCGCGCGCCCGCTCGGCGCTCACGAAGACGACGTGCTCGTCTCCCGCGACGATCGTGTGATGAAGGATCGCGTCACCGAACTGCGCACGCATCGCCGCGACACTCGGATGCGACGCCGGATCCGCCGCCTCACCGACCGGCGCCGCCTCGCCCGAGGGCGTCGCTCGCGGACCGCTCTCGAGATCGCGCAGCGCGTCCTTCAGCTCCTCCTTCGCCATGCTACGGGACCCGGTCGGACGGACGCGTCAATGCGTGCGTCGGCAGCAGCCCGCTCACCCGGTTCTGACGCGTGGAGTTGCCGAACGGCACCGTGATCTCCTCGATCACCTCCGGCGGCAGGTTCGCACGACCCGCCCGCTCCGGATCCTCACGACGATGCACGTCCGCGTTTGCCAGCTGCTCGCCCCGGATCTTCTCCTGGATCATCAGCAGCCCGTAGATCAGACCTTCCGGCCGCGGCGGGCAGCCCGGCACGTACACATCCACCGGAATGATCGTGTCGATCCCCTGCACCATCGAGTAGGCATCGAACACACCGCCCGACGACGCACACGCGCCCATCGAGATGCACCACTTCGGCTGCGGCATCTGATCCCAGATCTTGCGCAGCACCGCAGCCATCTTGTACGGCACCCTGCCCGCACAGATCAGCACGTCCGCCTGCCGCGGCGAGAACGACATCCGCTCCATGCCGAAACGCGCGATGTCATACTTCGACGCCGCACTCGCCATCATCTCGATCGCACAGCACGCCGTGCCGAACGGCATCGGCCACAGCGAATTCGCCCGCGACCAGTTCACCAGCGCATCCAGCCGCGACGTCAGAAAACTCAAGCCGCCACCGCCGCCCGAAGGCAGCGTCGGCAGCTCACGCCCGTTCAGTCCCACTCGAGCGCTCCTTTCTTCCACTCGTAGATCATCCCCACCGTCAGCACGACGATGAAAATGAACGCTGCAATGAAGCCCTCCCAGCCCAGCTGCCGCATCATCACGCCCCACGCAACCAGGAAGACCGTCTCCAGATCGAAGACGATGAACAGCAGCGCCACCATGTAGAACTTCACCGAGAACCGCTCGCGCGTGTCGCCCAGCGGAATCATCCCCGACTCGTACGGCGCACCCTTCGCCGCCGTCGGCCGGAACGGACTCACCACGTGCGACAGCACGACCATGCCCACGGCCTGCGCCACCGTGAGCACGACCAGGATCAGAATCGGGATGAAGCTCTCCAGCACCGCCGTCGCTCACCGCTTGTGAAAACGTTCACGTACAAAGCCCCGGCAAACTACCCCGCGCCCCACACGGGGTCAAGCCGCCCAAACGCTTGCAGGAGCACGCGAAACCGGCATACTTTCCGCCCCCTCCGCGGCGACCGTGACGGCCGCCGCTCTCCCCCTGGCAACGCCCGCACCAGCGGGCACGGAGCGCAATGAGCATCTGCAGTGATCGCTGGATCCGGCGCATGGCGACGGAGCACGGGATGATCGAGCCGTTCGTCGACCGGCAGGTGCGTGACGGCGCGATCAGCTACGGCCTTTCCTCGTTCGGCTACGACATCCGCGTGGGCGACGAGTACAAGGTCTTCACGGACGTCTACAGCGTCGTCGTCGATCCGAAGAACTTCGATCCGCGCAGCTTCGTGGACATCAAGGCGGACCACTGCATCATCCCGCCGCACTCCTTCGCGCTGGCTGCGACGATGGAGTACTTCCGCATTCCGGCGGACACGCTGGTCGTGTGTGTCGGCAAGTCGACGTACGCGCGCTGCGGCATCATCGTGAACGTGACGCCGCTCGAGCCGGAATGGACCGGTCACCTGACGCTCGAGATCAGCAACACGACCCCGCTGCCGGCAAAGATCTACAGCAAGGAAGGGCTGGCGCAGCTGCTGTTCTTCCAGGGCGACGAAGTGCCGGAAGTCACGTACGCGATGCGGAAGGGCAAGTACCAGGACCAGCGGGGAGTTACGCTGCCGAAGCCGTGAACGGCGGGTGCGGGTGGGCGCATGAACTGCGGTGCGGGTGGGCGTGGGCGTGATGGGTGGGGATACGGCGGGCGTCACGGCGGGTGGGGGTTCCCCTTGGCGATCAATTCATTTCCCCGCTTCCCCGCCCGTTCTGACTCCCCGTCGGAGGTCGGAGCGGGGTCGTCGGATTCGGAATCCGCCACGGCGGTTCCCCACCCGTTGTTGCACGCGGTGTTTCCCCACCCAACACGCCCACGCCCACCCACACCCGCAGTTCACGCCCTCGCCCCACCGCCACCCGCCGTCAGGAAGTCACGCCCCGATGAGACCTGCGTCGCCGGGCCTTCTGAGCTGCGCCTTGCGGTGGTCGCGGTTCAGCCGTGCGATCCAGTCGACGCGGATGCCTTTCGGGCATGCGTTCTGACAGGCGCCGTGCATGGTGCAGTGACCGAAGCCTTCGTCGTCGTG
>CAYSGF010000012.1:0-11133 GCA_964430275.1 uncultured Gemmatimonadaceae bacterium
CTGATCGGCGACCGTTGCATAGAAGTCGAACCCCCGGTTCGCGCGGCTGTTCAGGTTGCCGATCGCGTAGGTGCGCGCGGCAATCGCCTGTGCCTTGAGCGCCTCGATCTCGCTGGCCGGCCGCCGTCCCATTTCGCGCGGCACGACGCCCAGCAGGTATGCCTCGAGATCGACGAGGTTGATCGCCGTCACCCCCTCGTCGCCCGCGCGCAGCAGCGCCTCGCCGCGATAGCCGCGGCCAGACAGGCGGACGGTGTCATTCGCCGCGCGCACGCGCAGCAGGCCGTCCTGCGGCGGGATGCTGCTGCCACGGTCCGAGCGCGCGACCAGGCGACCGCGCTCGTTGCGAACGATGAACGTCTCGCCCGGCGCACCCTGCACGAGCACGTCGCCGCCGGCCGCCTCGATCGTGAACGCGGAGCGCGCGCTCACACCGGTCGTCGCGCTGTCCACGGTGATGCCGATGCGGACGAGCGGTTCGCGCCCGGGCAGTCCCGCGCCGGGCGGCGGTGCGGTGGTGGGCGGTGCTCCGGGCGCCGGCTCGCCGCGGGTGCAGGATGCCGTAACGAGTGCAGCTGCCAGGACGAGCAGTTTGGCTGTCGGTGTCATCAGGTACGCGCCTGCCGGAGTGCACTCGTGACCTGCTCGACCGTGAACGCGATGTCCTCGTCCGTGTGCGCCGTGGACAGGAACACCGCCTCGTATGGTGATGCAGGCAGAAACAGGCCGCGCTCGAGACAGGCGCGGTAGTAGCGAGCAAAGAAGGCGTCATCGACGGCCTGCGCCTGTGCGAACGAGTGCACGGGCCCGTCTGTGAAGTGCCAGCCGAGCATGGCGCCGGCCGCACTGCCCCATGCCGGCAGGCCGAGCCCGTGCGCGGCCGTCACGACGCTGTCGACGAGCGTACGCGCACGACGCTCCAGCTCCGCATAGGGATCGCTCTCGCGCAGGAACAGCAGCTGAGCTACACCGGCGGCCATGGCGAGCGGGTTGCCCGACAGGGTGCCGGCCTGGTAGACCGGGCCGGCCGGTGCGATCTGCTCCATCAGCTCGCGGCTGCCGCCGAACGCGCCGACGGGCAGCCCGCCGCCGATCACCTTGCCGAGCGTCGTCAGGTCGGGCTCGACGCCGAACCGTTCCTGCGCGCCGCCGAGTCCGACGCGGAAGCCGGTCATCACCTCGTCGAAGACGAGGAGCGCGCCATGCTCTCTCGTGACTGCACGGACCGCCTCGAGGAATCCGGGCAGCGGCGGAATGAAACCGCTGTTGCCGACGATCGGCTCCACGATGACGCACGCGATGCGCTCGCCCTCGTTCGCGAACAGTGTGCGGAGTGCATCGACGTCGTTGTACGGCAGCGCTCGGGTGAGCTCGGCGGTCTGGCGCGGGACGCCCGGCGAGTCCGGCAGGCCGAGCGTCGCGACACCACTGCCGGCGCGCACGAGGAACGGGTCGGCGTGGCCGTGATAGCAGCCCTCGAATTTCACGAGCAGGTCGCGGCCCGTCACGGCCCGGGCGAGGCGCAGCGCGGACATCGTCGCCTCGGTGCCGCTGTTGACGAAACGCACCATCTCGATGGACGGCATCAGGTCGACGACGAGCTGCGCGAGCTCGATCTCGGCACCATTCGGCGCGCCGTAGCTGGTGCCTCGCGGCACGGCGTCGGAGAGTGCACGCACGATCGCGGGGTGTGCATGCCCGAGCATGAGCGCGCCCCAGCTCATGACGTAGTCGACGTAGCCGCGCCGGTCCACGTCGAACATCCACGCGCCCGCGGCATGATCGACGAAGAACGGTTCCGCACCCACCCGCTGAAACGCGCGCACCGGTGAGTTCACGCCGCCGGGCGTTACCTGCCGTGCCAGCCTGAAGAGCCGCGCGCTCTCGCTGAGCGTCGTCGCAGTGCTCATGCTGCCCCCTCCGCTGTCCCGACCATGGTGCCGACCAGGTCGTCCTCGAGTGCTTCATCGATGCGCACGCGCACGAAGTCGCCGGCGCGTGCACCCGCGGCGTCCGCGAGATGGACGACGCCGTCGATCTCGAGCGCCTGGCCGACCGTGCGGCCGACCGCGCCCCGCTCGGTCGCCGCGACGATGTCGCTCTCGCGGCCGACGAGCCGGTCGATCAGGACGCGCGTCTCGCGACCGACCCAGCGCTCATTGCGCTCGAGGGTGATGGAGCGCTGCAGCTCCAGCAGCCGCTCGAGCCGCTCGCGCGTGACCGACTCCGGCACCGGCTCGCTCATTGTGGCCGCCGGTGTCGACTCTTCCGGCGAGTAGGGGAACGCACCGAGATGATCGAAGCGAATCTCCTCGAGCAGCTCGAGCAGCTGCTCGAAATCATCTTCCGTCTCGCCCGGAAACCCGACGATCAGCGTGGTCCGCAGTGACAGGTCGGGAATCGATTCGCGCAGCCATGCGACGCGCTCACGAATCGTCGCCTGTCGCTCCGGCCGACGCATCCGCTTCAGCACGGCGTCCGCGCCATGCTGGATGGGCATGTCGAGATACGGCACGATGCGCGGCTCGCGCGCGATCGTTTCCACCAGCTCGCGCGAGATGCCGGACGGATACATGTAGAAGAGGCGCAGCCAGGGGATCGACGTTTCGCGGAGCAGGGATGTCAGCAGCTCGGGGAGCAGGCCGCGGCGCCGCAGCGGGTCGACGGCGGGCCGGTGCCCGCGCCCGGGCCGCGATGCGCCGACCGCTCCCGCACCACTTCCGCTGCCGCTTCCGCTTCCGCCACCGACGTTCCGCATCGCGGCGAACGTCCGGCCGACGAACAGGTCGCCGTCGGCGGGATCATTTCCGCGCAGCAGGTCGCGGCCGTACCACGTCGTATCCTGCGAGATGATGTTGAGCTCGACGACGCCGGCGTCCTCGAGCGTCTGTGCCTCGCGCACGAGTGCCTCGATCGGCGTCGAGCGGTGCTTGCCGCGCATGAGCGGGATCGCGCAGAAGGCACAGCCGTGATCGCAGCCCTCGCTGATCTTGAGGTGTGACGTATGGCGCGTTGCCGTGGAGAGCACGCGCAGTGGCCGCTCCATCGTGGGAATGGACTCGGCGGGTGGCAGCACGCCGCGTGCACGCAGCTGTGGCACGAGCTGTTCGGCCTCGGTCAGGCCGATGAAGAGGTCGACCTCGGGGATCTCCGTCTCCAGCTCGCTCTTGTAGCGCTGCACCAGGCAGCCCATCGCGACGACGGCGCGGATCCGGCCTGTTGCCTTCAGGCGGACGGCGTCGAGGATCGCTTCGACGGACTCCTCGCGCGCTGCGTCGATGAAGCCGCACGTGTTCACGACGACGACGTCCGCGTCCTGCGCGTCCGGCACGAGGCGCGCACCGGCGCCGAGCAGGCGAGCGAGCTGGCGCTCGGAGTCGACGGTGTTCTTGTCGCAGCCGAGCGTGACGAGGCTGATGCGCGGGGCGGCAGGATCGGGCGGCGCGGCCGAAGCGGGCGCCCGGGCGGCACGCTGGCCCAGCACCGGGAGCGGTGTTCTACGGCTCGTCGTGGTCGTCATTGCTGCCGTTGTCACAATGGGAGTGCCCCGGGGCGAATATACCCGCGCCCCGGGGCACGATCAAACGCAACCTGCTGTGCCCGGCTCAACTACGATCGACGATGCGCGCGCCGGCAGGCGGCGTGAAGCGGAACGTCGCATCCTCGAGGGTCAGGTTCGTGCGCAGCCTGGTGAATTCGAAGCGTCGCACGGCCCCGGACTCCTCGACGATCTCGAAACGCCTGGCGAGGTAGTCGTCGGTGTCGAGCCAGACGCGGAGCGCGGTGTAGGCGACGGGTCCGCGCGGCTCGAGGGTCAGCACGTGGGCGGGCCGCCCTGCGACCTGCTCGGTGCCGTGAAGCGTGGCGCGGAACCGCTCGGTCGGATCCCCGACGAACTGCGCATGCAGGTCGACGCCGCCCGCCGCACCCTGTCCGGCCGGCATGCGGATCACCTGCTGCTCGTCCACGCTCGGGTAGTAGATCCAGAAGTGGCGGCCATCGCCGATGATCACGTCACCGGCCGGCTCACTGAATCGGAGCGCGATCCGGTCGGGGCGTCGCTGGTAGAGCGTGCCCCGGCTGTTCGTGGTCCGGCGCAGCAGCGGGTTCGTCATCGTCATCGTGAACTCGGCCTGCATCGAGCGCACGTTCTCGTACGCGGCGGCTGCCCGCTCGAGGATCTCGTTCACGGCCGGGTTCTGCGCGCTCTGCACCGCCGCGGCCGGCACGGCGCCCGCCGCGTCGCGGCCATCTACCTGCGCGGGCGCTGCGGGTCCGCGGGCGTCGTCCGGCGCGTCGCTCTCCGGCGGACGCACGGGCGGGAAGCCCGACGCCGTGTCGCTCGGCGCCGGCGCGCCCGTGTCCGCGGCGGCCGAGTCACCCGGCGGCCGCAGCGAGTCGCGCACTGCGGCCGAGTCACCCGGCGCGACGACCGCGGCCGGCACCGTGTCCTCGGCTTCCTGCACGCGCGGCAGCCGGTTGCGGGTGCTCAGTGCGATCACGAGCACGACCCCGGCGATGAGCAGGCCGATCAGAATCCGTTTCATGGCTCCCCATACACGTTCTATCAGCGGCCGTTCCTGCCGGCGCCGAATGCGATGAGGCGAGCCGTTTCCGGCTCGCCTCATCGCGTTGTATATGCCCCTGCCCTGTTCCGTGTGCGCTCAGTCGTCGCCCAGCACGTGCTGGAGCGATTCCATGCCGACCAGGACCTCGCGCGGCTTCGAGCCGTCGGGCGGGCCGAGGATGCCGGCGTGATGGAGCTGGTCGATGATGCGGGCGGCGCGGCCGTAGCCGACGCGCAGCCGACGCTGCAGCAGCGAAGTCGAGCCCTGGTTGTGCTGCATGCAGATCTCGGCGGCCTGGCGGAACAGCTCGTCGCGCTCCTCCATCATCTCGAGCTGGTCGGCGTCCTCGGCCGTCGCTTCCCGCGAGCGGACGTACTCGAGGATGTCGTCCTCGGCGCGCGGCTCGTCGGCGGCGCGCTCGCGGTACCACGACATCAGTCGCTCGGTATCCTCGGTGGACAGGTACGCGCCCTGGATGCGCACCGGGTCGGACGTGCCGGGCGGCAGGAAGAGCATGTCGCCGTTGCCGAGCAGTGCGTCGGCGCCGTTCTGATCGAGGATCGTGCGGGAATCGACCTTCGAGCTGACGCGGAAGCCGATCCGGCACGGGAAGTTCGCCTTGATCAGGCCCGTGATCACGTTCACGCTCGGCCGCTGCGTCGCGACGATCAGGTGGATGCCGCTCGCGCGCGCCTTCTGTGCGAGCTGCGCGAGCGGCTTCTCGATCTCCGCCTGCACGGTCATCATCAGGTCCGCGAGCTCGTCGACGACGACGACGATGAAGGGCAGCGGCCCGTCCGTGTACGTCCAGCGATCCGGATCGTGCTCGTCGCCCTGCGGCTCGGAGCGCTTGAGCGGCACGTCGTCGTGCACGCGCTGGTTGAACTCGCCCAGCGAGCGTGTGCCGTTGACGGACAGCAGCGCATAGCGCCGCTCCATCTCGAGCACTGCCCACTTCAGCACGGTCGCCGCATCCTGCGGGTCCGTGACGACCGGATGCCTGAGGTGCGGCAGGTCACCGTACATGCTCAGCTCGACCATCTTCGGGTCGACCATGAGCAGCCGCAGCGACTGCGGCGAATGCTTGTAGATGAGTGACGTGATCAGGGTGTTGATGCAGATCGACTTGCCGGAGCCGGTCGCGCCTGCAATGAGCAGGTGCGGCATGCGTGCCAGGTCGGCGACGTAGGGGCGGCCGGTCAGGTCGCGGCCGAGCGCGAGCGGCAGCGACCCGCGTGCCTTCTGGAACGCCGACGTCTCGAGGAGCGGTCGCAGGTACACGACCTCGGGCTCCGGGTTCGGCACTTCCACGCCCACGGCGCCCTTGCCCGGAATCGGTGCGACGATCCGGATGCTCGGCGCACGCAACGCGAGCGCGAGGTCCGCATCGAGCGCGGCGATCCGGTTCACCTTGACACCTGGCGCCGGCACGACCTCGAACTGTGTGACGACGGGACCCGTCGTCCGGCCGGCGATCTGACCCTCCACCTTGAACGTCCGCAGCGTCTGGATCAGCACGTCGCCGAGCCGGTCGAGCTCGCCGGCACTCAACGCCGTGTCGCGCGCGGCGCCCTCCGTCAGCATGTGCACCGGTGGCCGGTCCGCCGACGCCGGATCGCCGGTGTCCTCGAGCACCGGCGTCTTCGAGGACGCCTTCTTCGCTGCCGCCTTGAGCGGGCCAAGCGCCGCGCGTGCGCCGTCGGCAAGCGCACGCGCCGTCGCCTTCATGCCGTCCGCTGCGACCGGCTCCGCTACCTCCTCGAGCAGCGGTTCGCGCGCCGTCAGGAACGACGGGGCGTCGTCGCGTGCGACGCCCGCATCCTCATACTCCGGTTCCGCCTGCCGCTCCGGCCAGCCCAGTGTCGCGATCGTGAGCGCGATCAGCAGGACCAGGAACGTCAGGGCAGCCCCGAACACGCCGAGGATCGCGACCAGCGGCAGTGCCAGTGTGCGCCCGAGCCAGCCCGCTGCTGCGGCAGGGAAGAACGCCGTCGTGTCGAACTGCGCGTCCGCGGCCCAGAGCGCGCAGATCGCCGGTACCAGGAACACGAGTCCCGTGAGGAACGCTGCCCACCGCCCCGTCTGCATGCGCTCGAGCCAGCCGAACAGCCGCGCACCGCACAACAGGAACACGACCGGCACGAGCAGGATGCCGGCACCGAGCACGCCGAAGCCGACGCGCGCGATCGCCGCACCCAGCACCCCCATGATGTTCCCGTCAGGGAACAAGGAAAGCGCCCGTTCGCCGAGCGCTTCGAGGGGGATGAGGCTGAGTGCGATGAAGAGCGCGAGCGCCAGGGTCGCCAGACCCAGGAGCTGCCGTCGCTGTGATTCCGTCAGCATGGCAAGGAAGATAGCAGGAACCGAGGGGCGTACAAGGCGGTGGTCAGAGAGGCTTTCCGTCTCGCTGGCAGGCAATCGGGTCGATCGCAGGGCGTGGAGACCGGACGCTTCTCACCATCGAGCAGACAGGGCGCATCTCAACTGGTGGGCAGACGGACCCCTTCGTCCACGCAGAGAACTCAAAGGTACGCAAAGGACGCACAGCCGGTGATGCTCAGGTCGCGGCGGATGCGATGGCCGCGCCGCCCTTCCGGCGCGCGTTTCTGGTTGCGCTCGCGGCGACGCCGGCTTCATGCAGACATCACGCGCCCGACGCGGAGCGGCCGTTGAACACAAACAGAAATGCCGGCAGCGCCCGTGTGTGGACGCACGCGCCCGAACCGCGGAACCCACCACGTCCGCGACCTCCGACCACTCGGCGTGCACCGTGTCAAAGCCGCTGGACCCAGACCGTGCCACGACGCAGGAATCAGGCGGTGTCACGAAGCGACAGGCGCTTCACAAGGCCGGAACCAGCCTCCGCCATATCTCGCCCCCGATGGCGTCACGCGCGGACCTTGTCTAGCTTGTCGGGACACCACCGATGTCCCCGGAGGATCGTTGACCACCCTCGTGCTCGTCGTCGGATTCGGACTCGTCATCTCTTTCAGCTGTTCCATTCTCGAGGCAGTGCTCCTGTCGATGACGCACTCGTACGTGGCGCTGCTGCAGGAGCGCGGTGACCGGAGTGGCGCCCTGCTGGCGACGATGCGCGCGAGCATCGACGAGCCGATTGCCGCGATCCTCACGCTGAACACGATCGCGCATACCGTCAGTGCCGCGGTCGGCGGCGCCATTGCGCTGCAGGTGTTCGGCGAGGCCTGGATCGCGGTCTTCTCTGCGGTACTGACGCTCGCGATCCTGGTGCTCTCGGAGATCCTGCCGAAGACGATCGGCGCGACGTACTGGAAGACCCTGGGGCCGCCGACTGCGTACGTGCTGCGCGCACTCATCTTCGTGCTCAAGCCGGTGCTGATCCCGCTTGCGTGGTTCAACCGCCTCATTTCTCCAAAGGGCAGGAGAGGCCCGACCGTGTCACGCGCGGAGATCGAGATTCTCGCCGAGATCGGCCGGCGCGAGGGCACGATCGAGGAAGACGAGTGGAAGGTCGTCGCCAATGTCATGAACCTCTCGGAAGTGCGCGTCGATGAGGTCATGATGCCGCGCACGCGTATCATTGCGCTCAACGTGAACGCCGGTGTTGATGGCGCGCTCGCGTTGTTCACCGAGCACGGCCACCGCCGCTACCCGGTGTTCGAGGAAACGATCGACGAGATCATCGGCATCATCACGGCGAGCGACATCCTGCACGCGAGGCAGAAGAAGATCACCGACCTGCGCGAGATCGTACGCCAGGCGCGCTTCGTTCCGGAGAGCAAGGCAGTCGAGGACCTGATCCGCGAGTTGCGCCGGGATCGCACGTCCATGGCGATCGTCATCGACGAGTACGGCGGTACCGCGGGTCTCGTCACGCTCGAGGACCTGATCGAGGAGATCATCGGCGACATCCGCGACGAGCACGATCCCGACTTCGAACCGATCCGCAAGCTGCCGGACGGTACCTGGGAGGTCGGCGGCAGCACGAGCATCTATGACGTCAATGAGCGCCTGGCGCTCGAGCTGCCGGACGCCGATCACACGACGATCGCGGGCCTCCTGATCGAGCGGCTCGGCCGCATCGGGCGGACGGGCGACATCGTCGAGATGCGCGGCGCGTCCTTCGAGATCGTGAGCATGGACGGGCGGCGGATCGACCGGCTGCGCGCGCGCCGCCGTGGTTGAGAGAGAGATGAGAAGTCGCGCGTCGTCCAGGGGCAGGCAACGGCCTTTTCACCACAGAGCCCGCTGAGAACACAGAGACGGCGTGTGCGGAGGCATGCGCCGCGATCCCGACGTAGCCGGCATCCATTTTTTTGTTAACGGCCGCCACGCGCCGGGCGCGTGATGTCTGCAGGGATCCAGCCCCGCCGCGAAGCAAAAACACAAAAACGGTCCGGTAAGGCTGACGGGCGTCGGCGCTCCAGATCCGCCGCGCACCCCGAAGTGCCTCTGCGCCCTCTGTGTGCTCTGTGGTGAAAAAGGTCTTATCTGCCCACCGACGCAGCACAACTCCGCAACCTACACTCCTACCTTGGCGCTCTCCGCGCGCTCCGCCATCCAGCGCTCGACGAACTTCGTGTCGAAGTTGCCTGCAATGAAGTCGTCGTTCTGCATCAGCTCCAGCAGGAACGGCGTCGTCGTGTGCACGCCTTCGATGATGAGCGACTCGAGTGCGAGCAGCATGCGCGCGATCGCTTCGGGGCGGCTGTTCGCGTGCACGATCAGCTTGCCGATGAGGGAGTCGTAGAAGGGTGGTACGTGGTAGCCGGCGTAGGCGTGGGAGTCGACGCGCACGCCGGGGCCGCCCGGCGGGTGGAAGATCGTGATCGCACCCGGGCTCGGTGCGAAGTTGCGCGCGGGGTCCTCCGCATTGATGCGGCACTCGATTGCGTGGCCGCGGTACTCGACGGCGTCCTGCGACGGTACGGACAGGTGCTCACCTGCCGCCACCCGGATCTGCTCCTTCACGAGATCGACGCCGGTCACGAGCTCCGTCACTGGATGCTCGACCTGGATGCGCGTGTTCATCTCCATGAAGTAGAAGCTGCCGTCCTCGTCCAGCAGGAACTCGACGGTACCCGCCGAGAAGTAGCCGATCGCAGCGGCACCGCGCACGGCGGCCTCGCCCATGCGCGTGCGCAGGTCCTCGTCGACTGCGACGGAGGGCGCTTCCTCGATGAGCTTCTGGTGGCGACGCTGCAGCGAGCACTCGCGCTCGCCCAGGTGGATGATGCTGCCGTACCGGTCGCCGATGAGCTGCACCTCGATGTGGCGCGGCTTGACCAGGTACTTCTCGAGATACACGGAGCCATCGCCGAACGCACTGCGCGCCTCGTTCTGCGCCATCTGGAAGAGCTGCAGGAACTGCTCTTCCGTGGGCGCGACGCGCATGCCCTTGCCGCCGCCGCCCGCTGCGGCCTTGATGATGACCGGGAAGCCGATACCGCGCGCAACCTCGAGTGCCTCGTCGGCGCTCTCGATCGCACCTTCACTACCCGGCACGGTCGGCACGTCCACGCTCGTCATCGTCTTGCGCGCCATCGCCTTGTCACCCATGAGCCGGATCGACTCCGGCGACGGGCCGATGAACGTGATGTCGCTGCGCTCACAGATCTCGGCGAACTCGGCGTTCTCGGCGAGGAATCCGTAGCCGGGATGGATCGCGTCGGCACCCGTGACTTCGGCGGCGGCAATGAGGCGGGGAATGTTCAGGTAGCTGTCACGCGCTTGCGGCGGGCCGATGCACACGTCCTCCTCGGCGAAGCGCACGTGCAGCGATTCCCGGTCGGCTTCGCTGTAGACGGCGACCGTGCGCACCCCGCGTTGGCGGCATGCGCGGTTCACGCGCAGCGCAATCTCGCCACGGTTCGCGATCAGGACCTTGCGAAACATGGAAGCTACCGGAGTGCGACGCGCGGCGCGGCGCACCGTCGCACGACGACGCGCCGCGTGTCTGCTGCAGGACGTCGCATCAGCTCGGCTCGATGCGGAACAGGACCTGGCCGTACTCCACCGGGTCCGCGTTCTCGACGAGGATCTCGCGGACCACGCCGTCGACCTCGCACTCGAGCTCGTTCATCAGCTTCATCGCTTCCAGGATGCACAGGGTCTGGCCCTTGTGTACGCTGCTGCCGATCTCGACGTACGACGGCGCCTCCGGTGCCGGTGCGCGGTAGAACGTGCCGACCATCGGTGAGACCACGTCCACGAAGTTGCTGGCCGCAGTCTCGACGGGCGCGGCAGCCTCGACGGGGGCGGCTGCGGACGGTGCTGGCGCGGCCGGTACTGCAGGCTGCGGCGCGGCCGACGGCTGCGGCACTGCCACGGCCCCCAGCCCCGGAATCGTCGCCGACGGCGTCTTCGAGATCCGGATGCGCGTGCCCGCGCGGTTGATCTCCAGCGTGTCGATACCACTGCCATCGACCGCTTCGATCAGCCCCTTCAGAAACTCCAGATCCATCAGCAGATGCACCTGGCCGCCGTCCTTGCCCTGGCCATTCACGTCGGCCCGGGCCGACCGGCTCTTACTCTGTCCGCTCTTAGCGGGCATGCTCGGCTCCTTACAGCGTGGCGGCCGCCGATG
>CAYSGF010000013.1:0-2019 GCA_964430275.1 uncultured Gemmatimonadaceae bacterium
GAGCGACTGTCGCAGCAGCGGCTCGGCCTCGTCGCACCGCGCCTGGCGACGCAGCACCGTGCCGAGCTCGCGCAGCGCGTTCCCGACCTGCACGTGTTCCACGCCCAGCACCCGTCTCGATCCCTCGAGTGCTGCGCGCAGTGTCGTCTCGGCCTCGTCGAGCCGCTCCAGCTCGATGAGGACCGCACCGATGCCGATCATGTCGTGGAAGACGAAGGGGTGATCGGGCCCGAGCGAGGCGCGGTCGAGCTCCAGCGTCCGCCGGTACATGTCCAGCGCGTCCTGGAAGTCGCCGCGATCGAGCTGCAGCGCGGCGAGATTGCTGTACGTGTCACCGAGCGCGGAATGGCCCGCGCCGAACAGCCGCAGCTTCATCGCGAGCGCTTCCTGGTGCAGCGCGAAGGCGGCGTCCAGCTCGTACAGGTCGTGGCGCAGGTTGGCCAGGTTGTTGAGCGCGGTCGCCGTCAGCGGATGGTCGTGCGGGTACGCGGCGCGGTAGGTCTCGAGCGCTTCGACCTGGTACGGCAGCGCCTCCTCCGGACGCCCCATCGTCTTGAGCGCGGCGGCGAGGTTGTTCAGGGCGTAGGCGATGTCGGGGTGGCCGTCGGGGGAGACCCGGCGGCGGGCCGCCAGGTTCTCGCGCAGTACCCGCTCCGCCTCGGCCGACCTGCCTGCGTCGGTCAGCGCATTCGCCAGGTTGTTCTGCGCGATCAGCGTCATCGAGTGATCGTCACCGAAGAGGCGACGTCGCACGTCCAGCGCCTGCCGATACGTGCCGATGGCGACTTCGAACTCGCCGCGCGACTTGTGCAGGTTGCCGCGCTGGAGCAGCACGTCGGCCAGCCGCGCGCTGTCGGGCTCCGGGAACGCGCGGATCACCGCCTCCGCTTCGTCGAGGTAGGCGCCCGCCGCAGTGAAGTCGTCCTGTGCCACCCGCAGCTCGCCCAGGCTCCGCAGGACCACCACGACGTCGCCGTGCACGGGGCCGCGGACGTCGCGACGCACGTCCAGCGCGCGATTGAGCAGCGAATCGGCCTCGTCGTAGCGCGCCTGACTGAGCATGAGCGCGCCCAGCTCGTACAGGGCGTCGCCGAGCACGGCGTCCGGCGGTCCGCCCAGCGACTCGCGCGTCAGGAGCGCGCGCTCGAGCATGGCCGTCGCGGGTTCGTACACCCCGAGCCGCCAGTACGCCGAGCCGATCACGCGCATCATCGCCGCCTGCACGGCCGGCGCGCCGCTCAGCTCCGTGCCGATGCGCTCGGCACCGCGGTCGAGCACCTCGCGCGCCGTCACCTCCTCGCCGTGGCTCTCGTCGGGCGTCGCCACCTCGAACAGCCGCGTGAGGAACGACGCGACCTCTTCCGCGCGCCGCGCCTCGAGCTGTGCACGGTCGCGCTCGCGGGCGAGGCGCACGGTGTAGAAGCCGATCAATGCGACGACGAGGAGCAGCATCGTCGCACCCGCAGTAACGGCGGCGCGGTGCCGCCGCACCAGCCGGCGGGCGAAGTAGCCGAGCGAGTCGCCGCGCGCGCTGACCGGCCGGTTCTCGAGGTGACGGCCGAGGTCGTCGGCGAGCTGCGCGGGGGTCGCGTAGCGTCTCTCGGGCTCCTTGCGCAGCGACTTCAGCACGATCGTGTCGAGATCGCCGGCGAGCTGGCGCGCGAGTCGCTCCGGCGTGGCGCGGAACGTCGCTGCAACGTCGTCCGCCGAACGCGCGCCGTCCGGCCAGCCGCTCCGGCGACGGACCGCGAGCGACGGACGGAGCGGCTCGTCGTGCAGGATCGCACCGGAGAGCGTGTGCGGGTCGGTGGCCGCGGACGCGTGCGGGGCCCGGCCGGTGAGCAGCCGGTAGAGCAGATGCCCGAGGCCGTACACGTCCGTCGCCGTCGTCGCCGCCTCGCCGCGCAGCTGCTCGGGACTCGCGGTCGCCGGCGTCAGGACGCGTGTCACGTCGCCGGTGCGGTGCAGCGCCAGGCTGGCTGCGCGCTCCGCGTCGAGCAGCTTCGCGATGCCGAAGTC
>CAYSGF010000014.1:0-6176 GCA_964430275.1 uncultured Gemmatimonadaceae bacterium
GTTGCGGATCGCGTCGATGAACACGTGACCGTGCTCGATCACCGCCTCGCAATTCGGGTCGCACGAATGGTTGATGTACTTCACACCGCTGCCGCGGACCGCGGCATCGATCACGGTGTCGTCATCGACCTCGAACAGAAACGTGTGATGCCGGCCCTGCGACTCGTCGTCGTAGCGGCTGTCCGCTTCCTCCCAGGAGACGCGCTCGCCGGTATACTCCCCGATGCGCTCGCCGCGCCTGATCGGCCGCGTGGCAAATGCGCCGCGCCCCTGCACCTGGGAGCGCCGCACCTCGTAGGGTGCGGACGCACGCTTCGTCGCAGCGCGTTTCCGTGTGGCGGACGTGGTCGTGCTCTTCTTTGCGGTCTTCGTGCGCTTCCTTGTGGTCTTCGTGCGCTTCCTTACCGTCTTCGTGCGCTTCCCTGCAGTCTTCGTGGTGGAACGCTTTCGTGTCCCCTTCGACGTCGTGCGGCGCTTCTGCGGCATGCGTGTTCCTCTGCGTAACGCGTGCGAGCGGCCGTAGCCGCGTACGATTCGTGGTTCGGAGCAGCGGACAATCTGAGGGCGCGGGCGGATTTGCGCGAGGGGCTCGTCGCCGTGCGTCGTCAGGCAGCAGAGGCGAGGTCACGCGCGAGTCGGCGACCGAGCGCGAGGATGGTAAGGACTGTCGGTCGGCCGAGTGCACGCGGGAAGACGCTTGCATCGCATACGTACAGGCCGTCGATCCCGGTCGCGAGCCGTTCATCCACCACCGTGCCGATTCGCGCGGTTGCGGACGGATGCGTGCCGCGCAGCGGCGTGGTGAGAACGGTCGCGGCGTCGCAGCCGGCGCGCAGCAGTATGCGACGCGCCACGTCCTGCGCCCGTTCCAGCCGCGCGCGGTCCCCACTGGTCAGGCCCTTGTCGATCCGGCCGTGCGCATCGACTTCACCACTCAGCTCGTCCGTCAGCTTGATCATGACGCCGAGCGTCCGCTTCCAGCGCGGCCAGGTGAACGGCCAGCGGGGCCCTTTCACTGCCATGATGATCGGATACATCAGCCAGGGATCGACGAGCGTCGAGTACATCACGCCGAGCTCGTCGTCGGTGCTGCTCCAGGTCATGGGCGGGTCTGCGCCCTGCGGTGCATCCATCGCGTCGCGTGTTGCGCCGTAGACCATGGCAGTCGTGTCCATTGCGACGCCGCGGCCGGCCGCGGCGAATCCTGCCGCGCGCAACAGTACCGGTGTGCCGATGCCGCCGGCCGCGATGACGACGCGGTCCGCGCGGGCTTCGAACGCCGATCCTGCGCGCCGGCCGTGCACGCCGCGGATCGTGCCGTCCTCGACGAGCAGCCCGGTGACGTGCGCACCCGTGCGCAGCGCCGCGCCAGCTGCAACCGCATCGTCGATCCACTCGGCAGCGCTCCATTTCGCGCCGCAGCGACAGCCGAGCAGGCAATGCGCACCGCACCGGAACGTGGACGCACGAGACGGGATCATGAACTTGTCCTGCGGGCGCCAGTCCATGCCGATCGCCACGCCGGCATCGGCAACGCGCGTGGATGCCGCACCGCGCAGCGCGGGCGGCAGCGGCGCGACCTGCAGCTCGCGCGCGATTGCGGCAGCATCGGCGTCCAGCTCGATGCCATGCTCGCGGCGCCACCATTCGCCGGGCGGCGCGGCGCAGCCTGCGTACATGGATGTAGCGCCGCCGACCATGAGCGGCCGGATGATGTTGAGTCCCTGGCGTGTGAAGAGGAGCGCGCGGCGGTCGGCGTACATCAACGCGCCGGGATAGGTGCCATACAGGCGGTGCGCGCGCCAGTCGCGGCCGCGCTCGAGGATCAGCACCCGTCGTCCGGCGCGAGCCAGCTCGCGTGCGACGGACGCACCGCCGGGGCCGGAGCCGACGACGATGACGTCGGCGTCAGGCATGCGGCAGCCGCACCGCAGCACGGCTGCGATCGAGCCAGAGCCCCCACAGCGGGATCAGCCACAGGGCGAGCGAAAAGATCGCAATGGCGCGCGCGTCGGGCGGCGGCGGCCCGAAGACGTTTCCGAGGTAGATCAGCACCAGGACCCCGACGAGCGACGCGAGCGCGAGCCGGCCATTCAGGCCGCCGGCCAGCGTCGCATTCTGGTACAGGATTACGCCGGTGCCGAAGAGGGTGAACTCGATCAGGAGGGTCAGCGCCACCGAATTCCAGGCGGCGAAGCCGAGGTACGGGCCATCCAGCAGGACAGGCAGATCCGGTCGATGCATGACGAGGTCGAAGAGCCAGTGACTGAGGACGAGTGCACCGACGATCATGGCACCGCGACGGTTGCGCGTGGCGAGCAGGAACAGCGCCGCCGCAAGCACGCTCCAGCCGAGGGTGGCAAGCAGGCTGTGCGTGAAGGGGTAGTGCTCGAACGCGAGCGGCGTCACCGCGGTATTGCCGGGATCGATCGCCACGCGCTCGACATCAAGGAGCAGGAAGATCGGCCAGAGCAGATCGAGCAACAGCGGTGCGCCCAGCAGCACGGCTGTCGAGGTGCGGGGCGCGAGTCGCTTCGCTGCGAGGCCGGCGCCGATGTGCCCGAGGAACATGGATTCCCTGCCGTGCCTGTTGGAGTCTCCCATTCACAGGACGAGCGCTAGCGCTAGCGCTAGCGAAGAGGTCGCATCCTGCGCCGCCCGGGATCCTCACCGCTAGCGCCAGCGCTCGTCCTCGCCCTGATCGGTACTCAATAGCTTAACCCACACCGCGACAGCAGGAAACGCGCTGCTGCCGCGCGCTCGGCTGCCGTTCTGACAGCGCGCGCACGCGACGGTCCGTGGTCGGACCCCGCGAGAGGGTGGACATCGGCGGGCGTGATGGTCATCTTTCGGGCGCGCGGACCCATTCCGCGTCCCCCGGAGCACTCAGTAAAAACCAATGAAGAGCCTTGTTGCCGCCGCTGGCATCATCGCCCTCGTCCTGGCGCCAGGCGAAGCCTCTGCCCAGGAACGGGAGGACCGTCGTCCTGCCGCGCAGATCCAGGACTCCGTGCGCATTGCGAAGCATGCGCGCGACCTGGTCGCGGGCGCAGCCACGGACAGCGTGCGGGCTGCGCGCCTGTACGACTGGATCGCTCGCAACATCGCATACGACGCGCGCGGCTACCTGACCGGTCGTACGGGCGACATGAAGGCGGAGTCCGTGTGGAATCGGCGCACGGCGATCTGCGAAGGGTACGTCCAGCTCTTCCAGCGGATGGCGATGGAGACGGGGCTGACGACCGAGATCGTCAGCGGGTATGCGAAGGGCTTCGACTATGAGCCCGGACAGCGCGTGCGCGATGCGAATCACGCCTGGATCGCGCTTTGGCTCGGGGGCGAGTGGCGACTCATCGATCCGACCTGGGGCGCCGGACTCGTCGTGAACGGCGAGTTCCAGCCGCAGTTCACCTGGGCGTATTTCCTCACACCGCCGGAAGTGCTGCAGCTCTCCCATCTGCCGGACGACGCCCGCTGGCAGCTCGGGGAGCGTCCTCTCAGCAGGCGCGAGTTCGAGCGCATGCCCGCCGTGCCGCGGCTGCTCGTGGACGCGGGTTTCGCAGCGACCGCACTGCGCACTGCCGGACTCCAGAAGGACGCTCCGGGCTACCCGCTGGTCGGCAGCATTGCGGGCGGCGTGCGCGTCGTGCGCGCGCCGGCGCAGGGCGTGCTCGAGGATGCAGAGCCGGTCAGCTTCGAGATCCTGTGGCCGGGTGCAAAGGATGTCGCGGTCGTCAGTGGTGGTGCCTGGACGCGGCTGGAGCAGGACGGCCAGGTATTCCGCGGCGGGACCGTAGTGGACGGCGAGGCGGTCCAGCTGGTGGGCAAGCGGGACGGCAGCGACGAGTATCAGACGCTGCTGCACTACCGCGTCCGCTGAGGCGCGATCGCGGCGCGACACTGCGACGTATGTGAAGGCAGCGCCGTTCCCGCAGCCGACGGACTATGCCGGTACCTGCGCCATCCATGCGACGAGCGCATCCGCGAACCTCGTGGGTGCGCTCGCGTCCATACGCAGGTACAGTGACGGCTCGATCAGCTCCAGCTCCATGAGCAGGAACCCCGCATCCGTCCGCACGAAGTCCGTGCGCGCGTAGAGCGGCACCGGATCGATCGAGGCGAGCGCGCGCTGCGCCTGCGCGAGCAGCGCGCTGGTCGGCTCGATGCGACGGATCACACCGCCATGCTCTTCCTGTACACGGAAATCTCCCGCCTTCGGCGTCTTCAGGATCGAATGACTCGCCACTCCGTTGAACAGAGTGACGGAGTACTCGCCCTCTTCGACGATCTCCGGGAGAAACGGCTGTACGATGCAGGGCCGGTGTGCGAACACCCGCTCGAGCTCGTCTGCGTGCAGAGGCACGTCGGAGCGTGCGACGCGATAGGTGTCGTCCGCATTCGCGCTGACCACGGGTTTGATCACGACCTCCGCGGTCGCGAGCTCGGTGAACAGCCGTGGCACGTCATCGGCGCTCAGCCGATCCGCCCAGATGCTGCGCGGGATCGCCACGCCTTCCTGCGCCAGATCCCGCAGGTAGGTCTTGCTCATGTTCCAGCGCATGACGGGCAGCGCATTGGCGAGCCGCGCCGATGAGCCGTCGATCTGCTCGAGCGCAAGCAGGAACTCCGACGGCGCTCGCTGATAGTCCCACGTGCTGCGCACGACGACCGCATCGAAGCGGCTCCAGTCGCGGCTGCTGCGCCATGACGCGGTCTCGACGCGCCAGCCGCGGCCGGCAAGCGGGGGAACGGCAAGCTCATCGTCCGACACGAAACCCGAGAGGTCGTCGGCGGACAGGAATGCACAGGTTCGCATACGCGGGAAGGTACGCGCGCGCCGGGGCGGAGGGGAGGGATGGCGCAGTACAGGATTCGTTACCCGGCTGTGGCGGATCCCGTCACAGCCCCCGCCCCACCGGCCGTGTCCGGACTTGCCGCAGGTCGCATCGCTCGACAACGTGCAGTCTGCCGGTGCCGGCGACTGTGCCGTATGCACCGACATGGACCGCTGCCCGACCGAACAGCTTACGGAGGTCACGATGCGTTCCGCTCGTCTTCGCGCAGCAGTGCCTGCGCTGCTCATTGCCCTGGCCACGCTCCCGAACCCGGTCCACGCACAGGATCATGCGCATCCGGCCGGCGATGCCACGCAGCTCGGCCAGGTTTCCTTCCCGGTGAGCTGTGCGCCTGCGGTGCAGGCAGATTTCGAAGTGGCGGTCGCCATGCTCCATTCGTTCTGGTTCGGGGAGGCCCAGGAAGCGTTCGGCACGATTGCCGAGCGGGATCCGAACTGCGCACTCGCGCACTGGGGCACCGCGGTCGCGCTGATGGGAAACCCGATGACCCGGGCGGCACCATCCGGTACCGCACTGGACGAGGGTCTGGCCGCCGCCGAGCGCGCCCATGCGCTCTCGCGGAATGCGACGCACCGCGAGCAGATGTATGTCGACGCTGCGCTCGCCTACTATCGGGACCATGCGACGCGTGACCACGCCACGCGCATGCGCGCCCTGGAGCAGGCGTTCGGCGCGCTGCACGCGGCGCACCCGGAAGACATGGAGGCCGCGATCTTCCATGCACGCACGATCGTCGCGAACGCAGCGCCCGACGACAAGACATTCGCCGCACAGCTGCGGGCAGCCGAGATCATGCAGCCTCTCTTCGACGAGCATCCGCAGCATCCCGGTCTCGCCCACTACCTGATCCATGCGTACGACGCGCCGCAGCTTGCTGAGCGCGGCTCGAGTGCGGCATTCGCGTACGCCGATATCGCGCCGTCCGCACCGCATGCGCTCCACATGCCGTCGCACATCTTCACGCGCCTCGGCTACTGGGATCAGTCCATCGAGACGAACGCCCGCTCCGCGCAGGCGGAGCGGGATCCCGACGCGGCCGTCCATCCCATGGACTACATGGTCTATGCGTTCCTGCAACAGGGCCGCGACCAGGAGGCCCGCGAGGTGGTCCAGCGCGCCGTGCAGAACGACGACCGCTTCTACGGCGGACTGATCGGCTACAACTTCGCGGCGATGCCGGCGCGCTACGCACTCGAGCGGAGCGCGTGGGCGGAAGCAGCCGCACTGCGCGATCCGGTCGGTGCGCTGCCCTATGTCGAGGCCGTCACCCGGTTCGCACGCGCCATCGGCGCAGCCCGTAGCGGCCGCATCGAACAGGCA
>CAYSGF010000015.1:0-18593 GCA_964430275.1 uncultured Gemmatimonadaceae bacterium
CGGCGCCCGCGGCCGTTGCGAGGAGCACCTCCAGCATGAGCGGCAACCCGTCACGCAGCAGCACATGCCCGCGCAACGCGCCTGTCCGCGCTGCCGCCGTGAAGAGGAGCGCAGTGTCGAGCAGTGTGCGTCCGGTCCAGGCCATTGCGGCGCCGGGAATGCCGAAGCGGGATACGAGGAGCCACGCGGCGGCGAGGTGGATGGGCAGCTCGATCAGGTGAAAGCGCGCAGGAAGGTCCGGTCGACCGATGCTCTGCAGCAATGCGAAGGGCACCTGCGCCGCCGCATTGGCGAGCACGCCGACGGCCAAAATCTGCAAAGCGAGTGCACCGTTCGCGGCGTACTCCGCGCCGAGCCATGCGGAGAGCGCGTCGTGCGCGCCGCCGAGCAGCAGCACCAGGATGGGCCCGACGATCGCCACCACCATGGTGATGGAGCGCGCGGCGAGTCGTTCGGCGCGCGCGCCATCCTTCGCGGCGGAGAGCTGACTGAACGCAGGATACAGCGCGCCGACGATACCGGCCGGAATCAGCACGAGGCGAGCAGCAATCTCGTACGGCGCCGTATAGAACGTCACGGCCGCCATCGAGAGCAGCATGCCGACAATGAAACGGTCGAGGTACACGAGCAGCGGTGACACGACCGTGGAGACGGTTGCCCAGCCGGCGAACGAGCCGAGCTCGCGCAATGCACCGGGGTAGGCGGCCGGCCGCAGGCGCACACCGGGCAGCGCCCGACGCGCGGCGGCGTAGTAGCCGGGCAGCGTCGCGATGCGCGCAACGAGAATGACGCCGAACACGACGGGCAGCGGCATCCGCAGCATGGCGGCACCGGCGGCGAGCACGTATGCCGCGGCAGTGATCGGCAGATGCACGGCGAGTGCGAGATCGAAGCGTTGTGCCGCCTCGACGAGTCCGCGCAGGGACTTGCCGAAGCCGAGCAGCGGAATCACCGCGGCGAGGAGGTAGAGACAGGTGCGCGCGTCGCCGGCGAGCGCATCGGGAATGCGCAGGACGTCATCGACGAGCCACGGCGTGATCGCCGCCAGCACTACCCCTTCCGCCAGCCCGATCGCCGCCTGCAGCCAGCCCGTCGTCCACGCGATTGCGCCGAGATCCTCGCGCCGGCCCGCGCCCAGTGCCGCGGATGCGTAGCGCATCGTGGTCGGGCCGAACCCGAGTTCCGCGAGGTACGTCAGGATCATCCACGCGATTGCGAGGATGCCGAAGCGTTCCGCGCCGAGCGCACCGATGAGCAGCGGGAGTGTGACGAGCGAGACGAGGAGCGGCACGCCGAGTCCGACGAGATTCAGGACGGCGTTGCGGGCGACGCGTGCACCGCCCACCAGCGTCGGCAGCTCCTGCTCCGTGGCGCCCAAGAGGTCTAGCGGACCGGGCGGGGAATCATGCTGAACCACTCGCCGTTGCCGAGCTGCCCGCGTTCGCCCTGACCCCAGCACAGCGCAGTCGCATCCACCGTGATGCCGCACGTATGTGTGCTGCCGCCGGCATCGACGGATACGAACTGGCCCCGGTCCCAGCGGTGATCACGGCCGGGCTCGACGTGCACCGGCTGACGCACCGTGTGCTGCGTCATTGCCGTGTTGCCCAGCTGGCCGTTCGCATTCAGGCCCCAGCACATGGCCTGTCCCCGGCTCAGCACTCCGCAGGAGTAGTACTGACCGGCGCTGATCTGCACGTACGCCTCGGGCCCGGACAGGAATACGAGGGCCGGCCGGTTCGTATTCGAGATGTCCGCGTTGCCGAGCTGCGCGTGCTGGTTCTCGCCCCAGCAGTACGCCTCGCCCGTGACGGTGATCGCGCACGAATGGCTGTAGCCGGCGGCGACGTCGACGAACACCCGGTTGACGGCGATCCGCACCGGTGCCGGCTCCGGTGCGTTCGCCGCGTTGCCGAGCTGACCGGTCGCGTTCGCGCCCCAACAGTACACATCATCACCGTCGACGACGCCGCAGCTGTGCTGGCCGCCCGCGCTGATCGCGGTGAACGCGACGTCCATCAGCACGGCACCGGGGATCGGCGTGTTGTCCAGCGCGCCCGTACCCAGTTCACCGCTCGACCCGCGACCCCAGCAGTAGCCGGTGCCGTCCTCGGCGATGCCGCACGTGTGCGCCCAGCCAGCCGACAGCATCGTGAAGCGCAGATCGGTGTCCACGGCGCGCGGCGCCAGGACCGGGCCGGCGCCCGCGCTGCCCAGCTGTCCGGATTCGTTGGCTCCCCAGCAGTATGCGCTCCCCTCGGGCGTCAGTGCGCACGTATGCCAGCCGCCGGCAGCGATGGAGGCGAATCGCAGGTCAGTGTCGACCGGGACCGAGAAGCGGGTGGAGGATGTGTTGCCGCGGCCGAGCTGACCGGATGACCCGTCACCCCAGCAGTACGCCACGCCGGATTCGGCGAGGCCGCAGGAATGGTCCACGCCGACGGCTATGGCGCTCATCGGACTGAGCGTGAGTGGCACATCGCTGCCCTCGCACGCTGCCAGCAATGCCGGGCCAACGGCGACGATGGCCACGTACGTCAGGAGGCGCGCCCGGCTCATGCTGCGATTCTCGCGTGGTATCGGCTCTGCCTGGACCTGCGGATCGCGCGGGCACCGCATCTGGCGACGGGCGGCTGAATTCGACCTCTTCATGGCACGCCCAAGGTACGGGTAGTGCGGACGAAACGACAGTTGCCCCGGGCGCCGCTCCCGGAGGCGCCTGCCCGTGCTGGAATTCTCGTGCCTTCACACCCTGCGGAAGGGATTGGATGAAGCAGCGGATCGCAGCCTGCGCGGTTGCTGGCGTGCTCGGCGCTGGAATCGCCTCGCTGCTGGCCGGCCGGCGCGCGTGGCATCGAGGTACGGATCGAGCAACGGCCGGTCTGCGGCGCGCGCGGCGCGACGCCGCCCCGACTCAGGATGCGCCCCGGCCAACGGAACGTCCGGACGTCCCCGCACCGGTGGCGCGCTACTTCGCGTTCGCGATTCCCGAAGGCTACACGCGCATTCGCTCGGCATGCGTGCACTGGACCGGCGAGTTCCGCGCGCGGCCCGACGCCGCCTGGGTACCGTTCACCGCAGTGCAGGAGTTCACGGACACACCGCCCGGCTTCGTGTGGGACGCACGGATACGACTGGCTCCGCTCGTTCCGATGCGCGTACGGGACTCCTACATCGAGGGCGACGCATCCATGCTCGGACGGATCGGTGGTCTGGTCACGGCGGTGCAGGAGGGTGGAACGCCTGAGATCGCGGAGAGCGCGCTCGCGCGCTGGCTGGGTGAGGCCGTCTGGTTCCCGACGGCACTCGTCCCACGCGCGGCTGCCGGCGCCGTGACGTGGGAGGCGCTCGACGACAGCGCCGCGCGGGCGAGCGTCGCCGACGGGCCGGTCCATGCCTCTGCCGAGTTCCACTTCGATGCCGACGGCAGCATCACGAGGATGACGACGATGCGGTACCGGGATGTGAACGGGACCACCGTCCTGACACCGTTCGAGGGGACCTACCGCAACTTCGCACGCTGGAACGGGGTGCTGGTGCCGATGCACGCGGAAGTCGCGTGGCTGCTTCCGCAGGGGCGCTACGCGTACTGGCGCGGTTCGCCGAGCGCCGTCCAGTACGACTTCGGGTGATGGGCCGGCGGCCGTGACCATCCCAGCGGTCCCGCGAAGTGCGGGCCACCACCCCGGGCGCGCCATCCCCGCGCATCAGCGCGTCTCGATCGGCGCGCTCCAGCGGAACGTGCCCCACTCCATCACGAGCCGGGAGCCGGTCGTATCCACGCGGATCGTGAACCGCTCGATGGCGGAGTCGAGCGTGTCGACGAGCATGGCGGCCCGCGCAATGTCATGGCCGGACCCGTAGCCGGTGCCCCACTGCCCGGTCTGTCCATTGACGATGAGCTGGACCTGGTCGCGCGCGGGCAGCGTCCACAGCGTATACGTTCCGCTGTCGAGCGGAATGCCCGCCAGCCGTATCGGCGTCGTGACGGTGAGGTGGGTCGCGGCATTCGCGCCGGTGCGCCACACCCGATCGTACGGGATGAGCCCGCCGAGCAGTGTCCTGCCGCGCGCGAGCGGGCGGCTGTAGTCGACGATGAGGCCTGTCGTACCGACCGCGGCCCGCATCGTGTCGCGCGCACTGAGCACCGGCGACACGCCCTGCGCCCGTTCCGCGGCAGCGAAGCGCGCGAAGACGCCGTCGAGGTCCGGCACGGCTGTGACGCGTCGCACCTCCTGCTTGTAGGTGGTGCCTTCCCCGGAATAGGACAGCATGCGGTCCTGCCCGTCGATGCGTGCGACGCCCGAGCCCGACAGGCCCGTGCTGCTGATGGCGACCAGCCCGTTCTCGAGCTGTCGGATGCGCGCGAACCCGAGCTTCCCCTCTGCCCAGCCCTCGAAGAAGTACTGTCCGATACGCGCGGAATCGGGAAGCCCGCGAGCGGCCTGGAAGAGCAGCTCGAACGTACCGTATACGAACGCGTTCCATGGAACCGTGCGTGCGTATGCATTCGCGAACGTGTGGTCCGTCGTGTCCGTGCCCGTCTGCCGCACGATCCGGATCGCATCGTCGCTCAGCGCCAGCTCGTGGTGCAGGTCGGACTCACCCGGCGGCGCGTTCGCGATGTGCGTGTCCATGGACCAGCGGCGGAGTGAGCCGTCGGGAGCGAGCGTCGCCTCCCAGCGGCGTCGTACGACGAGCGGCGAGCGGCCGACTGCGTCGCCCACGATGCGATCGCCATCGCGTGTGATGCGCTCTACGGAGGTTGTGTCGGTGCCCAGCACGGCGACGAATCCCCAGGTCTCGGAACTCTCCGGCACGCAGGAGACCGTGGCCAGCAGCGCAAGGAGCGGCAGCGTGCTGCGATGTGGAACTCTCATGACATCACTCGTCCACTGGTGAGATCTCGACTGCCTGGTCATGCATGAAGAGTGGAGCGTACGCGCCGCAAGGCCGTGGGGCGCAGCCGGCGCTCACGCGGGACGAAGAGCACGGTGGCATTGAGCATGTCCGGGATGCAGAATGGGTCGGTGAAACGGCCACTCGCCCGCTGCCGGCAGGAGACCCACCCCGTGATCGCGCTGACGAGATGACGCCCGAGTGGCTGGAGCCGATGGCCGCAACGCTCACGCAGGAGCGGTTCACCGGACCGGACTGGATCTTCGAGCACAAGGTCGATGGCATCCGCCTGCTCGCGTTCCGGGACGGCCACGACGTGCGCCTGCTCACGCGGAACCGACTGCCTCGCGAGATTCCTCACGTCGCGCAGGCGATCCGCGCACTGCCGCTCGACGATGTCGTGCTGGACGGCGAATCGGCGTGGGACCCCGCGAGCGACGTCGCCTATCACGTCTTCGACATCCTGTGGATGAACGGCTGTCCGACGACCGCGCTTCCCCTCGCGGAGCGCCACGCGCTGCTCGACCGACTGGAACTGGTCCCGCCGCTCGCAAGGGTGACGCGTGTGCACGCGGAACAGCCGTGGGAGCACGCATGTGCGCAGGGGTGGGAGGGTGTGATCGCCAAGCGCATCGACTCGCTCTACGAGCATCGCCGCTCGCGTGCATGGCTCAAGATGAAGTGCGAGGCGAGGCAGCCGTTCGTGGTGGGCGGGTTCACGGACCCGCAGCGCAGCCGCGTCGGCCTGGGCGCGCTGCTCGTCGGCTACCATGACGGGCCCGATCTCGTGTTCGCCGGAAAGGTCGGGACCGGGTTCGATACCCAGCTGCTCGTGACGCTCCGCGACCGGTTGGATGCTCTCGAGATCGAGCGGCCTCCGTTCACGCGTGCCGTCGGCCTGCCGCGCGTGCGCGCGCACTGGGTGCGCCCGGAGATCGTGGTGGACGTCGCATTCATCGAGTGGACCGTGCACGGCAAGCTGCGCCACTCACGGCTGCTCTCACTGCTTCCCGACTGCGCGCCGCACGATGTCGTCCGCCGCTGACGCCGTCACGATCACACACCCGGAGAAGGTGCTGTTCCCCGCAGACGGCATTACGAAGGGTGAGATGGCGGAGTACTACCGTCGCATCGCCCCGCTCATGGTGCCGCACATCGCGCGGCGACCACTCACGCTGGAGCGCTTTCACCGCGGTATCGGCGAGCAGGGCTTCTACCAGAAGAGCGTGACGAAGGGATTCCCGAAATGGCTGGAGCGGGCAGAGGTGCCGAAGAAGGACGGCGTCGTGTATCACCCGCTCGTCACCGACGCGGCCGGTCTGCTCTGGCTCGCGAACATGAACTGCATCACTCCGCACGTGTGGACGTCGCGCGACCCCGACCTCATGCATCCCGACGTGCTCGTGTTCGATCTCGACCCGTCCGAGGACGATGACGACGCGCTGCGCGCCGCCACCCTGCTGGTACGCGACGCGCTCGCCGAGCTCGGGCTCGCGAGTCGGGTCAAGACGACCGGTTCGAAGGGATTCCACATCGCAGCGGCCGTCGACCGGAGCGCCGACTACGACGAGTGTGCCCGCTTCGCGCATGCAGTCGGCCGCAGCCTCGTGGCGCGCTACCCGGAGACGTTCACGCAGGAGTTCTACAAGGCCGACCGTGGCTCGCGCATCCTGCTCGACACCGGCCGCAACGAGTACCATGCGACGTACGCGGCGCCGTACGCTGTGCGCGCGCGCGACGGCGCACCGGTGTCGGCGCCGTGCACGTGGGACGAGATCGAGCGCGGCGTGGTGGGACCGCGGACGTTCACGCTGCGCGGCATGGAGGAGCGGATCGGGGAGGTGGGGGACCTGTGGGCTGATCTGCACGCGGAGCCGCACGCGGTCCTGGCGGCGGCGGCGCGACTGAAGGGCTGACGGCCGAATCCTTGGTACGCGCGGCTGCGATCAACTGCGGGCCTGCAGAAGCAGTGCCGCGGTACCGAGTCCGACGAGCACGGCAACGATACCCAGACCGAGACTGCCCAGTGAGTAGAGCGTTCCGCGCAGCCACTCGCCCGCGCGCAGCAGAGCGACCGTCTCGTACGTGTACGTGCTGAAAGTCGTGAACCCGCCGAGCAGACCGACCGTGACGAACACACGCGTTTCGGTCGTCGCTGATGTTGCCTCGAGCATCCCGATCCCGAGGCCGATGAGCAGAGAGCCGAGCAGGTTAACCGCAAACGTACCCCACGGAAACATGGTGCCGGCCCGACCACTGAGCCACTCGCTCAGTCCGAAACGCGCGATGCCGCCGACTGCTGCTCCCAGGCCCACGTAGAAGTAGATCATCTGCACAGTTCCTTTCGCAGTGCCTCACCCCGGGGCGCCCGGCACGTAGATCTCCCCACCCGCTTCCCGGAACTCCCGGGCCTTCTCCGCCATTCCCGTCTGCGCCGCGTCGCGGATGTCCTGCGAGATCCGCATCGAGCAGAACTTCGGTCCGCACATCGAACAGAAGTGCGCGACCTTCGCGCCCTCCGCCGGCAGCGTCTCGTCGTGGTACTCGAGCGCGGTCACCGGATCGAGCGCAAGGTTGAACTGGTCGCGCCAGCGGAACTCGAAGCGGGCCTTCGACAGGGCATCGTCGCGCTGCTGCGCGCGTGGATGGCCCTTCGCGAGGTCCGCCGCATGCGCCGCGATCTTGTACGCGATGACGCCCTGCTTCACGTCGTCGCGGTTCGGCAGGCCGAGATGCTCCTTCGGCGTAACGTAGCACAGCATCGCGCAGCCGTACCAGCCGATCATGGCGGCGCCGATCGCGCTCGTGATGTGGTCGTAGCCGGGCGCAATGTCGGTGGTCAGCGGACCGAGCGTGTAGAACGGTGCCTCGTCGCACCACTCGAGCTGCTTCTCCATGTTCTCCCTGATCAGGTGCATGGGGATGTGCCCGGGTCCCTCGTTCATGACCTGCACGTCGTACTCCCACGCGACGCGGTTCAGCTCGCCCTGCGTCTTCAGCTCCGCGAACTGCGCCTCGTCGTTCGCATCCGCGATCGACCCCGGACGCAGCCCGTCGCCGAGCGAGAACGACACGTCGTACGCCGCCATGATCTCGCAGATCTCACGGAAGTGCGTGTAGAGGAAGCTCTCCTGGTGATGGGCGAGGCACCACTTCGCCATGATCGATCCACCGCGGCTGACGATGCCGGTCACGCGCTGCGCGGTGAGCGGGATGTAGCGCAGCAGTACACCTGCATGCACGGTGAAGTAGTCGACGCCCTGCTCCGCCTGCTCGACGAGCGTGTCACGATAGACCTCCCACGTCAGCTCCTCCGCAACACCACCGACCTTCTCGAGCGCCTGGTAGATCGGCACGGTCCCGATCGGCACGGGCGAGTTGCGCAGGATCCACTCGCGTGTCTCGTGGATGTTCCTGCCCGTCGACAGGTCCATGACGGTGTCCGCGCCCCACAGCGTCGCCCAGCGCAGCTTCTCCACCTCCTCCTCGATCGAGGATGCGACCGCGCTGTTGCCGATGTTCGCGTTGATCTTCACGTGGAACGCGCGGCCGATGATCATTGGCTCGAGCTCCGGATGATTCACGTTTGCCGGAATGATCGCGCGACAACGCGCAACTTCGCTGCGCACGAATTCCGGATCGAAGCCCTCGCGGATCGCGATGAACTCCATTTCGGGGGTGATGCGGTTGTTACGGGCGTAGTGGAGCTGCGTGGGCCGGTGACCGGGCTTTGCTCTGAGGGACTGCGGGCCGGCGCCCGGGCCCGGGCCAGGAACGAATGCTTCGAGCGTTGCCCCGGCGCCCGCAGGACCCTCACCGCCAGCGCTAGCGCTCGTCCTCGCCCTGATCGGTTCCTCGACATCACCGCGCCCGAGAATCCACTCGCGCCTGAGTGCAGGCAGTCCGAGACGAACGTCGTGTCCACCGGGCCCGCTCGTATCATAGACGCGCAGCGGCGGCTCACCGCCGGACAGCGCGATCTCGCGCATGGGGACACGCACGCCGTGTCTGCCTTCAACGTAGACCTTGCGCGAGTTCGGCAACGCATCGGTAAAGTCGGATGCGGTGAGCGGCTGGATCTGGGGCTTGATCATGAGCGGCCTCGCGGGTGCGGGCGCGGAAGGACGGTCCGAAACACGAACGCCACCCGGAGGTGGCGCGGTGCGCGACGTCCCGTGAGGAGACCGTCGCATTCGATTTCGCCGCGCTCCCTACGCCGGTGTGAACCGGGTCAGGTTCCAAGGGACTGTCTCAACCCCGGCGCCGGTGCCGGAGTACCCCTGGCGGTCCTTCGAGTCTATGCGGCGGGACGCGCTCGCGCAATGCGTTGCGACAGGGAGTGAACAGCGTTCCGCCACATCATCGGCCGGGCGGTTCAGGCATCATTCCCGTTCAGTGTCTGACAGAGCAGCAGCATCGAGCGCGCGGGGAGCTCCACCTCGGCGCGCGATCCGATGTCCCCGTGAACGGTGCCGCTCGTGTCGAGCTCGACGTGCCAGTCGCCGGTCCGCAGCGTTTCGGGAAAGCAGAACGTCACGGGATCGGGCGACGCGTTCAGCACGAAGAGCAGGTGGTCATCGACGATTGGCGTACCGAGATGGTCGGTCTCGCCGATCTCCCGGCCATCGAGCCGGACCGCCATGGCGCGCGCGTCCCCCTCCCGCCACTCCTCCCCGCCCATCTCCTCGCCCGCGGGCGTGAACCACATGATGTCCTTGACGTCGGTGCCGTGGATTTCGCGCCCCTGGAAGTAGCGGCGGCGGCGGAGCGACGGGTGTGCGCGCCGCAGCGCGATCGCGCGGCGTGTAAACGCGAGCAGTGCGCGGGCGCGCTCGTCCAGGTTCCAGTCATACCAGGAGATCTCGTTGTCCTGCGCGTACGCATTGTTGTTGCCGTCCTGTGTGCGGCCGATCTCGTCGCCGCCGCACAGCATCGGCACACCCTGGGAGAAGAGCAGGGTCGCAAGGAAGTTGCGCTTCTGGCGCTCGCGCACATCGACAATGGCCGCGTCATCGCTCGGTCCTTCGGTGCCATAGTTGTACGACAGGTTTTCCCCGTGCCCGTCCCGGTTCTCCTCACCGTTCGCGTCGTTGTGCTTCTCGTTGTACATGACCAGGTCGTTCAACGTGAAGCCGTCGTGCGCGGTGATGAAGTTTATGGATGCGTACGGGCGACGGCCGTCGCCCTTGTACAGGTCGCTGCTGCCGGTCAGCCGGTAGGCGAGCTCGGCCACCTGGTGGCCGTCGCCGCGCCAGAAGCGGCGCACCGTATCACGGTAGCGGTCGTTCCACTCCGCCCACAGCACCGGGAAGTTGCCGACCTGATAGCCGCCGCTGCCGACGTCCCACGGCTCGGCGATCAGCTTCACGCGCGAGAGCACCGGGTCCTGATGGATGATGTCGAAGAAGGCGGACAGCCGATCGACGTCGTGCAGCTCGCGCGCGAGCGTACTCGCGAGGTCGAAGCGGAAGCCGTCCACGTGCATCTCGAGGACCCAGTAGCGGAGCGAGTCCATGACCAGCTTGAGCGCCTGCGGGCTGCTCGCGTCGAGTGTGTTGCCGGTGCCCGTGTAGTCCATGTAGAAGCGCTCGTCGTCTTTCACGAGCCGGTAGTACGTCGCGTTGTCGATGCCCTTCAGGCTGAGCGTAGGGCCGAGGTGGTTCCCCTCGGACGTGTGATTGTACACCACGTCCAGGATCACCTCGATGCCGGCGCGGTGCAGCGCACGCACCATGGCCTTGAACTCGGCGACCTGCTCGCCGCGGTCGCCGGTGCTCGAGTAGCGGGCATCGGGCGCAAAGAAGTTCGTGGTGTTGTAGCCCCAGTAGTTGCGCAGTCCCATGTCCACGAGGCGCTTGTCGTCGAGGAAGTCGTGGACGGGCAGCAGCTCGACCGCGGTCACGCCGAGCTGCTGCAGGTAGTCGATCATCACCGGCGCGGCGAGGCCCGCGTACGTGCCACGCAGCTCCTCCGGCACCTCGGGGTGTGTTGCCGTGAAACCCTTCACGTGCACTTCGTAGATGATCGAGTCATGCAGCGGTGTGTTCGGCGGGCGGTCGTTCTGCCAGTCGAACAGCGTGTTCGCGACGACGCCCTTCGGCATGCCCCACGCGCTGTCCTCGTCGTCGCGGTCGAAGTCCTCCTGTGCACTGCCGAGCCTGTACGCGAACACGGGCGCGCTCCAGTCGACCGCGCCCGCGACCGCTTTGGCGTAAGGATCGAGCACGAGCTTCGCCGGATTGAACCGGAGCCCGCGCTCCGGCGCGTACTCGCCGTGGACGCGGTAGCCGTAGAGCTGGCCCGGCTGCACGCCGGGCACGTAGCCGTGCCACACGTGGGCCGTGCGCTCCGGCAGTGTGAGGGTCACGACCTCTCTGGTGGGATCGCGCGCATCGAACAGTACCAGATCGACGCGCGTCGCGTCACGCGAATAGATCGCGAAGTTGACACCCAGGCCGTCCCACGTCGCGCCGAGCGGACGCAGTGTGCCGGGCAGGATTCTCCACTGCACTGTCGGTTCCCTTGTTCAGGTGCCGCGGGCAAGAGCAAGGGAAATGCCGTTACTGCAAAGAAGCGGGCCCGGGCCCTGGGCCCGGGCCCGGTGTACGGCGGTAGTCGTGCGGCGCTACGGCGTCGCCGCCGCCTCACGGAACAGGATCCGGCCTTCATGCAGTGAGGCGCCGCGCAGGGTGACTGCCAGGACCTGCCCCAGCTCGTCCACCGGATGGAACGTCATCTCCGCGCGTACCTCGGCGGGCAGATCATCCAGGTCCGGCTCGTTCGCGAGCGGCAGCACGACCTCGCGTATGCCTGCGCGGTAGGCGCCCAGCACCTTCTCCTTGAGCCCGCCGATCGGCAGCACGCGACCCGTGAGTGTGATCTCTCCGGTCATGGCGAGGTCGTTGCGCGCCGGTCGGCCGGAGAGCGCCGACACGATCGCAGTCGCCATGGTGATGCCTGCCGACGGTCCATCCTTCGGGATCGCGCCGGCGGGCACGTGCACGTGCAGCTCGAGGTCCTTGAGGTTCTCCTCCGGCACGCCGAGCCGGTCGTGGTGCGTCTTGGCATAGGTCAGTGCTGCGCGCGCCGACTCCTTCATCACGTCACCGAGCTGACCGGTCAGGATCAGCGTCTCCTTGGACGTGCGGAAGATGCTCGCCTCGACGAACATGATGTCGCCGCCCATGGGCGTGTAGTACATGCCCGTGGCGACGCCGATCTGGTCCTGTGTCCGTGCGCGCTCCGGATGCACGCGCGCGCGGCCGAGCGAAGGCTGGACGTCGTCGGCCGTGATCGTGACGATCTCGATCTCCTCGAGTGCGATGCGCCGCGCCGCCTTGCGCGCGAGCTTGCCGAGCTCGCGCTCGAGCTGCCGCACACCGGCCTCGCGCGTGTACTCACTGATCACGCGGCTGACTGCATCATCGGCGACATCGAGCTGCGTGCTCTTCAGCCCGCTCTCCTCTTTCTGCCGCGGCAGCAGGTAGCGCTTCGCGATCTCGAGTTTCTCCTGCTCCGTGTAGCCGCTGAATTCGACGGTTTCCATGCGGTCGAGCAGTGGTGCAGGGATGCGGTCGCGCCAGTTCGCGGTTGCGACGAACAGCACCTCGCTCAGGTCGAAGGGCACGCCCAGGTAGTGATCGACGAAGGCATGGTTCTGCGCCGGGTCGAGCACCTCGAGCAGTGCCGCGGACGGATCGCCCTGCAGCGATACGCCGAGCTTGTCGACCTCGTCGAGCAGGAACACCGGGTTCTTCGTGCCGGCCTGACGCAGTCCCTGGATGATGCGACCGGGCATGGCACCCACGTACGTGCGGCGGTGGCCGCGGATGTCCGCCTCGTCGCGCGCGCCGCCCAGTGCAATGCGCACGTACTTGCGGCCGAGTGCTCGCGCGATCGACTTCGCGATCGACGTCTTGCCGACGCCGGGCGGACCGACGAACAGCAGGATCGGGCCGCGCCCGACCGCGCGCGCCTTGGCGCGCACCTGCTTCGTCTCGCTGTCGACCGGCACATCCTCGGGCTCGGCTGCATCCTCGGGATCATTGCCGTTCACGACCTGCGGCGTGCCGGGTGCGCCGCTCTCGACGTCGATCGGCCGTGTCCGCTGCGCCAGCAGGTCGTCCGCTTCGGCCTGCTCCGCTGCATCCTCCGCCGCCCGTTCCATCTGCAGCTTGCGCACGGCCAGGAACTCGAGCACGCGGTCCTTCACGTCCTCCAGGCCGTAGTGATCCTCGTCGAGGATCGTCTCTGCCTGCGGCAGGTCGATCTTGTCCTCCGTGCGTGCGCCCCACGGCAGCTCGGTTACCAGCTCGAGATACGTGCGCAGCACCTGGTACTCGGCCGACTGCGGGTTCGTGCGCTGCAGCTTGCTCAGCTCGCGCTCGATCTCCTTGCGCGCGTCCTCCGGCAGCTCGAGTCGCTCGACGCGCTCGGCCAGCTCCTCCAGATCACCGGCCTCGTCCTCGTCGCCGAGCTCCTTCTGAATCGCCTTCAGCTGCTCGCGCAGCACCATCTCACGCTGCTTCTCGCCCAGCTCCTCCTGCACCTTCTGCTGGATCTCCTGCTGGGCCTCCAGCCGCAGCAGGTCACGCTCGACGCCGACCAGCACGCGCCGCATCCGTTCCGTCACCGGGAACAGCTCCAGCAGCCGCTGCTTGTCGTGCGGCGGCATGTCCAGGTAGAACGCGACGAGATCCGCGAACGCGCCCGGGTCGTCTACGCCCTGGACGATCTGCGCGAGCGCTTCCGACGGCATGCCGCGCCGGCGACCCAGCTCGGCAGCACGATCGCGCAACTCGCGATCGAGCGCCTCGAGCGCTGCATCGTGCTTCGGTGCCTCCTCCTCGACCACCCACACGTCCGCCTCCAGCATCGACGTGCCGACCGTCTCGTAGGAGAGCGCCTTCGCACGCTTCTCGCCGTGGATCAGCAACTGCAGCCCGTTCGGCGTCCGCTGCACCTGCATGACGCGCACGATCACGCCGTACTCATAGAGCACGTCGGGCGTGGCCTCATCCACGTTATCGCGCTGGCACACGGCGAACAGACGACGCTCGCCGTCCAGCACCTTTTCAATGGCTTCCAGCGTGCCCGGTCGGCCCGCCGTGATCGGCACTGCGACACCCGGGAAGACGACGGTCTCCCGCATGGGCAGGACCGGTAGCTTCATACGTTCCGCCATGAATTGCTCCTTGCACTGAACTGCACGAAAGGCGGGAAATTCACCAACCATCGTGCTTCGGTGCACGAGGCTTGCCAGAAATCTTCATCGCTGCGCGGCAACGCTTTCGGATTCGGTGTTGCAGGAGAAAGGACCGGCCACGTCAGTTTGGCAGGTTGGGGCGGCATGGTCGGAAGCGGAAGCGGAAGCGGAAGCGGTGCGGAAGCGGTGCGGAAGCGGTGCGGAAGCGGTGCGGAAGGGTGCGGAAGCGGTGCGGAAAGGGCCGCGGAGCCGGACGACGGAGCGGCATGGAGGCCCGTTCCCCGCCGCTTTCTGCTACGGTTCGGGACCGCTTCCGCTACCGGTTCCGCACCCTTCCGCTCCCGCTTCCGTTCAGTGTATCCGGTCGCCTACGCGGCCCCAGCGGACGTGGCCCAGGAGGGGGATGCCGCCCAGGGCGTTGCGGTCCCAGGAGAAGTAGAGCATGACCGCTCTGCCCTTGATGGACTCGCGCGGGACGAAGCCCCAGTAGCGGGAGTCGAGAGACTGATCGCGATTGTCACCCATCACGAAGAAATGGTCGACCGGCACGACGAGGGGTCCCCAGTTGTCGCGGGTCGGTCGATATCGTGCGGCGCCCGTCGCTTCGACCAGGTAGTTCAGCTGCCAGTCCATGCTCGGATGATAGCCGTCGGTGCCCGGGTCGGTGTGCATCACGTACGGCTCGTCCTGCGCCTGGCCGTTCAGGTAGACGGCGCCGTCGCGCATGGCGAGGGTGTCGCCCGGCATGCCGACGAGCCGCTTGACGAGGTCGATCGGCTCGTGGTGGCCGCGGAACACGACGATGTCGCCGCGTCGTGGCTGGCTGTAGCCGGGCAGCGTGACCTCGGTGCCGGGGATCGTGGCGCCGTACGCGGACTTGCTGAGCACCAGGAAATCGCCAACCAGCAGGGTGTCTTCCATCGAGCCGGAGATCACGGTCCAGGTCTGGATCACGAAGGTGCGGATCACCAGGAACAGCAAAAACCCGATGAAGAGGGACTTCGTCCATTCCCAGGCGGAGCGGCCGAGCGTCCGCTCGGGCTTCGACTCGGATGACGGCGCCGGCTTCTTCTTCGAGGCCTGCGGCCGGTTGCGGTTCGAGGTTGCCATGGACCCAGCTGTTCGGGTGATGCGGCCGCGGCGTCGCTGCCGTGTAGATGGATACGCTCGACCACCGGTGATGTTTCGGCAAGGGGGCTCTGCCTCTCATGTGAGGCGGGTGCGGGTGGGCGTGGGCGTGGGGGTGGGGAAACGGCGGGTCAGCGGCGGGCGGGGGCGTACGCCGCTGCGTTCCGACTCCGGAACCCCCACTCCGGAATCCGGACTCCGCACTCCGCACTCCGCACTCCGAATTCCGCACTCCGCATTCCGCACTCCGAATTCCGCACTCCGCACTCCGAATTCCGGAACTCCGCACTCCGCCTAGCGCCGCCCCTCCGCCGCCGCCATGATCCCCCAGACCGATCTCACGCGCACCCGAGCCGACGGATGTCAACGATCGAAGCACCTGTAATCCGGGCCCCGCGGGGCCCTGAACTCCGCTGCCGCGGCTGGCAGCAGGAAGCCGCGCTGCGGATGCTGATGAACAATCTGGATCCGGAGGTCGCCGAGCGGCCGCAGGATCTGGTCGTGTATGGCGGCAGCGGCAAGGCGGCGCGCGACTGGCCGAGCTTCGAGGCCATCGTCCGGACGCTCGAGACCCTGGCCGACGATGAGACACTGCTCGTCCAGAGCGGCAAGCCGGTGGGTGTGTTCCGCACCCACGCGCACGCGCCGCGCGTCCTCATTGCGAATGCGAATCTGGTCGGGGACTGGGCGAGCTGGGAGCAGTTCCGCGAGCTGGAGCGGGCGGGTCTCACGATGTACGGGCAGATGACGGCCGGTTCGTGGATCTACATCGGCACGCAGGGCATCCTGCAGGGCACCTACGAGACATTCGGCGCGGTCGGGCGAGAGCATTTCGGCGGCTCGCTGAGGGGGCGGTGGATCCTGACCGGCGGCATGGGCGGGATGGGCGGTGCCCAGCCACTCGCCGCGACCATGGCGGAAGCGGCGATCCTGTGCGTCGAAATCGATCCTGCGCGCATCGAGCGGCGCATTGCGCAGCGCTACTGCGAGCGCATGACGCACGATCTCGACGAGGCGCTCGGCTGGGTGCAGGACGCCGCGTCACGCGGTGAGGCGCTGTCCGTCGGGCTCGTCGGCAACTGCGCGGAGGTATTGCCGGAGCTCGTACGACGCCGCGTGGTACCGGACGTGCTGACCGACCAGACCTCCGCACACGACGAGCTGAACGGGTACGTGCCGGCCGGTGTGTCGCTCGCGGAGGCGGACGCACTGCGCGCGCGGGATGCGGCGGAATACGTGCGTCGCTCGATGGCGTCCATGGCCGAGCACTGCCGTGCGATGGTCGAGCTGATGCGGATGGGCGCGGTGACGTTCGACTATGGCAACAACCTGCGCGGCCAGGCGAGGACGGCCGGCTACGGCGACGCATTTGCGTTCCCGGGTTTCGTGCCCGCCTATGTGCGCCCACTCTTCTGTGAGGGCAAGGGACCGTTCCGCTGGGTCGCGCTGTCGGGCGATCCCGCGGACATCCACCGTACGGACGAGCTCGTGCTCGAGCTGTTCCCGGAGGACGCGCATCTGGAGCGCTGGATCCGCATGGCGCAGGAGCGCGTCGCGTTCCAGGGCCTGCCGGCCCGTATCTGCTGGCTGGGACAGGGCGCACGTGCGAAGTTCGGTGTTGCCCTGAACGACCTTGTCGCGAGCGGTGAGCTGAAGGCGCCGATCGTCATCGGTCGGGATCATCTGGACACGGGCTCCGTCGCATCGCCGTACCGCGAGACGGAGTCGATGAAGGACGGCAGCGATGCGATCGCCGACTGGGCGATTCTGAATGCGCTGCTCAACGTCGCCAGTGGCGCGAGCTGGGTTTCGTTTCACCATGGCGGCGGTGTCGGCATCGGGAAGTCCCTGCATGCGGGGCAGGTGATCGTTGCCGATGGTACACCCGGGATGCGCGAGCGTCTGCAGCGTGTGCTGACGAACGATCCCGGCATTGGCGTGGCGCGGCATGCGGATGCGGGGTATGACACGGCGATCGATACGGCGCAGCGGGAGGGCATCCGCCTGCCCATGCGCGAGCAGGACCAGGGCAGCACTTCGAACTGAACCGAGAGTGAGATGAGCGAGGATCTTCTGCGTCTGACGGGCGCACGGCTGGATGAGGAGGAGGGCGAGGGTGAGGGCGAGAAGCCGGATGCGCCGGAGCGCTCGAACCCTGCAATGCTGACGGATTCCGTGCGCGACCGCCTCTTCAAGTCGCGTACGCTGATCATCAGTGGCGAGATCAACCAGAAGCTGGCGGCGCTCGTGATGGGGCAGCTGCTGGCCATGTCCGCGGACTCCGATGACCCGATCACGATCTTCGTGAATTCGCAGGGCGGCCATGTCGAGTCCGGCGACACGATTCACGACATGATCCGCTTCATCGGTGCGCCGGTGCGCATGGTCGGCACCGGCTGGGTCGCGAGTGCGGGGGCACTGATCTACGTCGCGGTGCCGCGCGAGCAGCGGTTCTCGCTGCCGAACACGCGCTACCTGCTGCACCAGCCGTGGGGCGGTGCGCGCGGCAGTGCGGCGGACATCGAGATCGAAGCGAAGGAGATCGTCAAGATGCGCGAGCGGTTGAACCGCGTGTTCGCCGAGCAGACGGGTCAGCCGCTCGCGAAGATCGAGGACGATACGCGTCGCAACTTCTGGCTCGGCGCGGAGGCAGCGATCGAGTACGGGCTGGTCGGCTCGATCATCCAGCGCCGCTCGGACCTGAAGTGACCTGCTGGCGGCGTCGCGTGGCACGGACGGCGCCGCGCCATCGCCGCGCCCGATGACGACGACGCTCGTTCCGGAGCTGCTCTGGCAGGACGGCCGGTTCGTGCGGGATCGTGCGGTCGTGATCGACCGCGACCGCGTCGCGGGCGTGATTCCCGCCGGCGACGCGGGCACGCAGGCGCAGCGTCTGTCCCGCCGCGCCCTGCTGCCCGGCTTCGTGAACGCCCATTCCCATGCCTTCCAGCGCCTGATCCGCGGACGCACGCAGTGGCGGCCGACGCATGACCCGAGCGCCGACTTCTGGAGCTGGCGCGAAGCGATGTACCGCGCAGCTCTGACGCTCACACCGGATGCCGTCGAAGCGGTATCGGCGTTCTGCTTTCTCGAAATGCTGAAGGCCGGGTACACGACGGTCGGCGAGTTCCATTACCTGCACATGGATCCGAGCGGTGCGCCGTACGCCGATCCCGCGGAGCTGGCGTACCGCGTCATTGCCGCCGCACGCTCTGTCGGCATCCGCATCGTGCTGCTGCACGTCGCGTATGCCACCGGCGGGATCGGCGAACCGCTGCGTCCGGAGCAGCGGCGCTTCGCGACGCCCGCACTCGAAGGTTACCTCGACTGCGTCGAGCGGCTGCGTCGCGGCCATGCCGAC
>CAYSGF010000016.1:0-22475 GCA_964430275.1 uncultured Gemmatimonadaceae bacterium
GCTCGTGTTCCCGAACCTCGATGCCGGCAACATCGGCTACAAGCTGGTCCAGCGCCTCGCGCACGCCGAAGCGATCGGCCCGATCCTGCAGGGGCTCGCCCGGCCGTGCAACGACCTGTCCCGCGGGGCGAGTCCGGAGGACATCGTGAACGTCGCATGCATCACGGCGCTGCAGGGAAGCTGACGGACGCAGGGCCGGCGAGCGGGCCGGGGGTGCGCCGTCGCGGGCACAGTTCATGCCCACAGGACCGATCATTCGTGAATTACCATGCCCGGGAGGGGGGAGATGAGCTTCGACGTCAAGAAGCAGGGTGAAGTGACCGTCATCGATGTGGAAGGTCAGCTGATCGTCGGCAACCGCCAGGAACTGAAGCAGAAGGTGCTCGAGGAGCTCGAGGGTGGGGCGCGCAAGTTCCTGATCGACTTCTCCTCGACCGGCTACATCGACTCTTCGGGGCTGGGCGTGCTCGTCAGCCTGTCCAAGAAGATCCGCGAACAGGGTGGCGAGCTCCGGCTCGCAAACCTGAACGAGGATCTGCGCACGCTCTTCGAGCTGACCAAGCTCGATACGCTGTTCCACATCGCCGGCTCCCGCGACGAGGCCCTCTCCTCCTTTTAGCCCGGTCGCTGCATCGGCGCACGGGACGGGACGGGTTGTCACTCGACGGCGGTCCGCGGTATCATTCCGGCAATGACAGAGGTTCTCAACCTCCGGAATGATCTGCGGGCCATCGAGCGCACGGTCGCCGACCTCGTGGAGCGCGGTCGTGAGGCCGGCTTCGACGACGATCTGCTGCGCCTGAATCTGCGCGTAGGCCTGACGGAAGCGCTCGCCAACGCGATGCTGTATGGCAACAACCGCGATCCGCGCAAACACGTGCGCGTGGAGGCGCAGTTCTCGCCCGAACGAATCGCCGTCCGCGTAACCGACGAAGGCCGTGGCTTCGATCCCGGCCAGGTCCGCGATCCCACTACACCCGCCAACCTGCAGCGCGCGGGCGGCCGTGGCATCTTCCTCATCCGAAAGCTGATGGACCGGGTGGAGTTCAACGAGCGGGGCAACTCCATCCTGATGGTTCTGGATGCCCGCTCCGGCGGCGCGCACAGGCGTGCCAGCGGCATGTGATCTCGAGCACACTGAACGACACGCATCCCATGCCCGCGCCGGTGGCGGAAGCCCTGCGCGGGTTGCAGAACCAGCGCGTGCGCGTCTTCGCGGCACGCGAGGGGGAGCGCGTGTGCCTGTACCCGAAGCCGGACGAGGAGACGTGGACCGCCGCTGCGCTCCACGTCGTCGAGCTCGCCGACGGTACGCGCTACGAGATCGAGGTCGAGCGCGAGGACGCAGCCGCCGACCTGCTCACCCACACGCTGCGCATGAGCCTCACGTACGAGCGCGAGGCACAGTCTGCAGCGCGCGAGCTGACGGAGCGCTACGAGGAGATCAACCTCCTCTACTTCATCAGCGAGATTCTCGCGTCCGTGCTGTCGCTGCCGGATGCGGCGACGCGCATCCTCGAGGAGGTCGCCGACGTGCTCGGCGCCCGTCGCGCGTCCCTCTGGGTGTACGACGAGGAGGACCAGCGTCTGCACCTCGCCGCTGCGGTCGGTGAGGATGGCTTGCGAGGGCCGATCGCGGCCGATGACTACGAGTCCGCGACTGCCAAGGTCTTTCGCGAGAAGCAGACCCTCAACCTCGAGCGCGGCGCCGTCCTCGCCGGCGTGCCGCGCCTCGAGCCACGGCCGCAGGGCAGGGAGGCGTTTCTCTCCGTGCCCATCAACTACACACCGCCGAACGGCACCGCCCGCACCATCGGCGTGATCACACTGGTCGGCCGCCGCTCGAACGTGCGCTTCAGTGCCGGTGACGCGCGCCTGCTGACGGCGATCGCGAGCCAGGTCGGCGCCGCACTCGAGACGCAGCGACTCGTGCGCGAGAGCCTGCGCCAGGAACGTACACTGCGCGAGCTCGAGCTTGCCCACGACCTCCAGCTCAAGCTGCTGCCCGACCCGTCCACGTTCGAAGGACCACACGACGTCGACGCGCGCTGCGTGCCCGCGGAATCCGTCGGCGGCGACTTCTACCAGCTCTTCCAGCTGCCGAACGAGCGACTCGGCATCATGATCGGCGACGTCTCCAGCCACGGCTTCTCCGCAGCACTCATCATGGCCCTGACGATGAGTGCACTCGGCATCTACGCGCAGGAGTCCGGCCCGCCCGCCGACGTGCTCCGGCGCGTGCACCGCGCGCTCGAGAAGGAGCTCGAGTCCACCGAGATGTACCTCACCCTCTTCTACGGTGTGCTCGATCCCGGTGCCGGCCGGCTCGTCTATGCGAATGCAGGACACCCGCACGCCTACCGGATCCGTCCGGACGGCGCGCGCACGCGCCTCGGCGCGACCGATCCGCCGCTCGGCATCGTACCGCTCGACCAGTACGGCGAGGCGAGTGTGGAGTGGAACGTCGAGGAGGACCTGCTCTGCCTCTTCACCGACGGTCTCTCCGACGCCTACGTGGGCGGCGAGACCGGGCTCGTCGATGAGATCGTGCGCCTGCGCGACAAGCCGCTGCGCACCATCCTCGATCGCATCTTTCGCGCAACCGCCAAACGCCAGCCCGGCATCCCGTCCGACGATCGCAGCGCGCTGCTCGTACGCCGTTGAGCGTCGTGGCGCGCGCCAAGAGATCGCTCGGCCAGAACTTCCTCGTCGATCCCAACTATCAGCGGCGCATCGTCGCCGCGCTCGAGGCCGACCCGGACGATACCGTCCTCGAGATCGGCCCCGGCACCGGCGCACTCACGGCGCACCTCGCCGGCAGCGTGGCGCGTCTCGTCGCGATCGAGAAGGACGACGCACTCGCCGCGGCCCTCACCGCACGCTTCGCAGCGCGCACCGACGTCACGATCATCCACGGCGACGCACTCGACATCGACGTCGCGGCGATCCTGGGCAGGCCCGAACACGCGCGCATCATCGGCAACATCCCGTACAACATCACGAGCCCGCTGATCTTCCGCATGCTCGAGCGAGCGAACCGTCCACGCCGCCTCCTCGTCATGGTGCAGAAGGAGGTCGCCGATCGCATCGTTGCACCGCCCGGCGAGAAGCAGTACGGAGCCCTCTCCGTCGGCGTCCGTACGGTGGCCGACGCGCAGCGCCTCTTCATCGTGCCGCGCGGCGCATTCCGCCCGGCTCCAGGTGTGGACTCCGCCGTGCTGCGCATCGACCCCCACTGGCCCGCGCCCCTCGACCAGCGCGAGGAGCACGACGTGCGCAGCCTGTCCCGCATCGCCTTCGGCTGGCGCCGCAAACAGCTCCAGCGCATCCTTCGCGATGCGCCCGAGTACCGGCTGGCAGGCAATGAGCTCGACTCGCTCGCGAACCGCCTCGGCATCGCCATGGATGCCCGTCCGGAGACCCTCGCGCCCGCCGACTTCGTCGCGCTCGCACGCGCGTTGCGCGAGCGCGGCATCCCGGCTAGCCCGGACGTTGATTGATGTTTGGTGCTCCGGACCATGATTGATCTTTGCGCTTTGGCCGATCCGAGCTGCGACGCGCCCGACGTGCGGGCGGGGGCCCTCGTGGCGCGCCGCTCATCCGGGACGCGCGCAGCGCGAGAGAACCTGTTGCGCCACAGGGCAGGCCTGGACAAGGACCGGGCGGAACGGACACAGGGCGCGGATCTGGCAAGATCGGCCAAAGCGCAAAGTTCAATCATGGTCCGGGTATGACGGGTCTGCTCATCCTCACATTCATCCCCGCCGCCGCCGCCATCCTCTTCTGGCTGCGCGTCCGCGAGCAGCGCCGCACCATCCGTGAGCTGCAGCAGGAGATCGAACGCTGCACTGCCCGCGACCGCGACGTCGGCGAGCGCAATGCCAGCCTCTTCGGCACCCTCGCACACGAGCTGCGCTCCCCCATCGCCGCGATCCTCGGCTACGAGGAACTCCTTGCCGAGGGCGTCTTCGGCGAGCTCGACGTCCGCTCCAGCGAGCCGCTCTCGCGAATCCGCAGCTCCGCTCGCCAGCTCCTTACCCTCACCGAAGGCATGCACGAACTCTCCGGCCGCAACAGCGGTGAGCTCGAGGTGGAGCAGGTCGATTACGCACGCGCGCTCCGCGCCGCCTACCACCGCGCCAGCTCCGAGGCCGATGCACGCCGCGTCCGCCTCGCGCCGCCCGACGGCGCTGACGTCCCCCTGATCGGCACGGGTGAGGCGCGCACGCTCGAGGCAATCCTCGACGCCGCCTGCGGCGCAGCGCTCAAGAGCTCCGCCGATCGCACGATCACGTCCAGTGTGACCGCCGACGAACAGCTGGTGCGCTACCGCTTCGAGAACACCGGCCTCGACCCCGACCGCATCCTCCTCGAGCCGCTCGCCACCGGTGCCGGCCTGCGCATCAGCATCGCCCGGCGCATGGCCGAGCGCCTCGGCGGTGAGATCCGTCTCCATCGCGAGCCGACGGGCACGACCCTCGAGATCGCCCTGCCTCTTCAGGTCCGCTGACGATTCCGATTGACGGCGTTTCTTCGGTCCCCTAGGTTGCTTGTGAACGGATTCACATGCACTGCCCCGATGCGGGCATCCTGCGATCTATCGAGTATGCGAAAGGTTTCGTCCTCGACGGTCGGCCGGCTGTCGATCTATCTGCGTGTCCTGAGCGAGCTGGACGCTGCCGCGGCTACGGTGTCGAGCGAGGAGCTGGCCGCGCGCTGTGGCACGACGGCGGCGCAGGTGCGCAAGGACCTGTCGTTCTTCGGCACGTTCGGCAAGCGCGGGCGCGGCTACAGCGTGGAGGAGCTGATCGCGGCGCTGCGGTCGATCCTGGGCCTGGAGCGGCGCTACCGGGTCGCGCTCGTCGGGGCGGGCAGGATCGGCGTGGCGTTGCTGGGCTATCAGGACTTCGAGCGCCAGGGCTTCTACATCGAGGCGGTGTTCGACGCGGACCCGACGAAAGTGGGGCAGCGCTGGGGCACGACGACGGTGCGATCGGATGCCGAGCTGGAGGCGGCGCTGGCCGGGGAGTCGATCGACATCGTGATCATGGCGGTTCCGGCGGAGGCTGCCCAGGCGGTGGTCGAGCGGGTGGTGAAGGCGGGCGTGCGGGCGATCCTGAACTTTGCGCCGACGAAGCTGCAAGTTCCCGACGGTGTCGCACTGAAGAACGTGAACATGGCGGTGGAGCTGGAAGGTCTGAGCTTCGCACTGGCGCGGGAGGGTCGCCAGTCGGCCCGCACGCGTGCGCGCCGCAGCGCCTGAGTGCGGAGGGGCGGATGAGCGAGGAGCAGCAGATCGGTGTGAGTTCGGAGATCGGGCCGCTGCGGTCGGTGATCTGCCACACGCCCGGTCCGGAGCTGGTTGCGGTGACGCCCGCGACGCGCGAGGACTTCCTTTACGACGACATCATCGATCTCGAGCAGGCGCGACGCGAGCACCATCGGTTCACGGCGCTGCTGTCGCGCTTCTGTGAAGTCCATGAAGTGCGTGATCTGCTCGAGGAGGTGATGGACCTGCCGGAGTGCCGGCGCTTCCTGATCGAGCGGGTCATGGACGTGGCGCAGTCTGCGCCGCTCGCACAGCGGCTGCAGGAAGTCCCGGCATCGGATCTGGTGAGCTTGTTCATCGAGGGGCGGGAAGTGGAGGAGGCGGGGCCGCTGCAGCAGCTGCTCGGCCGTGCGAGCTACGACCTGCCGCCGCTGCCGAACCTGTTCTTCACGCGTGATGCATCGATGGTCGTCGGCCGGGGCGTGATCATCGGATCGATGCGCTACACCGTGCGGTGGTCGGAAGAGATCCTGATGAAAGCGCTCTTCCAGTACCATCCGCGGCTGCGCAACAGCGGGCTGATCTACGACGGCAGTGAGGAGCGCCGCGCCGGGTACACGATCGAGGGTGGCGACGTCCACGTGATCCGTCCCGACCTCGTCGTCATGGGCCTTTCGGAGCGTAGCAGTCCGGGCGCCTTCGATACGCTCGCGGAGCGGCTCGTGCGCGACGGTGTGACCGATGTGCTCGTCGTCGTCCTGCCGTTCGACCGCGCCATGATCCATCTCGACATGATTTTCACGATGATCGACCGGGAGCACTGCGTCGTGTTTCCGCCGAGCTTCATCGGGCCGACGCGCTCGCCCGTGCTGCACTATCATGCCGGACGCAAGGGCATGCGCGAGATGCCGAACCTGTTCGCTGCGCTGCGCCAGCTCGATCTGCCGCTCGAGCCGGTGCTGTGCGGCGGACAGCGCCGGACGTTCCAGGAGCGCGAGCAGTGGTCCAGCGGCTGCAACTTCATTGCCGTGCGTCCGGGCGTGATTCTCGGCTATTCGCGCAACGAGAACACGTACCGCGAGCTCGAGCGTGAGGCGGGCTACCGCATCGTGGATGCGATCGAGTTTCTGACGGGCGAGACGGACATCGAGGACGACGAGCGGGCGGCAATCGTCTTCGAAGGCTCTGAGCTCGTGCGCGGCGGCGGCGGCGGCCGCTGCATGACGCTGCCGGTCGTGCGCGACGATATCTGGTAATGCAGCTCTCCTTCCTGCCACCGGAGCTGCTGGTCGATGCCTCGGAGCGGGCGACGGCCGGCATCCGCATCGCGCTGCCGCAACGGCAGCAGCCCGCAGCGCCGGTCTACGGCACACCACTGCCGACACCACACTCCCCCGACGACGAGCTGCGGCGTCTCGAGTACGTGATCGTCGACGTCGAGACGACGGGCGGCGGCTACCTGAGCGGACACCGCGTCACGGAGATCGCAGCGATCCGGGTGAATGGCCGGGGCGAGGTGCTGGACGAGTTCGAGTCACTGGTGAATCCGGATCGGCCGATTCCGGCGTTCGTGACCGCAATCACGAACATCAGCTACGACATGGTGAAGCATGCGCCGCGGTTCTGGGAGATCGCGCCGCGCGTGCGCGCCCTGCTCGATGGTGCGGTGTTCGTCGCGCACAACGCGCAGTTCGACTGGAACTTCGTGACCGAGGAGCTGCGACGGGCCTCTGCGCCCGTGCTCGGCGCGCGCACGCTCTGCACCGTGCGCCTCGCGCGCAAGGTCGTGCCGGAGATCCGGAGCCGCTCGCTCGACGCGCTCCAGTACTTCTTCAATGTCGACAACCACGCACGGCATCGCGCCTACGGTGACGCACTCGCCACGACCGCGATCTTCCGGCGGCTGCTCGACCGGCTCGAGGAGCGCGAGGTGCAGCACTGGCACGCGCTCGAGACCTTCCTGAAGAAGCGCGCGAAGCGGAAGAAGCGAAAGGCCAGCCCGCAGCCGATGGAGGAGGCGTGATCGTCGACCGGCCGCTCGTCCTCACCCGCACGCTCGGTGACCTGCGCATCCATGCGCTCGACGCGGGCGGGCAGAAGCTGGATGGCGGCGCCATGTTCGGCGTCGTGCCGAAGCCGCTCTGGGAGCGGCGCATTCCTGCGGACGAGCGCAACCGCATCCCGCTCGCAATGCGCTGCCTGCTCGTCGAGACGCCCGACGCACTCGTGCTCATCGACAATGGCGCCGGCAACAAGGAGAACCAGAAGTTCATCGACATCTACGGGCTGGAGAACGCATCATCGGACCCGGCGCGCTTTCCGACCCGTCTCGAGGAGGCACTGGACGCGGCAGGGTTCACGCCGGACGACGTCGATGTCATGCTCGACACGCACCTGCACTTTGATCATGCCGGTGGCAACACGCACGTGGACGCAGACGGTGCGGTGCAGCTGTCGTTTCCGCGCGCGCGCTACCTCGTGCAGAAGGGCGAGTGGGAGTACGCGCACTGGCGCAACGAGCGCGTGCAGGCGAGCTACCTCGCGCCCAACTTCGATCCCGTCATGGATGCAGGCAGAGTCGAGCTGCTCGAGGGTGACGTCGAAGTCGTCCCCGGCATCTCCGTTGTGCGCACACCCGGCCATACGCCCCACCACCAGTCCGTGCTCATCCGCTCCGCGGGGGAGAGCGCGATCTTCCTTGCCGACGTGATGCCAACCAGTGCACACCTGCCGCTCCCCTGGATCATGGGCTATGACGTGGAGCCGCTCGTCACACTCGAATCCAAGCGCACGCTGGTGGCCCGGGCACGCACGGAGGACTGGCTCCTCGTGTTCGAGCACGACCCTGTCGTTGCGTGGGGACGGATCGGCGAAGTGGACGGCAGGATGGCACTGGTGGACGCGAACAGCTGAGAGCGCGGCGCACCCGCCGCCGGCATCACCGCAGCGCTCCGCCACGGCTGGCCCGCCCTGCCCGATCTCCCTATACTTCCGCGCTGCCCGGCCATTCCGACGGCGGGCAAGAAACGATCGCAACACACAGGAGTCAGGCATTATGGCGGACCCGCAGCGTACGGCCGTGATCGTGGGCGGCGCGCGTACACCGATCGGCCGGTTCCTCGGCGGGCTCGCACCGCTGCAGGCCCCCGATCTCGGTGCCGTGGCCATCCGTGCGGCCCTCGAGCGGAGCGGTATCGAGACGGCGGACATCGATGATGTGATCCTCGGGAACGTCGTTTCCGCGGGGCTCGGGCAGGCGCCAGCGCGCCAGGCCGCACTGCGGGGCGGTGTTCCCGACACGGTCGGTGCCATGACGGTCAGTCGCGTCTGCGGATCCGGCCTGCAGGCGGTGATGCTCGCCGCACAGGCGATCCGCGCGGGGGATGCGCAGGTCATGGTCGCCGGCGGCATGGAGTCGATGTCGAACGCGCCGTACTACCTGCTCGGTCACCGTACGGGCGTGAAGTTCGGCAACCAGCAGCTCGTCGATGGTCTTCTCAATGACGGCCTCTACTGCTCATTCGAGAGCTGCCACATGGGCGGTCACGCCGAGTACACGGCGCACAAGGCGGGCATCACGCGGGAGGATGCGGACGAGTTCTCGCTGCGCTCGCACCAGAAGGCGATCGATGCAATCGACAACGGCCGCTTCGAGGAGGAGATCGTCGCGGTCGAGATCAAGGGACGGAAGGGCTCGACCCTCATTGATACGGACGAGCCGCCACGGCGCGAGACGTCGATCGAGTCGTTGCGCTCGCTCCGGCCCGCGTTCGCCGGGGACAAGCCGCCCGAGGTCACGGATCCGGTGGTCACTGCCGGCAACGCGCCCGGCCTGAACGATGGCGCGGCGGCCGTGATCGTGACGAGCGAGGCGTACGCACAGGCGCACGGCCTCACGGTGCTCGCCCGGATCAGCGCGTACGCACACGGCGCCGTTGCGCCGAAGGAGCTGTTCTTCGCACCGGTCCGCGCGGTGCGGCGTGTGATGGAGAAGGAAGGGAAGAGCATCGGTGACTACGACCTGATCGAGGCGAACGAGGCGTTCGCAGTGCAGGCGCTCGCCGATGGGCGCGAGCTCGGCTGGGACTGGGATCGTGTCAACGTGAACGGTGGTGCGGTTGCACTCGGCCACCCGATCGGCGCGTCCGGTACCCGCATCCTGGTGACGCTCCTGCACGCACTCCAGCAGCGTGACGCCGAGCGCGGCCTTGCCACGCTCTGCCTCGGTGGCGGCGATGCGGTCGCGCTCTCCGTCGAGCGTGTCGCATGATCGCCCCGGCACTCAATCGACTGCACATGACGAGGAAGCCATGACCGAGATCCTGATGAACGCCCGCCGTGCCGCACTGCTCGAGGTGGTGCCGAACCGCACCGCGCGCCGCGTGCTGGCGGTCACCGCCTTCGTGCTGCTCACGACGCTCGGCGCCTATGCCGCCGTGCCCGTGCCGGGAAGTCAGGTACCGGTCACACTGCAGACGCTGTTCGTCTCGCTTGCCGGTGTGCTGCTCGGCGCGCGCCTGGGCGCAACCGCCATGGCGACGTACCTGCTCATCGGCTTCATGGGCGCGCCCGTGTTCTCGAACGGGTTCGGCGGACCGGGCGTGCTGCTCGGCCCGACCGGCGGCTACCTGCTCGCGTTCCCGCTGGCGGCTGCCGTGACCGGCCTGCTCGCGCCGCGGCCCGGGACGCCCACGCTCCGGCGTACCGCCCAGCTCGGCGCAGCGATCTTCATCGGCACTCTCGTCGTGTTCGCCGGTGGCTTCGCGCAGCTCTCACTGCTGCTCGGAAATGCGCGCGCCGCATTCCTCACGGGCGTCGCGCCATTCCTGATCGGTGACGTCGTGAAGACGCTCCTCGCGCTTCTCGTCGCGCGCCGGCTGCGCAATCGAACCCTCGGGTTGCTCTAGGCTGCCCGGGGGTTCGTCATTTTGCGTACGTTCATGTCCGGCCGCTGGGGTGGTGCGCTGCTGCGCGTGGGGTTGTTCCTCGTGCTCGGCTTCCTGCTGTCCCTGCTCGGCGCCGCCGCGCTCGCCGCGTTCGGCGTGCATCTCGAAGGGCGCGCGCGGCTGCTCGCGACCGCGATCTCGCTTTTCGTCGCGGTCGCGATCGGCGGTGGACTGCTGCGTCTGCTGGACGGCCGGCCCGCCGGTGCGCTCGGCTTCGCCTGGACCCGCGCGACGCCGCGTGAGCTGCTCCTCGGCCTCGGCATCGGTACCGGTGCCCTCGCACTCGCGGCGCTCGTGCTGCTCGCCACCGGTGACCTGCGTTACGGCGCCGACGCGGGTAGTGCCGGGATGTGGGCCAGCGTCGTCGCCGGCGACTTCGCCGTGCTGGCCATTGCGGCCGCCTCGGAGGAAGCCCTGTTCCGCGGCTATCCGTTCCAGGTCGTGGCGCAGCGCTTCGGCGTCGTTGCCGCGACCGTCGCGAGCAGCGTCGCGTTCGCACTGGCGCACGGCGCGAATCCGAGTGTGGGTGTGTTCGCGCTCGTGAACATCTTCCTTGCCGGGATCCTGCTCGCCGTGGCGTACCTGAAGACCGCGAGCCTGTGGTTCGCGACGGCCGTTCACCTCGGGTGGAACTGGGCCATGGCTTCGCTCTTCGACCTGCCCGTGAGCGGCATTGCGTTCTTCGACACGCCCCTCTACGAGCCGGTGGTCGGCACGCCCCAGTGGTTCACGGGCGGGATGTTCGGCCCGGAGGGCGGCATGGTCGGCACGCTCGGCTTTGCCGCAGCGCTCATCGCGGTGCTGAAGCTGCGTGCAGTGCGCATCGACGAAGGCATGCGCGCGCTGCGCCCGCTGGTCCTCGATGATGGAACGGCCGCGCATGGCTGAACCTATGCGCGCCGCGGTGATCGGCGCCGGTACCATGGGGAACGGCATTGCGCACGTGTTCGCGCAGAACGGTCACGACGTCGCGCTGATCGACGTGAGCAGGGAGCAGCTCGAGCGCGCGCGTGCGACGATCACAGGCAATCTCGAACGGCAGGTGAAGAAGAGCGTGATCGACGCGGCCTCGAAGGACGCAACGCTCGCGCGCCTGTCCTTCGAGGCCGCAATCGATGCGGCGGCAGGGTGTGGGATCGTGATCGAGGCGGTACCGGAGAACCCCGAGCTGAAGCGGTCGATCTTGGAGCAGGCGGATGCGGCGGCGCCGGACGCCATCCTCGCCTCGAACACGTCGTCCATCTCGATCACCGAGCTCGCCCGGCACGCCTCGCGCCCGGACCGCGTGATCGGCATGCACTTCATGAACCCGGTCCCGGTCATGAAGCTGGTCGAGGTGATCCGCGGCCTCCAGACGTCCGACGAGACCACGCGCACGGTCATGGACCTCGCCGGCGCGCTCGGCAAGACACCGGTCGAGGTGAATGATTTCGCCGGCTTCGTGTCGAACCGGGTGCTCATGCCCATGATCAACGAGGCCGTATTCTGCGTCCTGGAGGGCGTCGCGCTGCCCGAAGCCGTCGATACCGTGATGAAGCTCGGCATGAATCACCCGATGGGCCCGCTCGCCCTCGCGGATCTGATCGGGCTCGATACCTGCCTCAGCATCCTCGAGGTGCTGCAGCGCGACCTGGGCGACGACAAGTACCGGCCCTGCCCCCTGCTGCGGAAGTACGTCGCGGCCGGCTGGCTGGGGCGCAAGAGCGGACGAGGCTTCTACCACTACGATACGGCATGATCGAGCTGAACGAGATCAGGACCCTGGCGCGTGACTTCGCACGTGCCGAGCTGCGGCCGGGCGTGGAGCGCTGGGATCACGACGCCGCCCTCGGCACCGACGTCATGCCGCAGCTCGCGGAGCTCGGCTTCTTCGGCATGCTCGTGGCCGAGCAGGACGGCGGCATGGGCTTCGACCTGCGAACGACCGTCGCGGCACTCGAAGAGCTCGCCTGGGGTGAGCCCGCCACGGCGCTCCTCGTCCTCGCACAGCAGATCGTCGCGACCGGCCTCGCAGGCGCCGCGGATGACGTGCGCGGCCGTTGGATCGGCCCGCTCGCCACGGGTGAGGTGCACGGCTGCTACGCACTCGGTGAGGACGTCGCACTGCACGCGCGCGCGGACGGCGACGCCTGGCGCATCAGTGGCTCCGCACCCTGGGTCCTGCACGGCGGCGATGCGGGCGTCGCCCTCGTGCAGGCCGCAACGGACGATGGCACGAGCCTGTTCGCGGTCGGCCTCGACGACGGCGCGCGCTTCGGCGAGCGATCCGCCACGCTCGGACTGCGCCCGCTCCATGTGACGCCGCTGCTGCTCGATGCCGCCGCCGCCGTCCGGCTCGACGGCGATGCGCTCCCCGCGGTGCATCATGCCGGCCGGCTCGGCGTCGCCGCCGTCTCGCTCGGCATCGCACAGGCCGCCCTGGACCACGCCCTCGACTATGCGGCGCAGCGTGAGCAGTTCAACACAAAGCTGCGCGAATTCGATGCGATCCGTTTCAAGCTGGCCGACATGGCGGTGCGCATTGCGGCAGCCCGCTCGCTCCTGGTCGAGGCCGCGGCCGGGGACGCACACGCGCCGGCGATGATGGCGAAGGTGCTCGCAAGCGATACCGCGATGCACGTGACGACGGAAGCCGTGCAGATCTTCGGCGGCTATGGCTACATGCGCGACTATCCGGTCGAGAAGCTCATGCGGGATGCCCGGGCCATGGGTCTGCTGCAGGGTGCGGACGAGCGGCTGCGCCTGGAGATCGCGACCGCCCTGTATGACGATTAGCTTGCCCGGCGCCGCCCGTCGGCGGCACGGCTGAACGAGGAGACCATGGAGATATTCAACGCGCTGGACGAGTACGATCACGAGCAGGTCGTCTTCTGCTATGAGCCTGCCTTCGGCTACAAGGGCATCATCGCGATCCACGATACCACGCTCGGCCCGGCGCTCGGCGGTACCCGGTTCTGGAACTACGCCAGTGACGAGGAAGCGATCGTCGATGCACTTCGCCTCGCCCGCGGCATGACCTACAAGGCTGCCGTCGCCGGCCTCAACCTCGGCGGCGGCAAGTCCGTGATCATCGGGGACAACCGCACGACGAAGCGCGAGATGATCTTCCGCGCCCACGGTCGCTTCGTAGAGTCGCTCGGCGGACGCTACATCACCGCGGAGGACGTCGGCACGAGCGTCGAGGACATGAGCTACGTCGAGATGGAGACCGAGTACGTGACCGGTCTCGCCGGCGGCCTCGGCGACCCGTCGCCCGTGACCGCGTGGGGCGTGTTCCGCGGCATCCAGGCGGGCGCGCAGGAGAAGCTCGGCAGTGACGACCTGGATGGTGTGACCGTAGCAGTGCAGGGACTCGGGCACGTCGGTCGCTACCTGTGCGAGTACCTGGACGAGGTCGGCGCCAAATTGATCGTGACGGATATCGATGCGCAGCGCGTGCAGAGCGTCGTCGACGAGTTCGGCGCGCAGTCCGTCGCGCCCGACGACATCTACGGCGTCGATGCGCAGATCTTTGCGCCGTGCGCGCTCGGCGCCGTCGTGAACGACAAGACGCTGCCGAAGTTCAAGTTCCAGGTGATCGCCGGCGCCGCGAACAACCAGCTCAAGGAAGAGCGGCACGGCGACGAGCTGACGGAGAAGGGCATACTGTACGCGCCCGACTACGTGATCAATGCGGGCGGCCTGATCAATGTCTATGGTGAGCTGCACGGCTGGGACGCCGAGCGCGCCAAGCGGAAGGCCGGCGAGATCTACCAGACGCTCACGGATCTCTTCGAGATTGCGCAGGAGCAGGGACTGCCGACCTATGAGGCCGCGGACCGGCTCGCGGAGCGGCGCATTCAGCAGGTCGGCGAGCTCCAGCGCACCTGGGTTTAGAGGCGGGAACGAGATGATGCACGAGCTGCGGCAGCAGGACCCCGACGTCTACGATGCGATCGTCCAGGAGGCGAACCGGCAGCACGAGTCGCTCGAGCTGATCGCATCCGAGAATTTCACGTCCGTGGCCGTGCTCGAGGCGGCCGGCACCGTGCTGACGAACAAGTACGCCGAAGGGTATCCGGGCAAGCGCTACTACGGCGGCTGCGAGTACGTCGACATCGCGGAGACGATTGCGATCGAGCGTGCGAAGCAACTGTTCGGTGCCGAGCACGCGAACGTGCAGCCGCACTCCGGTGCGCAGGCGAACATGGCCGCGTACCTGGCTACACTGAAGCCTGGCGATACGCTCCTGGGCATGGACCTCTCCCACGGCGGTCACCTGACACACGGCTCACCGGTCAACTTCAGCGGCCAGCTCTACCGCGCGGTCTCCTACGGCCTCGGCGCGGACAGCCGCATCGACTACGACCAGGTGCGTGACGTGGCGCGCCGCGAGCGGCCGAAGATCATCGTGGCGGGCGCGAGCGCGTACCCGCGCATCATCGACTTCGCGGTGTTCGCCGAGATTGCGCGCGAGGTGGACGCCGTATTCATGGTCGACATGGCGCACATTGCCGGCCTGGTCGCGGGCGGTGCGCACCCGAGCCCGGTACCGCACGCCGACATCGTCACGTCGACGACGCACAAGACGCTGCGTGGCCCGCGCAGCGGGTTCATCCTCTGTCGTGAGGCCTTCGCCCGTCCGATCGACAAGCAGGTGTTCCCCGGGATGCAGGGCGGCCCGCTCATGCACGTGATCGCCGCCAAGGCCGTCGCATTCGGTGAGGCGCTGCAGCCGGAGTTCCGGACGTACGCGCACGCCGTCGTCGCGAACGCGCAGGCGCTCGCACGCGCACTCCAGGCGCGCGGCTTTGCGCTCGTGAGCGGCGGCACCGACAACCACCTGCTGCTGCTCGACCTGAGCAGCCGCGGCGAGCTGACCGGCAAGGCCGCCGAGGCCGCGCTCGAGCACGCCGGCATCACCACGAACAAGAATACCGTGCCCGGCGAGAAGCGCTCTCCCTTCGTCACGTCCGGCATCCGCATTGGTACGGCGGCCCTGACGACGCGCGGGATGGGTACTTCGGAGATGGAGCGCGTGGGCGACCTGATCGCGGATGTGCTGGAAGCACCCGAGGATGAATCCGTCGCGGAGGGCGTGCGCCGCGGCGTTGCCGAGCTCGCCGAGGCGTTCCCGCTCTACGCTGGCTTCCGGCGCGAGCACCAGCTCGCCGGACGCGGCGCGTGAGCACGCCGCCTGCGGGAACGGACGACGCCATGGACGGCATCATTCTCGACGACGCCCTGCTCGACCGGCTGCGCGAGCGCTGGCCCCAGTTCCACGAGAGTGCCTACACCTTCGTGCTCGCCGCCCTGCATTACGTGATCTCGGACCTGCCCACGCCACGCCACATCTCCGGCCGCGAGCTCGCCGAAGGTGTCCGCGACCTCGCACTCGAGCGCTTCGGGCCCATGGCCCGCACCGTCCTCGAGCACTGGGGCATCCGCGCCACCGACCATGTCGGCGAGGTCGTCTTCGCCCTCGTCGAGACAGGCGTGCTCATCAAGCAGGACGAGGATGGACCGGAGGATTTTCACGAGGTCTATAGCTTTGATGAGGCGTTCGAGGAGTAGTCGAACTGGTGAATTGGTGCATTGGTGCATCGATCTCGCGCGCCGGTGTGCCTCGCATGACCCGGCATCGCCGCGGACGCTGCGGTCGACTGATGAGCTGACCGGCGAGGCACAAATTCACCAATTCACCAATTCCAAATTCACCAATTCTCCGTTCTGGAACATGCCTTGCACTAGCCCCGCGCCGGAGCGTCGGGAGTGGTCATTCGGGGAGGGGTCGAGAGATGTCAGCGGACACGTCCAGGCAGTTCCCGGATTGCCGCAAGTGCGACCGCGGGAGCATGCTGCCGTTGTCGGACTACGGGAGGGATGGCGCGCCGATCACCTACAAGGCGTGGGTCTGTTCGAACCCGGACTGCGGCTTCAATATCCGCATCGATAACGGCGAGATCAGCTTCGGCCGAACGATCGGCCAGAGCTACAAGTAGGACCGCCCGGGCGGGCGGTCGCCCGCCCGACAACCGCACGAGACCGGATGCGTAGACGCACGGACCGTCACGGCCATGAGACCTATGGCCGTGACGTCGTTGCATTGCCCACGGCGGCGCAGGCTGCGGCACTGGACGCGGCCGCCCGCGAGCAGGCGGGCGTGCCGGAGCGTGTCCTCATGGAGAACGCCGGCCGCGCCGCCGCGCAGCTCGTGCACGCCCTCTACCCGCATGGCCGCGTCGTCGCTCTGGCCGGGTCCGGCAACAACGGTGGCGACGCCGTCGTGGCGGCGCGGGCGCTCGCGGCCTGGGGTCGCGACGTCGCGCTCGTCGCCGCCGGCTCGCGGCCACCGGCTACGGAGCTGCAGCACGGCCACGACGTGCCGGTGTTTGCGGGCGATGCGGCGGAGGCCGCCGTCGCGTACGGCGACGTCGTGATCGACGGCATCCTCGGCACCGGCTCGGGTGGCGCGCCGCGCGGCACGGCTGCGGAGTGGATCGAGCGGCTCGCCGGCGCACGCGGCAACGTCGTCGCACTCGACCTGCCGTCCGGCATCGATGCGACGTCCGGCGAAGTGCCGGGCAGCGCCGTGCGCGCTGCGCTGACCGTCACGTTCGGGTGGCCCAAGCTCGGGATGATGCTGCATCCGGCGCGCGCGTACTGCGGCCGCATCGTCGCTGTCGAGATCGGCTTCCCACCGCTCACCACGTTCGACGCCGCCCTGATCACGCCCGCCTGGGCGCACGCGCGCTTGCCCGAGCGCGCGCCCGATGCACACAAGGGCACCGCCGGTCGCGTGTTCGTGCTCGCGGGCAGCAGCGGCATGGGCGGCGCGGCGGTGCTCTGTGCGCGCGCGGCGCAGCGCGCGGGCGCCGGCTACGTGCGTATCGGCTCCGTCGCCGATAACCGCGTCATCCTGCAGACTGCCGTACCCGCCGCGACCTTCGTCGATGCGGAGCGGCTGGACGAGGCAGCGCTCGCGGGGATGGAGGCGGTGGTGGCCGGCCCCGGGCTCGGCACGAGCGACGCCGCGCGATCCACGCTGCGTCGCGTACTCGAGCTCTCGCGCGGACGGCCCACACTGCTCGACGCGGACGCGCTCAACCTGCTCGCGCAGGAGCCGGACACACTGCGGGCCATCGCGGCCGACCGGCCGCTGCTCATCACCCCGCATCCGGGCGAGCTGGCGCGCCTGCTCGACGAGTCCACCGCCGACATCGCGGCCCACCCTGTCGAGGCAGCGCGCCGGGCCGCCGGGCGCTTCGGCGCGACCGTGCTGCTCAAGGGACAGCCGTCGCTCGTCGCGCATGCCGGCGAGCCCCTGCTCGTTGCGACTGCTGGTTCCTCCGACCTCGCGACGGCCGGTATGGGCGATCACCTCGCCGGTGTCGCCGCTGCCTTCCTCGCTGCCGGCGCGCCGCCACGCGTCGCCGCCGCGGTCGCGCTCCAGTACAGCGGGCGCGCGGCAGACCTGGCGCGCCGCGGCCGCTCGCTCGGCCCGCAGGACGTGAGCGATGCACTGCCGCGCGCGTTCGCACGACCCGGCCCGCTCGCGCCGCCCGCCGACCTCCCCTTCATCGTGTTCAACCAGCCGGCGCGCCGGTGACCCGGCAGCGTACGCGTCGATCCGTCCGACGTTCGACGAGCATCACGCTGCCTGCCCTGCTCGCGTGCTGCGTGACGCTGCACGCTGGCCCTGCCCACGCGCAGCGGTGGGCGCCCGGTGAGCGGACGCTGCTCACGGAGTTCGACCGCGTGACCGCCGTGGCTGCGGACATGCGCCACGTGTACGCTGCGACGCCGAACGGTCTCGTGATCTACGATCAGCTGGCGCGTGAATGGCGACGTCCGAGCACCGCGCTCGACGGCTTCCCCATCGGCAACGTCCCCACGGCACTCGCCTGGGACGACTTTTCCGGCATGGTCTGGATGGGCACGCAGGGCGGTGTCGTCTGGCGCTACTCGCCGGACTTCGGACGCTGGGAACAGGGCGTCATTGCGCCCGGCGCCGTGCGCGCGATCGGCTTCGGCGGCGGTGACGCCTTCCTGCTCGCGGGCGGGCAGTGGCTCGTTGCGCGGGGCGGAATGTTCTCCGCCGAGCCGGTCGCGGCGAGTGCAGTCCCGGCCGACGTGCGCGCGCAGGCGAGCGGCCGCGAGTACAGCGCGGATCCGTTCCTGCGCACCGTCCTGGGCGCGCTGCCGCCGGATCCGTCCGGCAACCGCTGGCGCGCGCTCGCCATCACACCGGGCGAGCGGCGCGGCACGTACTGGATCGGCACGGACGGTGGCGGCCTGCTCGCCTACGATGCACGCACGAATCAGGCGGACTGGCTGCAGTACGGTCTGCCGTCACGGGGCACGACGCTCATTGCACGCGCAGCCGGGCTGCTCTGGTTCGGCGGCGATGCGCGTGCGCCTCGTCCCGGCATTGCCGTGGCCGACACCCTGCTCTCGAGCTGGCGTCGCTTCGATGCCGAGCGCGGCGGTGCGCCAGCCGGTGCGCTCTACGACGTGCTCGAAGCGCACGAGCGTGTGTGGCTCGCATCGGAGGACGGCGTGCACGCACTCCGAATGCGCGACCTGGACCGCTCGCCCGCGCGCGCGGACTGGCTGCACGCAGGATCGCTCGATGGCCTGCCTGCCCCGGACGCATTCGCACTCGCGCGCGCGATCGACGGCGTGTGGGTCGGCACGGCACGTGGTCTCGTGCACGTCGATACCGCCGGCGCCGTGTCGCAGCCCGTTCTGCCCGGTGTCGCCGTGTATGACCTGAGTATCCACGACGGTCGTCTCTGGGCCGCCACCGCGCGCGGGCTCGTCCGGATCGAGGGCAGCGAGCCGACGCGACCAGCGGACGCACCGCCCGCGCTGGAGGGCACCGTACGCGGCGTCGTGTCCTCGCCCGATGGACTCTGGACTCTCACCGCCGACGCCGTCTTCCTGCATGCCGCCGACGGTACCTGGCACCTGCAGCGCGAGCCCGGCCTCGCCGGCATCGGCGCACTGCGTCGCATTGCGGCCGACGCGGCCGGCGTCTGGATTGCCGCCGACGGCGGCGCTGCGTTCCGGGAAGCGGCGTCCGGCGTGTGGCGGTATTATTCGGTACCGGCCGACATCCCGGAGGCGCCCGTCGTTTCCGTACTGCCGGTCGGTTCCCATGCATGGCTCGGCACGCCCGCGGGTGCGCTGCGCCTGCCCATGCGTCCCTGAGTGCAGGTCATGTCCAGCCAGAAGCTCGGCGCCGGCGTCGAATTCGACCTGATCCGCCGCTTTCTGCACGATGCTGCTGCGGAGGGCGACGATGCATCGCCCGATGCGCGTGTGCTCGTCGGCCCCGGCGACGACTGCGCCGTCGTGCGCGCCGGTCCGCTCGCGATCAGCGTCGACCTGTCCGTCGAGGACGTGCACTTCCGGCGCGCCTGGCTGGAGCCGGAGGAGATCGGATACCGCGCCACGGCCGCAGCACTGAGTGACCTCGCAGCAGTCGCGGCAGAGCCGGTCGGCGTGCTCGTGTCGCTCGCAATCGCGCCCGCAGAGCACGCGACGCTCGGGCCCGCGATCCTGCGCGGCGTGCGCGCTGCCGCGCACGCGGTGGGCGCGCGTGTGATCGGCGGCGACGTGACACGCGCGCGCGACGCGCTCACGCTCGACATCGTCGTGGTCGGCCACGTCGAGCGGCCCGTGCTTCGCAGCGGTGCCAGGCCAGGTGACGAGGTGTGGGTGACCGGACGACTCGGTGCTGCCGCCGCCGCGGTCGCTGCGTGGCAGGCAGGCCGCAGCCCTGTACCCGATGCACGCGCCGCATTCGCCCACCCGGTACCGCGCACGCGCGAAGCGATCTGGCTGCACGAGCGCGCCGTGTTGCACGCCATGATCGATGTCTCCGACGGTGTCGCCGGCGATGCTGATCATCTCGCGGCCGCCAGTGATGTGAACATCGAGATCGACGCTGCACACGTCCCCGTTCATCCTGCGGCACGCGAGACCGGCGACACCGATGAAGGCGCCGTGCTCGCATTCGTCCTGCATGGCGGCGACGACTACGAGCTGCTGTTCACCGTAGCGCCCGGAACCGTGGGCGCCCTCGCCGCCAGCTTCGAAGCGGAGTTCGATACGCCGCTCACCTGCATCGGCAGCGTGCAGGACGGGACGGGCGTCCGGCTGCGACAGCCGGATGGCACGCTGCAACCGCTCGCGCGCGGCGGCTACGATCACTTTGCGGAGGAGCCGGCGTGATTCGCACGCTCTGGGTGGCCATTCACCTGCTCGTTGCCACGCCGACGCTCAGCCTCGCAGTGGTGATCGCCTCGTTGTTCGACGTGCGCCCGTCGTTCTATGACATGATTGCGCGCTCGTGGTCGCGCTGGACGTTGTGGGCGAGCGGTGTGCGCGTGCGCACGGAAGGCCTCCAGGACGTGCACCTCGATCAGCCGCAGATCTTCGCGAGCAATCACGCGTCCTGGTACGACGTCTGGGCCATCGCCGCCACGCTGCCCAAACGGTTCCGGTTCGTCGCCAAGAAGGAGCTGGGCTCGATTCCCATCTTCGGGCAGGCATGGAAGGCAGCCGGTCACATCTCCGTGGATCGGAAGAATCGCGCGTCCGCGATTGCCTCCCTCGATGACGCCGGTCGATTGATCCGCGGCGATCGCAGCTCCGTCGTGATCTTCCCGGAAGGCACGCGCTCCGCGTCCGGCGAGCTGCTCCCCTTCAAGAAGGGCACGTTCATGCTCGCGCTGCGCACACACGTCGACATCGTGCCCATGGCCGTGATCGGCAGCCGCGCGATCCTGCCGAAAGGCGGCTGGCGCGTGCGCGGAGGCGAAGTTATCCTGCGCTTCGGTCGGGCCATCCCCACGGAGGGCTACGACGAAGACAACCGCGACGAACTCATCCGGCGCGTGCGCTCGGCCATTGAAGGCCTGCTCGCCGCCCCGGTGCAACCTCCAGCAATCGAAAATGTCGGCAATCGTTAGCGTGCACGCCCGCGAGATCCTCGACTCGCGCGGCAATCCGACCATCGAGGCGGAAATCGTGCTGGAAAGCGGCAGCGCGGGGCGCGCAGCCGTGCCGAGCGGCGCCTCCACCGGCGAGAACGAGGCGATCGAGCTGCGCGACGAGGACGATGACCGCTACCTCGGCAAGGGCGTGCTCGAGGCGGTCGAGAACGTGATCGAGCGCATTGCACCCGAGATCGCCGGGCTCGATGCCTTCGACCAGGTGGACGTCGATCGCGCGATGATCGCGCTCGACGGCACGAAGAACAAGTCGGACCTGGGCGCGAACGCGATGCTCGCCGTGTCGCTCGCGAACGCGCGCGCCGCCGCCGCCGAAGCCGGGCTGCCCCTCTACCGCTACCTTGGCGGACCACGCGCCACGCTGCTGCCCGTGCCGCTCATGAACATCCTGAACGGCGGCGCGCACGCCGCCAACAACGTGGACCTCCAGGAGTTCATGATCGCGCCCGTCGGCGCCGACAACTTCCCCGACGCGCTGCGCATGGGCGTCGAGATCTTCCATTCGCTGAAGAAGGTGCTCGCGAAGCAGAAGAAGAGCACGAGCGTCGGCGACGAGGGCGGCTTCGCTCCCGACCTCGGCAGCAACGAAGAGGCGCTCGAGGTCATCGTCGAGGCGATCGACAAGGCCGGCTACGATCTCGGCGACGACGTCGTGCTCGCACTCGATGCCGCCGCATCCGAGATGCACCGCAACGGCAAATACGTCTTCCACAAGTCGACGAACGAGAAGATGAGCAGTGAGCAGATGGTCGACTTCTGGAAGGGATGGATCGAGCGCTACCCGATCGTCTCCATCGAGGACGGCCTGGACGAGGGCGACTGGGCCGGCTGGCAGAAGCTGACCGCCGCGATCGGCGATCGCGTGCAGCTCGTCGGCGACGACCTCTACGTCACGAACACACAGTACCTGCGGCGCGGCATCGCCGAGCGCGCAGGCAATGCGATCCTGATCAAGGTCAACCAGATCGGCACGCTGACGGAAACGCTCGAGGCGATCGAGCTCGCGCGTCGCAACGGCTTCAACACGATCATCAGCCACCGCTCCGGCGAGACGGAAGACACCTTCATTGCCGACCTCGCCGTCGCCACACGAGCGGGCCAGATCAAGACCGGCAGTGCCAGCCGCACCGACCGCGTCGCCAAGTACAACCAGCTCCTGCGCATCGCGGAGGATCTCGGCGCTGCCGCCGAGTACCCCGGGCGGGAGGCATTCTGAAGCTGCGTGTCATTCTCGGCGCCGCCGCGTACCCCGGCCGGGAG
>CAYSGF010000017.1:0-10092 GCA_964430275.1 uncultured Gemmatimonadaceae bacterium
GTGCGCCGATGATCTCCTCGGTCAGCCCGTCGCTGAAGTACACGTGCCCGGGATCCGGACTCATGTTCACGAACGGCAGCACGGCCACCGAGCGCGTATCCGCCGTAGCTGCGACCGGAGCGGCGGCCCGGCTACCGTACAGTGCAATGCCTGCGACGGCGACGATGAGTGCTGCGGCGCCCGTGGCCAGCACTGTTCGCCGTCGGGATGCACCCGCATGGTCGGCGGGCTGGTGATCGATTTCCTGGAGAACCGCCTGCACGCCGGTGGCAGGTGGAGCGGACGCGCCGTACTCGCGATCGATCTGCGCACCTGAAGTAACCGCGACGAGGGACGCCGCCGGTTGCGCCCTGCCGGCCGCGGACTCCGCCGGCTGCGGGGCCACCGACCACGCCGGCGACGTCCCCTGGCCCTCCGCTCCCGCCGACAGGACCCCCCGCGTTTTCGTCCGCACGTGCGGCTCGCGGCGCAGCTGCTCGGCCAGCGCGCTCACGTCCGGATCGGGCTCCGCATCGAACTCCTCGCGCAGCAGCGCGGCGTGGATGCGGGCGTGCTGGAGCGCGCCGGCCCGGTCGCCCGCAGCGTCGCATGCCCGCATGAGCCGCAGCGCGATGCGGCCGCAGTACGGATCGTGGGCCGCGAGCCTGCGCCACCAGGCGACGGCGGCAGTGGGATCGTCCGCCCGCTCGCACCCGTCCGCCAGCGCCTCGAGCGCCGCGGCGTAGCGCCCGGCGAGGCGGAGGCGCTCGGCGTCGAGCCAGTGCTCGAACTCCGTGGTGTCAGAGAGATGGAAGCCGTCGAGCAGCGGCCCGGCGTACAGGGCGACGGCAGCGTCGAGCTGTTGCTCGTCGAGGAGCCGCTCGAAGGTCGCGACGTCGCTGGAGATCGCCTGCGCGTCGAGTGCGACGTCGTCGCCCGTGGATCGGACCACGCCGTCGCCGAGCGCGCTGCGCACGATGTACAGCGCATCGGAGAGCTGGGGGCGCGCACGCTCGGCTGGCGACTCCGGCCACAGCAGCGCGACGAGGCGGTCACGCGTGACGGGCCGGCCGCGCGCGAGGCCAAGCAGCGCGAGGAGGGCGAGGCGGCGCCCCTGCACCGCGCGGCCCGTGAGGGACCCGTCCGGGCCCTCCACGGACGCAGTTCCCAACAGCTTCAAAATAAACAAGTTACGCCTCGCCGGGGTGCGCGAGAGGAGCGCGAGAGGAATGCGAGAGCGGCACGACGAAGACGGTCTAGCATACATCCGCGCATCCAGCCGCAGCAAGCTGCACGCGCCCGTTCACCGCGGTTCTGCGGGCAGCTCTCCCCTCCCGGGACGGCGCGCCGTACGGCGACGCTCCCGCGACCGCTCATCGAAAGGAAGCACCATGTACAGGACCCGCATCACTCCCGCGCTCGCCGTCCTCCTGGTCGCCGCCACCGGCTGCGACGCCGGACCGGTCGAGCCCCCCGTCTCCGTTCAGGACGTCGCCCGGCACGGTCCGTTTGGGTTCGGCGACTGGGGGGCGGCCGTCAACGTGCAGACCCTGCCGGGCACGCATGTGGACTTCAACACGACGTCGCTGGACGGCTGCCCGTTCACATCGCGGGATGGCAGGATCTTCTTCATGGCGTCGTCGCGTCCGGGATCGCGGGGCCTCGACATCTGGATGGCGCGGCGGGAGCACCCCGACGACCCGTGGGGCGAGCCCGTGAACGTCGGCGATCCCATCAACACGGAGTTCAACGACTTCTGCCCGACGCTCGCGCAGGACGGGCACACCTTCCTCTTCGCGAGCAACCGTCCGGGCTGCGGCGGCGCCGACCTCTACATCAGCCGCATGCGCAAGAACGGCACGTTCGAGACGCCGACGAACCTCGGCTGCACCGTGAACAGCGGCGCCGACGAGCACAGCCCCTTCCCGCTGCTCCAGCCCGGCACACGCCCGGTGCTCTACTTCTCCAGCTTCCGGCCGGGCGGCTTCGCACCCGATCCCGACGGCGCAGAGAGCGGTGACAGCGACATCTACGTGAGCGAGTTCCGCGGCGGCAAGCTGGGCGCGCCGACGCTCGTGCCGGGCGTGAACAGCGCGGCGCCCGACGGACACCCGAACGTGCGCCACGACGGCCTCGAGATCTTCTTCTTCAGCGCGCGTCCCGGCGCGCAGGGTCCCGACATCTACTCCGCGACCCGCCGGCGCACGAAGGACGCGTGGTCAACCCCCGTCAACCTGGGCGAGCTCGTGAACTCCGCGGGCGGCGAAACCCGGCCATCCCTCTCGTGGGACGGGACGACCCTGTACTTCGGCTCGGGCCGCCTGGAGGGCGAGGGCGACGCGGACATCTACGTCACGACACGGCCCGTTGTGAAGGACGTGGGCAGGGGCATGGCCAAGCGCTGGAAGCGGTAGCTGGAAAGGCTGGCCGGGGCAGTGGGGCTCGGGACCGGGAGGTACGGCGCGTCGCCTGCCAGCGCGCGTCGTGCCTGCCGGGCTGCGGATGCGCGACGCGTGCAGACTTGCTAGTCGGGATCGACCTCGCGGGTGGCAGCCGTGGTTGTGCGCACAGCGTCGCGTGCCCATCTATGCGTCATGCACGAATCGCTCGAGCGCGGCCGGACCGCCTACGACGCCGCGCACTGGGACGCTGCCTACGAGGCACTCGCACGCGCGAACGCGGCCCAGCCGCTGGACCCGCCGGACCTGTGGCGGCTGGCAATGGCGGCGTATCTGACCGGCCGCGACGCTGCGTTCACCACGGTTCTCGAGGACGCCCACCAGGCGTGGCTCGCCGCCAACGACCACGCGGGTGCCGCGCGGTGCGCGTTCTGGCTCGGATTCGCGCTCGTCGACCGCGGCGAGAGAGCACGCGCCACGGGGTGGTTCCAGCGCGCGACCCGCCTCCTCGATCGAACGGATGAAGAGCGCGTCGAGCGCGGCTACCTTCTGCTGCCGAGCGCGCGCGCGCAGCTCGAGGGCGGCGATCCGACCGCCGCGTTCGGCACGGCCGCGGAGGCGGTGCGCCTGGGCGAGCAGTTCGGCGATGCGGACCTCGTCGCGCTTGCGGTCCACCTCCAGGGGCGGGCACTGCTCGAGCAGCAGCGGCTGGCGGACGGGCTGGCCCTGCTCGACGAGGCGATGGTCGACGTCGCTGCCGGCGTCCTCTCGCCGCTGGTCACCGGACTCGTCTACTGCAGCGTGATCGGTGCCTGTCGCCGCGTCTATGCCCTCGACCGCGCACACGAATGGACCGCCGCGCTGAAGGCGTGGTGCGAGCGCCAGCCCGACCTGGTGCCGTACCGCGGGCTGTGCCTCGTCTATCGCGCCGAGATCATGCAGCTCCATGGCGCCTGGCAGGACGCACACGACGAAGCGGCGCGTGTCCTGGACGCGGCCACCCCCGAGCAAGGCCCGATGGAGCGCGCGACGCGCGGAGCGGCGCACTACCAGCAGGGGGAGGTGCACCGGCTGCGCGGGGAACTGGCGCAGGCCGAGGCCGCATACCGCGAGGCGAGTGAGTCCGGACGCGAGCCGCAGCCGGGACTCGCGCTGCTGCGACTGGCACAGAACGACGTCGGCGCGGCGCACGCCGCAATCCAGCGGGCACTCGCCGAGTCACGCGACCCGCCACGACGCGCACGCCTGCTTCCCGCCGCTGCCGAGATCGCGCTCGCGGCCGGCGCCATCGACGACGCGCGCGAGGCGTGCCGCGAGCTCGACGCGCTCGCCCGCACCTACGGCGCGACGATGCTCGAGGCACAGGCGGCGCACGCGCGCGGTACCGTCGCACTTGCCGACGGGAATGCACTGAGCGCACTCATCGCGCTGCGCCAGGCATGCAATGCGTGGCGGACGCTGGACGCGCCACTGGAGGAAGCACGCACGCGCGTCCTGCTCGCGCGCGCGTGCCGCGAGCTGGGCGACCACGACGCAGCGGCGATGGAGCTTGAGGCCGCGCGCCGGTCGTTCGTCCGGCTAGGGGCGCAGGGGGAGGTGACAGGACTGGAGCGGGGAGGCGCGGGGGCGGGGTTGCGGCCCGCGGACGCGTCGGCGCCCGCGGACGCGTCGGCGCGGGCGGGCGAGTCACCCTCTCCAGCGTCGGCCGCGCCGCGCTCCGGCGCGAACGATCTCACCCCGCGCGAGCGCGAGGTGCTGGCGCTGCTGGCGACCGGGCTCACGAACCGTGCGATTGCCGAGCGCCTGTTCATCAGCGAGAAGACCGTTGCCCGCCACGTCAGCAACCTGTTCGGGAAGCTCGGCGTGTCCACGCGCGCCGCGGCGACCGCGCGCGCATACGAGCAGGCGCTGATCGAGCGCGCGCAGTAGGGGGCTCCGCCGCGACAGGTCTGCAACGTTCCCACGCGCAGCGATGACTGGAGCGACCTGCCTCCTCCCTCCCGGCTACACAGAATTACCCACACGTCCCCGGCACAAATTGGGTCATCCGCCCGACGCGCGCGTCTGCTGCCCGCGCTAGCGTCGAGAGTGCACCTGGGCTTCCAGCAGAACCTCACCAGCGCGAACAGCGGAGGCAGCGATGAAGGCAGGCATCAACGCGCAACCCACCATCGACACCCCGACCCGCGCGTCCCGATCGACCGCCACGACGACCACCCGCATCCACACCCTCGTCATCGGCGCGGGCCAGGCGGGCCTCTCCGTCGGCCATCACCTCGCCCGCCGCGGCATTCCGTTCCTGATCGTGGATGCGAACGAGCGGATTGGCGACACGTGGCGCCGGCGCTGGGACTCGCTGCGTCTGTTCACCCCCGCGAAGATGGACGGCCTGCCGGGCATGCGGTTCCCCGCACCGGCGAACACGTTCCCGACGAAGGACGAGATGGCTGCGTACCTCGAGGCGTACACCGCACAGTTCCGGCTGCCGGTGAGCACGGGCACGCGCATCGACCGACTCACGCGCGAAAACGGGCGGTTCGTCGCGACGTCCGGTGAGCGCCGCTTCGAGGCGGACAACGTCGTCGTGGCAATGTCGAGCTTTCAGAAGCCGAAGGTGCCGGCGTTCGCGGGTGACCTGCGTTCGGACATCGTGCAGCTCCACTCGCGCGACTACCGCAATCCCGGACAGCTGCGCGAGGGTGGTGTGCTCATCGTGGGGGCCGGTAATTCCGGCGCGGAGATCGGGCTCGAGCTGTCACGCACGCATCCGGTGTCGATCTCCGGCCGTGCGACCGGTCACCTGCCCTTCGACCTCCACGGCCTGCCCGCGCGCCTGCTCCTGATCCGGCTCGTGCTGCGCGGCCTGTTCCATCGCGTACTGACCGTCGACACACCGATCGGTCGCAAGGCGCGGCCGAAGATCCTCAGCAGAGGCGGTCGGCTGATCCGCACGCGACCCCGCGTGCTCGAGAAGGCGGGCGTGCGGCGCGTGCCGCGCACCATCGGCGCACGCGACGGGCTGCCGCTGCTCGAGGACGGCCGCACCCTCGACGTGACGAACGTCGTCTGGTGCTGCGGGTTCCATGCGGGCTTCTCGTGGATCGAGCTCCCGGGGCTAGGCGACGACGAACCGCTCCACGAGCGCGGCATCGTCGCGCGCCAGCCCGGCCTCTACTTCGTCGGGCTCGAGTTCCTGTACGCGATGTCGTCGATCATGGTCCACGGCGTCGGCCGCGACGCCGAGCGCGTGGTGCGCCACATCGCCGGGCGGCGCGCAACCGCAGACGAGAAGGCGCGCGTTCCCGCGTGATTCAGATCGGCGCGACCTGGCCGGGTGCGAGGATCGCCGTCTTCTTGCCCGCGGCCCGGCGCGCCATGCCGAGCTGGCCGGCGTGGTAGCACCCATGGATCGCGAGGAGCGCGAGCAGCCCGGCGCGCGTCGTCTGCTGGCCGAACGGGTCGGTCATCGGCTCTGCGAGCGCTTCGTCGCTCAGCGCCGCGAGCGCGCCCATGCACGTGTCGCGCGACGCGCGGAAGCGCGCCACGAGCGTGTCCCAGTCGATCGCATCGGCGGCGTCACGGATCGGATGATCGTAGCGCGCGCGCTCGAGCTGCTCGCTCTCCCACACCGGCGGTGCGCCGAGGAGTGCCATCGCGCTGTTGTGCACACTCACGAGGTGGCCGAGAATCCAGTTCGCCGTGTTACCGCCTCCCGCCGCCGGCGCCAGTGAATCCGCGTGCGTGAGACCGTCGGTGTTGAGCTCGATGATGCTGTAGATCGTGCCGTACTGCTGAACGAGCAGATCGCGTCCAGTCATCTGGTGTTCCTCCGCTCCTGATTGTGCTCGATGCTTGTGTCATTGAGGTGCGCTGGACCAGCGATCCGCTTTGTTGGATCAGCGATCCGCTCCGCTGCACCAGCGATCGGCCTGGATCAGCCATCCGCGCCGCTGTACGAGCTGTCGCTTCCGCAATGTCATTATGACGAAGCGTGGTGCGGGTTCGTGACATTGCTGCTTCGCCCTGTGTCCAACGATCGCGTCGGCTTCCTGCAACGACTTTCACACAGAGCCCACGGAGAGCGCAGAGTAAGCGCGGCGCGGGCACACCCGCATTTCAGACTTCGTTCTCTGTGAACACACGGCGTACGCTGTGGGCGTGGCGCCGGTCGGTGCTTCCGCCGCAGCATGCCTCGGCCGCTGTGTGCTCTGCGTGCTCTGTGGTGAGATGCCGTTCTGACGGTTGCCCGGCCGTGGGCGCCATGACAATCGAGCGCGTCACGAAGCTCAGCCGTGAGCGCACCGAAAGCGCCGCTACTCGTCAATCCGCTCGAACGTCAGCCCGCGCACGCGTCCCTGGTGCAGCAGGAAGCCGACGACCTCGTCACCGTTGCGCTCGAACTCGAGCCGCATGGGGCCGGCGTGGAAGACGTCGCGCTGCAGGGGCCGGAGCGTGGCCGGCGGCCCGGTACCGGGGAACACGAGCTGGAGCGCGTCGCCCTCGAGGCGGACCTCGTACGTGGCCGCGAGCTCGTCACTGGAGTAGCGGCCCGTGTACGCGCGCTGCTCGGCCGCGGCCGGGCTCACCGTCGCGATCGCGTGGAACGTCGTCGTCTCGCCCTGCAGTGTCTGGCGCAGCCGCGCGGGCGAGTCGGCCTCGAAGCGGAACGCGAGGTCGACCGGTGCATCCGCCGTGAACTCGGCGTCGCCGACCGGCGTCAGCGGCCAATCCCGCCCGAATGCGGCCAGCACGAGCGTGCCGTCCTGCAGTGTTACGCGACGTACATCGCCGCTCGAACTGTCCTGGTACGTCCCCGTCCAGCGTCGCAGCTGCGCCTCTGACAGCGTGACGGTGCGGCGTTCTCCATGCGACGCCACGGGCCCGCCTTGCGCGCGCGCATCCAGTCGTCCGTCGAGGTAGACATCGGCGACGCGCTGGGCGTGGGCGGACGGATTCGTGGTGGCGAGGTTGCAGAGCACGGCGACGGAGAAGTGCTCGTCCGGGAAGCGCAGCAGCTCTGCGCGGTAGCCGCCCCACGAGCCGCCGTGGCTGACCGTGCGCGCGCCGCGGTAATCGTCGATGAACAGGCCGAGCGCGTACTGCAGCGTGTCACCGCGCACCAGCATCCCGCGCGTCTGCAGCGCATCGAGCAGCGCCTGTCCGCCGACGCGCGGCTCGTAGAAGTTGCGGTCCCACAGCAGCAGGTCCTCGACCGTCGTGAACACCGCGCCGTCGCCGGTCTGCTGCCAGTTGGACATGTCGATCGTGTAGCCGCCGCTGTCTCCCGGTGCGTACGCACTCGCGCGCTGCGGGATGACCAGCCGGTAGTCGTCGCGGAACAGGGTGCTGCGCATCGCGAGCGGCGCGAAGATGCGCTCGTGCGCGAACTCCGCCAGACTCATCCCCGACACGCGCTCCACGATGACCGAGGCGAGGAAGTAACCGGAGTTGCTGTAGAGCCAGTCCGCGCCCGGCTCGAAGTTGAGCGCACGCTGGCGCGCGATCGCGGCGAGCGCCTCATCATCACCGGTCACGTCGTCGATGTCCGTCCCCGCCATCGTCATGAGCCCGATGTAATCGCGCAGTCCACTCGTGTGGTTGAGCAGATGACGGATCGTGATCGGCGAACCGTAGTCCGGCAGCTCGGGCACGTACTCGCGGATGTCGTCGTCCAGCGACAGTCGGCCATCCTGCGCGAGCAGAGCCAGCGCAGCGGCCGTGAACTGCTTCGACGTCGAGCCGATGTCGAACACCGTGTGCGCATCGATAGCGACGCCCTGTTCCAGGTCCGCCATGCCGTAGCCGCGCGCGTACGCGATCGCACCGTCCTGGTACACACCGACCGCGCAGCCGGGCGAGTCCGTGCGGTTGTAGGCCGCGAAGATGCTGTCGACGCGCGCGGGCAGGGGGTCGGGCTGTTGCGCGGCAAGCGGGGTAGCGGTCGCGGCGAGGAACGTCGCCAGTACGGGAGACAGTACGGCAACCTGCGCGGCGCGCTGCCGGCGGGGTCGGACGTGCATGGTCATGGCAGTTCGATTCATGTTCGGGGATCGGCGCCGCTGGATTCTACGCTGCCGCCGGCAGGATGCGAAACCTCCGGCGCACTCTCCCAGCCAACAAATCGCCAAGGCCGCCGCAAGCCGACGCCAACACCGTCCGCCTATCCTTGGGCGAACCCCGAATGGAGGCACCATGCAGAGCTCACTGCCCGAGCGACATGGACGTGACACGGCCCGGACGATGCAACGCGCCGCGCTCGCGCTCCTTGCCGTCGCGCTCACCACCGCATCCGCAACCGCACAGGAGCCCGCAATGAGCCAGGCGACGGACACGCAGCGCAGCATCCTGGTCCACATCACGACCGGGCCGGAGAATCCAACGCGCGCCGCGCTCGGGTTCCTGGTCGCACGCACCGCGATCGAGGAGGGCCACACCGCCACTCTCTTCCTCGCCGGCGACGCCGTCCAGCTCCTGCGCGACGCCGTCCTCGACAACCTCGCCGGGCTCGGCACCGGCCGCCTGCGCGAGCACTACGACGTCATCGTGAACGGCGGCGGTCGCTTCTACCTGTCCGGAATGTCGAGCAAGGGACGCGGGCTCACGGAGGCGGACATCGCCGGCAAGCCCGCCGAATTCGCAATGCCGAGCGTGCTGGTGAGACTGGCAGTGGAGCACGACCGGATGTTCACGTACTGACGGGTTGCGCGAGAAGGATTTCGTCCGCGACGTCGATTGCCAGCTCGAGAGCTCGCCCGTCGTGCGACCTCGAGGCTGCGCGCGATGTCCACGGAGCGGGCGATCCTGGCGAGGCGGGTTACCCGTTCTGCCATTCCGCTGCGCCGCGGGGTGGTGGATCCTCCGAGCATGCGAACCACCGACGTCGATGCCCTGATCCTCCGCCTCGCACGGACGCAGCACGGGATCGTTGCCCGCTGGCAGCTCGTGCCGACCGGCATCCCCGCGACGCTGATCGACGAGCGCGTCAAGCGACGCCGCCTCGAGCGCGTCGCGCGCTGCGTCTACCGCGTGCCGGGGCTCGATGGCCCGCGCACCAATGTCGTCGCCACGGTGCTGGCCTTCGGCCCGCATGCCGTCGCGAGTCACGAGACGGCCGGCCAGCTCCATGACCTGTCCATATGCGACGTCGCACCCATGGTCGTGAGCGCCTGGCGCGGCCACCCGGACCAGCGCGCGGATGTCGTGCTGCATCGCGTGCGGCTTCCATGCGACGAACGAACCATATGCGACGGCGTGCCGGTTACGTCCATCGCGCGCACATTGCTCAATCTCGCGGCTGCGCTCCCCGACCGGAGCTTCGAACGGACACTCGCCCACGGACTGCGGCAGAACGACGCCACGCGCGACCAGCTCGTCGCACTCCTCGCACGGTATCCGCGTCGGCCTGGCACGCCGCGTCTGCGTGCGATGCTCGCCACAGACGAACCGCCGGCCATGACACGATCGGACGCCGAAGAGCGATTTCTCGCGCTCGTGCGCACCGCCCAGCTCCCCGCCCCGCGCGTGAACACCCGCATCCACGGCTTCGAGGCCGACTTCTACTGGCATGCCCACGCGGTCGTCGTGGAGATCGACGGACTCGCCTACCACACGACGCGCGCTGCGCAGCAGCGCGATCGCCATCGGGACAGCAGCCTCGGCGCCGCTGGCATTCGCGTGCTGCGCTTCACCTGGCAAGACCTGACCGCACGACCCG
>CAYSGF010000018.1:0-3720 GCA_964430275.1 uncultured Gemmatimonadaceae bacterium
GGCCAGGCCGATTGCGTTCAGCATGCCGCCGTGGAACTCCGTCACGCGGGGCGCCGGGTTGCCCGCGCGCGGCTCGAGCGTGACCGCCTTCACGGACAGGCCGCCGAGCGCGTCCAGATCCATGACCCCGTCCAGCTCCTCGCCGTAACCGCACGTGCCGCTCGCCAGCAGCACGGGATTGCGGAAGACGGCGCCGAAGACGGTCTGGACGAGGTTCACCGCAGTGCCACGGTGTCGGGCTCCACGCGTTTTTCGCCGAACGGATCGGCCGCCGAATCCGCGCGCACGACGGTCGTGTCCACGAGCTCCATCGTATCGATCGCGAGGACAGTGTGGATGCGCAGCGTGTCGGAGCGGACGCAGGCCGCGCGCACGCTGTCGGCACGGATGCCGATGATTGCGAGACTGTCGACGTACGAACCGCAGGCGATCGTCAACGAATCCGTGACCGCCGCGTCGCGCAGGCTGTCGACGATGGCGACGGCGCGATCGATCGCGAGGTCGCGGCGGCCGGCTTCCTGTGCGGCTCCCTCCCGGAGCGCGCCGACCACACGGGCGAGGCGCTCCTCGGCCGCATACAGTGCAGGCAGGTCGGCGTCACCGCGGAAGCCGGCGACGTACACGCTCGATGACGAGCGCTGCAGCCGCTCGAGCAGTGCCGCGCGCTGCGCGGCGTCATCGACGAGTGCGAGCGCCGCGAGCACCGCCTTGGGCGCCCATTCGGACCCGCTTGCAAGCTCCGCGTACTCGAGGAACAACGCGCGTGCGAGCGGGCGCGCATGCAGGCGGTCGCGCGCATGCTCGGCTGCTGCGAACAGCGCCAGCGGCTGGCCGGCGCGCCCGCGCGCGGCAAGCACGCCGACGATCTGGAGGTCGCGCACGAGCTCGCGTGCAACGGGGTCGACGACGGCCGGCAGCAGGACCGCGCGCACGGCCTCGAGCTCGTCGACCGACGCCCGTGCGAGCATCAGGTTCGCTGCTGTACGCCGCGCTGCGTTGCCAGTCGCGCCGCTGGAGCGCTCGTAGACGTCGGTCAGCATGGCGAGCGCCGCATCCGTCTCGCCTGCCTGCCCCAGCAGCGTGGCACGCACGAGTGCGACGCTGTCGGCGGAGCCGGGCAGCCATTCGCTCGGCGCCGCGAGCAGTGATGCCGCGAAGGCAGGGTTCCAGCGGACCGCGCCGGCGCGCACGAGCTGGATGAGCGTGTCGCGGCGCAGTGCCGCATCCGGCTGGCCGAGCAGCGCGGCGGTGGCTGCGCGCAGGCGAGCGGAGTCTTCGGCAGCGAGCGCGCGCTTGCCGCCTTCGAGCATCGCCTCGGCGGCGAGCGTGCCCGATGCCTGCTGTGCCTCCGCCAGGTCTGCCCATGCAGCGTCGCTCTCGCCGAGCGCAAAGCGCGCGCGCGCGCGCCAGAGCCGGCTGAACGTGCCGAGCGGTCGGTCCGCACGGGTCGCCGTGACGACCGTGTCGAGCGGTGGCAGTGCGAGCGCCGCACTGTCCAGGCGGACGAGCGCAGCGCCCCGGTAGGCGCGTGCGCCCAGCCGTGTCTCATCGTTCGCAGCAATCGCAGCCAGGCGCTCGGCCGCGACGGCCGCTTCGACGTACTCACCGCGGCCGAAGCGTGCACGCACGACCAGGTACAGGGCGTCGTCCGACCAGCGCCCATCGGGATGGCCGCGGTAACTCACCGCAGCGTGCCGGATCGCCTCCTCATAGCTGTCGGCGGCGCGCGTGTGCTCGCCGCGTGCGGCGGCGCGCTCCGCCTCCTCGAAGCTGCGCTCCGCGTTGTACATCGCGTTGAAGTAGCCGCAGCCGGCGAGAAGCAGCAGGACGGGCAGCAGGCGGCGACTCACGGCGCCCCTGCCGACCAGAGGTGCTCGTGCTGCTCGAAGAAGCGATCGATCGCCTCGGCCATGCCGTAGGCGAGCTTCTGCTGGAAGCCCGACGTGCCGAGCAGTCGCGCCTCCTCCGGGTTCGACATGTACGCGGTCTCGACGAGCACGGCCGGCATGAGCGCACCGACCAGCACACGAAAGCCCGCCTGCTTGACGCCGCGATCGGGTCCCGGATGGAATCCGGACAGACTGCTCTGCACGACCTCTGCAAGATCGTTCGATGCACGAACGTAGAAGTCGTTGCGCAGGCTGTTCAGGATCAGGTCGGCCTCGCCGAGACCCACGTCCCCGCCATCCTCGTACTCCTGTGCCGCGTTCTCCATCTCGGCGACGCGACGGGCGTCATCGGTGCGGGCATCGGACAGGAAGTACGTTTCGTAGCCGCGCACGGAGGAGCGCCACGAGTTCGCGTGGATGGACACGAACGCGGCGCGCTGGCGCGTGCCCTTCCAGTCGTTGGCCATGCGCGGCCGGTCGCCGAGTGCGATCAGCGTATCACGGTCACGCGTGAGGTGCACCTCGTAGCCGCGCTCGCGCAGCAGACCCGCGAGCCGCACACCGACCGCCAGCACGACGTCCTTCTCGGCCAGTCCGTTCGGCCCGATCTTGCCGGCGTCTCGGCCACCGTGTCCGGGATCGATCACCACGACGCGCTGGATCGGGCCGCGCTGCGCCACCGCGTCCGCACTCGCGAGGCGCTCGGTGGAGCGCAGCGCACCCGCGCGCCAGGCCAGCCGCTCCGGAAAGCGCTGCGGCAGCCACTGCAGGAACAGCTGCTCGGGCAGGTAGACGGCGGCGCCGATCCGTCGCACGGGAAACGCGAGTTGGTGCAGGCCGGCGCTGCTGCGGAACCAGGGTGAGCCGATCGTGAAGGTGAGGGTGTCACCGAACAGGAGTGCGCGGACGCCGGCAGCATCCTCGTCGATGACCGCGCCGAGCCGGGCGAGCACATCGACCGGGAACGCCGCAGCGCCATCGACCACTGCACCGCTCACCGACGCCTCCGCCTCGGCACCGGTCAACCGGAGCGATGGATCCTGCGCACGCACGGGTGCGACCGCGAGAAGCCCGAACAGCGGGAGGAGCAGGAACCGCATCAGGACTGGCGCAGGGCGCGGCGCATCTCACGCTCGGCGTCGCGTTTCTTGACGTCCTCGCGCTTGTCGTGAACCTTTTTGCCGCGCGCGAGCGCGAGGTTCACCTTGATGTAGCCGCGATGGGTGTGCAGGTCGAGCGGCACGAGTGTGAGTCCCTTCTCCTGCGTGGCTCCGATGAGTCGCCGGATCTCGCGCTGCTTGAGCAACAGCTTGCGCGGCCGGGTCGGATCGAGGTTCCAGCGGTTCGCCGGATCGTACGGCGTCACGTGCATGTCATGGAGCCACGCCTCCCCGCCGTCGAGCCGGGCGAACGCCTCGGTCAGGCTCGCCTTGCCGTCGCGGATCGACTTCACTTCCGGTCCGGCCAGGACGAGGCCCGCCTCGAACGTCTCCACCACATGGTATTCGTGGAACGCCTTCCGGTTCCGCGCGAGCGTTTTTCTTTCGGGGGAGTCCGCCATGGCGGGGAATCTAGTGTAGGAACGCGGAATTCGGAATTCGGAATCCGGAGTGCGGAATCCGGAGTGCGGAATCCGGAGTGCGGAATCCGGAGTGCGGAATCCGGAGTGCGGAATCCGGAGTGCGGAGTGCGGAGTGCGGAGTGCGGAGGGCCTCAGCCGAGCCGCTCCTTCTGGCGGCGTCGGATCCGGCGCAGCGACGTGACCTGCGCGACCTCGCCGCCGATGATGAAGATCACGGCGGAGTAGTAGACCCACAGGATGACGACGAAC
>CAYSGF010000019.1:0-5748 GCA_964430275.1 uncultured Gemmatimonadaceae bacterium
GATGGAGCTGAGCTGGCCGCGCATGATGCCGCGCAGCGGAAAGGGCGAGAGTGCGAGGCCGGCCAGGAACGCGCCGGCCGCGAGCGGCAGGTCGAGCACCAGGCCCAGTGCAATGAAGAGCGCGAGCACGCCGAGCGCGCACAGCAGCAGTGGCTCCGGCTCGAGCGCGAGCCGCGCAATCCGCGGTGCGACCCAGCGCATGCACACGTAGGCGAGTCCGACGAGTGCGAGTGTGCCGGCGAGTCCGCGCAGCATCCCGTTCAGCCCGGCCGGTGCGAACGTCAGCAGCGGAATCGTCAGGATGACGAGCACGTCCTGGAGCAGCAGCACGCCGACGACAACGCGGCCCGCGGGCTCGTAGAGCTGGCGCCGTCGCTGCAGCAGCCGCACGATCACGAGTGTCGAGCTGGCGGCGAGGGCGAGGCCGACGTAGGCGGCCGTGAGGCGGTCGTGGCCGAGCAGCAGCGCCGTACCGGCGCCGAGCGCTCCCAGCGCCAGAAACTGCGTGAGCCCGACGCGCAGTGCGATCAGTCGCTGATGACGCACGCGCGACGGGCTCAGCTCGGTACCCGCGACGAACAGCACGATGCTCAGGCCGAGCACCACGGCGTCCTGCATGAGCTCGACCGGGAACAGGTCGAGGCGGCCGAGCACGATGCCGGCCAGCACCAGGAACGGCACGGACGCGACGTCGAGCCAGCGCGCGATGCCGTAGGCGACGGCCGCGGCGATCAGGAGGATCGCGATGCCTGTCATTCGAAGATGCCCGCGTCGCGGAACGCGCCGGCAATGCGGCGCGTGCCCGCACTCTTCGACATGATCAGATGGTCGGCGCCCGCGTCGCGCAGGTCATCCACGATCGACTGGTCGAATGCGTGGATGCTCGTCGGCACGCCGTAGAGCCGGCCCCAGTACGCGATCAGGTGGTTCGTATCCTCGATCTGCAGTGTGGACACGAGCAGCCGCGCGTCCCGTACGCCCGCCTCCTCGAGCACACTCACGTGCTCCGCGTTCCCCATCATCGTCCGGCATGGCAGCCCGCTCAGGTTGTGTGCAGACACGTCGAGCGCCAGCACGTCCTCGCCGCGCTCGACGAGCTGCTGCACGATGCGCCGGCCGAGTGCATTGATGCCGACCACGATGACGTGCCCCTTCGGCAAGGCCGGCCGTGTGTCGTCGTCCGATTCCGCAGGCGCATGCAGCCACTTCAGCAGCCCGTGCCGGCGGGTGGCAGCGTAGAGCTCGTGGTTGTACAGGATCATGTATGCGGACAGCGCGATCGTCACGATGCCGATGATGGCAACGAGCGACAGGATCGATTCGTCGATCAGTCCGGACGTGACGCCCGCCGCCGCAAAGATGAAGGAAAACTCGCTGATCTGTGCGACCGTCACACTCGTCAGGAATGTGGTCCGCTCCGTGTAGCCCATCCGGCCGATGATGACCATGAAGATGAAGGGATTGCCGAGCAGCACGAAGAGCGAGAGGATGATCGCCGCGAGCCAGTGCGCGCTCGCGTCGCCGAGCTGCATGCCGGCGCCGAGTGTGACGAAGAACACGACGACGAAGAAGTTCATGAGCGGTGCGACGCGGCGCCGCAGGTCGGCATTGAACGGCAGCTGGGCGAGGCTGATGCCGGCGAGGAACGCGCCGATGTCTGCGGACAGGTTGAATGCCTCGGCCATGAGCACGAACAGGAAGCACCAGCACAGGCTCCAGATGAGGAGTCCGTCCTGGCTCGGCGCGATCCAGCCGAACAGGCGCGGCAGCAGGTAGCGGGCGGTGCCGAGTGCAGCGGCGAGCAGCAGCAGCATGCCGCCGAACGCGCCCGCGAGACCCCGGCCGATCGAGCCGAGCGTCATCTCCTCGCCGCTGCCGAGGCCGGTCAGGAACGTGAGCGCGATAATGACGACGAGGTCCTGCACCAGGAAGATGCCGACAGCCATGCGGCCATAGAGCGTGTCCAGCTCCTCCTTCTGCCCGAGCAGCTTCACGACCACGACCGTGCTGCTGAACGTCAGTGCAGTGCTGATGAACACGGCTTCGATGACAGTGAATCCGAGCGCGAGCGCCAGGACGAACCCGCCGATCGCCGTGAACACGACCTGGCCGAGCCCGGCAACGACGGCGACGCGGCCGACATCGCGGATCTTGGCGAAGCTGAGCTCGAGGCCGACCAGGAAGAGGAGCAGTGCAATGCCGGCTTCGGCGATCAGCTCGACGGACTCGGTCGCGCCGAGCAGGCCGGTCAGCGGGCCGAGTACGAGACCCGCGACGATGTACGCGACGATCGTCGGCATGCTGAAGCGCCGCGCCACCAGAACACAGACTGCCGCTGCAAGGAGGATCAGCCCCAGGTCGCGCAGGGCGAAGAACTCCATCATCGCGTACGCCGCGGCATATCAGCGACCGCCCGGCGCGCCGTCCTCGGCAGACTGGTGCAGGAGCCAGAGGTCGGGGTCCAGAATGATCTCGAACGGTCTGGCAGCCGCCGGCAGACGCACCGTGGTGGTGCGGCCGCGGACGCGCACCGGCACACGTGCCTCGCCGGCATCCGACCGCACGAGTGCCTCCGTGTCGAAGTGGAACGTCGGCCAGTCGGCGGGCTGGATCTGCTCGATCGTAAGCACCGTCTGCTGCTGCGCGTCGCGGGTGAGCGTCGTGCGCAGCACCGGGTGACCCGGACTGTAGACCCACTGGTCGAAGAAGGTGTCGAGGTCGCGGCCGCTCGCCTGCTCGAGTGCGCGCTGCAGGTCCGCCGTGAGTGCGGTGCCGTACTCGTGCTCGCGGTAGTACGCGCGCACGCCTTCCAGGAACGCGTCGTCGCCCAGCAGCCCGCGCAGCATGTGCAGCACGAGCGCGCCCTTCTGGTACGAATTCGTGTTCAGCAGGCCGAACAGATCGGGTACGCGCGTGGCAGTCGTGTCGACGAGTGGCAGAGGGGCATCGTTGGAAGCGAGATAGGCGGCGCGGTCCTCTGCGACGAGCGCGCGGAACGCGGCGTCGCCATCCGCATGCTCGAAGTACATGTTGCCGAAGTACGACGCGAACCCTTCCGACAGCCAGAGGTGCTGCCAGTCGGCTTCCGTGACGCCGTCGCCGAACCACTGGTGCACGATCTCGTGCGCGACCGTGCCCTCGATGTCCGCACCATTCGCGATCGCCTGCTCGGAATAGAAGATCGCGCCCACGTTCTCCATGCCGCCGAAGCGCGTCGCCGACTGCGCGTGGTCGAGCTTGGCATAGGGAAACCGCGCGAAGAGCGCGCTGTAGTACGTGAGCATCTCGCCCGCGCGCGCGAAGCTCGGCCATGCGCGCGCAGAATCCGGCGCAAACGTGTAGAGGCGCGTCGGCACGCACTTCCCTGCCCCATCGGCGCACGCGTCGATGAGCGTCTCCGTCAGCGGCCCCGCACCGATCACCATCGTGTACGTCGGGATCGGCGGCGTCGCCGCGAAGCGCCAAACGCCATCCGCCGGCGGCTGCGACGGCGCGCGTCCATCCGCACGCGGCCCGTTCGAGATCACGGTCCAGCCGGCCGGCGCGCGCACCGCGAACTCGACACTCGCCTTGTCTCCGGGATGGTCAATCGACGGGAACCAGAACCGCGCCCGGTCCGGCCAGTTGTCGGCGAACGCGGTGCGCACGCCGTGCACATTGTCGCGGATCACGAGCCCGTCATCCGGCGTGCCGTCGTAGCGCACCTCCACGCGCATCGTGTCACCTGCGTCGATGCCTGGCGGAACGGCGATGTGCAGCCGCCCGGCGTCGTGGCGGAATGCGACGTCCCTGAGCGCGCCACCGGCGCGCGCACCGCCTGCCCGGACGTCGAGCGTGCGCAGGCCCGTGAAATCGAGGACGAGCGTATCCCGCCGCGGCGCCGTTAGCGCAAGCTCCAGACGGGCGGCAGCGGTGATGCGCGGCGACGTCGCGGTCGCACCCGTGAGATCCAGATCGATCGCGTAGTGGATCGCGTCGAAGCCGGGAGCATAGGGACCCGGGTCGGGCGTGCGGCCCGCCTCGATCGGCGCCGGCTCGCCGGCCCCCGGCACGGTTCCGGGCGCGGGCGGTGGCGGGACCGGCGTCGCACACGCGGCGAACAGGACCGTCAGAATGAGCGGACGATGCATGAGCTTGCCTCGGGCACGGTTGCGTCTGCGGGAGAATCGGATCCCGGGCGGCGGAATGTACGGCCATCGGGGGAAGGATGGAAACGGCACCGCAGTTCCGGCTCTTTACATCGGCATGACGCACCGTCGCCCACACCACCCATTCCCATGAACCTGGCCATGCCCGTGCCCATGCCTGGCACACATCCCCGTGCCCGTACACGTGACCCATGCCCATGCCCAATGAGGGGCAGGGGGAAGGGCATGTGTACGTTCAGGGGAATGTTTGCGTTGATGGGCAGGGGCACGGCCAGGTCTATGGGCCGGGGGGGGGGGTGCCGTTGCACCGCACCGCTTCCGCTTCCGCACGTTGCCCCTCACCAGCCGGATCACTACGCTCTGCCCATGGACGTCCAGATCTTCGGTACGAAGAAATCCGCCGAAACGCGCAAGGCGCAGCGCTACTTCACCGAGCGCCGCATCCGCATCCACTTCGTCGACCTCGCCCAGCGCGCCGCCTCACGCGGCGAGCTCCAGCGCTTCGCCCAGAAGTTCGGCGTCCAGGCTCTCCTCGACCGCGACAGCCGGCGCTTCCGCGAGCTCGGGCTGCACACCGCGCACTACTCCGACGAACGCTGGCTCCAGACCCTGGCGGACGAGCCCATGCTGCTGCGCATGCCGCTCGTGCGGCACGGCAAGGAGCTCACGATCGGGTACGAGCCGGATACGTGGGCGGGATGGGTGTAATCGCCGGCAGGCGTACACTCGGCGCGCGCACCGTCGCGAGTGCGCGGCCACCGGTAATAATCGCCGGCAGGCGTACACTCGGCGCGCCGACCGTCGCGAGTGGGCGGCCACCGGCAATAATCGCCGGCAGGCGTACACTCGGCGCGCGCACCGTCGCGAGTGGGCGGCCACCGGCAATAATCGCCGGCAGGCGTACACTCGGCGCGCCGACCGTCGCGAGTGGGCGGCCACCAGTAATAATCGCCGGCAGGCGTACACTCGGCGCGCGCACCGTCGCGAGTGCGCGGCCACCGGCATAGCTCCGGCGGCATCCAGTCACAAATGTATCGGCATGCTCCCTGCACCCGCGTCTGCGCTGCACGACGCGCGTTCGAGAGGGCATCCCAGCAGGAGGTCACCATGGCGGTCTGCGAGCAGTGCGGGAACAGTTACGACAAGACCTTTGAAGTGAAGATGGCGGGCGCATCGCACACGTTCGACAGCTTCGAGTGCGCGATCGCGAAGCTGGCGCCGCGCTGCTCGGTGTGCTCGACCACGATCATCGGCCACGGGCTGGAAGCGGACGGGACGTACTTCTGCTGCGATCACTGCGCGCAGAAGGCGGGCGTCGAGGCGTTGCGCGACCGCGTTTGAGACAGGTCCGGCGGCGCCGCGCTCGAAGCGTTGCGCGACCGCATCCGAGCAGGGTCCGGCGCGCGACCGCGCCCTGCCCTCCGCCGTCCCTCAATCCGCGCGCAGTGCCTTGAGCGGGTCCATGTGCGCGGCGCGGCGCGCGGGTAGGTAGCTGGCGACGAAGGCGGTGCCGCCGAGCACGGCGGTCGCGCCGTGGAGCGCGACGGCGTCGGTCGCCGCGACACCGAACAGCAGGCTCTCCAGCAGTCGTGTCATGGCG
>CAYSGF010000020.1:0-45873 GCA_964430275.1 uncultured Gemmatimonadaceae bacterium
CACGAGGGACGCTACCACCTCGACCTCGTCGCCGGCGGTGAGTCCGCCCGCGCCTGCTCCCTCTTCGTCCTGGAGCACGGCCAGCCGAGCGCGTGAACCCCTGGGCGCGTGCCCGGGTAGTAAGCCCCGTCCAGGTCGGTGGGTTTTCTGCAACGCAGGGATCGTTCACGTGGAAGAATCGCGCGCACCGCTTGCGCCGGACGACGTCGTACGCCTCCTCTCGGCGCTTTCCGACGTCAACCGGTATCGCATCGTGGATCTGCTCGCCAGTGCCGGCGCCGAGTTCACGTGTGGCGCGATTGCGCGCCGGCTCGGCCTCTCGCCGTCCCTGCTGTCGCACCACCTCTCCGTACTCGAGAGCGCCGGCGTGATCGATCGTCGCAAGGACGGTCTGTGGACGCTGAACCGGCTGCGCCGCGACGAGCTGTGCCGGCGGCTCGGCGCGCTGCAGGACCTGCTGCAACGCGCCGCCTCCGACGCGCCGCTACAGTCGGCATCATCCCTCCCCAACTGACGTAACGGACCTCACCCACACGGAGCACGCAACGCATGCGCGCAGAGTCGACGGGCCGTCGGGGCGTGTCGCTGCACACGCAGATCCTGCTGGGACTCATCATCGGCGCCATCGCGGGAGTGGCATCGAACACGCTCTGGTCGGATTCCCCGCGGCTCATCTGGATCGTCGACAACGTTGCCAACCCCGTGGGGCAGGTCTTCCTGCGGATGCTTTTCATGGTCGTCGTACCGCTCGTCTTCACATCGCTCGCGCTCGGTGTCGCAGGACTCGGTGACGTCCGGCGCCTCGGCCGCATCGGCGGCAAGACCTTCGGGTTTTTCGTGCTCACAACGGCTCTCGCGGTCACGCTCGGCCTCGTGCTCGCGAATGTCGTGCGTCCCGGCGCGGCGCTCGATCCGATCGTCCGTGAGGGGCTGCTGCAGGCATACGCCGGTGACGCCGCCGCACGCATCGAGACCTCCCAGACGAACGGGTTCGGCATCAACACGTTCGTCAACATCGTACCGCGCAACCCGCTGGGTGCCGCGGCGAGCGGCGACATGCTCGGCCTGATCTTCTTCACGATCGTGTTCGGGATCGCGCTGACTCGCATCCCGCCGAGGCTGGCGCAGCCGGTGCTGACGTTCCTCGACGGCTTCGGCCAGGCGGTCATCGTGATGATCGGCTTTGCGATGAAGCTCGCGCCGATCGGCGTGACCGGCCTCATCTTCGCCGTTACCGCGCGCTTTGGCTTCGACGTGCTCCAGTCGCTCGGCCTGTACGTCGGCATGGTGCTCACCGGTCTGGCGATCCACCTCTTCATCGTGCTCGGTGGTCTCGCCAAACTGGTCGGCGGCTTCGGCCCCCGGCAGTTCTTCGGGCGGGCGAGAGAGATGATGATCACCGCGTTCTCAACCTCCAGCTCGAACGCGACGATGCCGACCACGATCCGCACCGCACAGGAAGAGTTCGGCGTGCCGCGCGAGGTCGCGGGCTTCGTCGTCCCCCTCGGCGCGACCATGAACATGAACGGTACCGCTCTCTTCGAGGGCATGACCGTCCTGTTCCTCGCGCAGGTGTTCGGCATCGATCTCTCGATCCCCACACAGCTCATCGTCGTGCTGATGTCCATCATCACGGCAATCGGCGCAGCCGGAGTCCCGGGCGGGTCCATCCCCCTGCTCGTCATGGTCATCGAGATGGTCGGCATCCCGGGCGCCGGCATCGCGCTGATTCTCGGCGTGGACCGCATTCTCGACATGGCTCGCACCGTCCCCAACGTCACCGGCGACCTGCTCACGTCCATCGTCGTCGCGCGCAGCGAAGGCCTGCCACTCGTGCCGGCGACCGCTCCGGACTTCTCCGAAGCCGCTGCCGTGGAGGTCGCACAGCCGGTGATCGCGGATCCGCTCGTCGCGCGTGATGGGTCCGTCGTGTCCTGATCGCCCCGGAGCGACGTCACGGGCCGGTGTACGGTCCTGGGAACGGGGTAGTTGACGGGCAGGGGCAGGGCCGTACACATGAACATCACCCTGCCCATACACGCGATCGGACCCTGTACCTGAACAGCACCCCTGGCCCTGCCCCTCCGGCCTACGGAATCCCCGGTTCGGTCATCGCGCGCGCATCGAGCACGCGATCCAGCTCCTCCGTCGGCAGCACGCCCTTCGCGAGAGCAACCTCGCGGGCCGTCTTTCCTTCCTTGAACGCGTCCTTTGCGATCGCCGCTGCCGCGTCGTAGCCGATGGACGGTGCCAGCGCGGTCGCGAGCGAGAGGTTGCCCTCCAGCAGCTCGCGGATCCGGTCGTCGTTTGCGGTGATCCCGTCGATGCACTTCTCGGCGAGGACGGTAGACGCATTCGCGAGCAGCGAGATGGACTGCAGCAAAGCGTACGTCATGCCGGGCATCATGACGTTCAGCTCGAAGTAGCTGCCGAGCCCGCCGATCGTGATCGTCGTGTGGTTGCCCATCACCTGCGCTGCGACCATCGTCACGGCTTCCGGTATGACCGGATTCACCTTGCCGGGCATGATGCTCGAGCCCGGCTGGATCGCAGGCAGGGTGATTTCCGCGAGGCCCGCGCGCGGCCCGCTCGCGAGCAAGCGCAGGTCGTTGACGATCTTGGTCAGGGACACCGCGATCGTGTTCAGTGCACCATGTGCATGGACGATCGTGTCGCGCGTGGCCTGTCGTTCGAAATGATTCCCGGCCTCGCGGAACGCGATGCCGGTCGCCGCGCCGAGGCGGGCAATGGCCTTGCCGGCAAACTCGGGATGCGTGTTGATGCCGGTGCCCACGGCGGTACCGCCGAGCGGCAGCTCGGCCAGGTCCTCGAGCGCGTGCTCGACGCGGGTGATGCCGAGGCGGACCTGCGCTGCGTAGCCGCCGAACTCCTGGCCGAGCCGAACGGGCGTTGCATCCATCAGGTGCGTGCGGCCGGACTTCACGAGATGATCGAACTCGCGCGCCTTCCCGAGCAGGGATTGCTCGAGTCTCTGCAGCGCCGGAACGAGTGTGGTGCGGATCGCGACGCATGCCGCGACCTGCATGGCCGTCGGAATCACGTCGTTCGATGACTGCCCTGCATTCACGTCGTCATTCGGGTGGATCGGCTTGCTGCCCGCACCCTCGCCGCGCAGCTGCATCGCGCGCCGCGCGATCACCTCGTTCGCATTCATGTTCGTCGAGGTGCCGCTTCCCGTCTGGAAGATGTCGATCACGAAATGGCGGTCGTGCTCGCCCCCGATCACCTCGGCGGCCGCACGCACGATCTCCCGGGCGACGTCGCCGTCGAGCAGCGCGAGCTCGGCGTTCGTCTCGGCTGCCGCCTTCTTGATCAATCCGAGCGCGGCGATGAAGCCGCGCGGAAAGCGCAGGTCACTGATCGGGAAGTTCTCGACTGCACGCTGCGTCTGCGCACCCCACAGTGCGTCCGCCGGAACCTTCATCTCGCCCAGCGAATCCTTCTCGACCCTGTATGTTGGCTCACTCATGACGGGACTCGACTCCGTTGACGTTTGTCACTGCACCGACGAGCAGCTCTCTTCGTTCCACGCCGCGTCCTCCGCGAACCAGCCGTGATCGCCTGCCCATGCGGCGCCGCCTCCTACTTCCGCGGCGGCTGTGACGGCCGCACCTCGACGCGACTGGGCAGGGTCCGCGCCGGGAACGCGAGCAGGTCCATGACGATCTGCGCGATGTCCTCCGGCTGCACGCGCCAGCCATCGTCGGTCCTGCCGGACGGGTGCGAGAACTCCGTCGCGACACTTCCCGGCATGATGTAACTGACCCGGATGCCCTGGTAGCGGACCTCCTGCATGAGCGCTTCACTGAAGCCGATCAGTCCGAACTTCGTGGCGTTGTACGCAGCACCGTTGGGAAACGCGTTCTTTCCTGCCAGGCTGCCGATGTTGATGACCCAGGACGTACCGCTGCGACTCAGGTGCGGCAGTGCGGCGTGCGTGCAGTAGAAGAGGCTGTTCAGGTTCGTGCCCACGACCTGATCCCAGGTCGTGATGTCCATCTCGGCGACCGGCGCGAAGGCGCCGATGCCGGCATTGTTGATCAGGATGTCCAGGCGGCCGAGCTCCTGTACGGCCCGGTCGACCAGCGCGGCGCACTGCGTGGCGTCGCGGACATCGCAGGCGACGCCCAGCGCGCGCGTACTCGACTGCGCCTCGATCTCGGCTGCCGCCCGGTCACAGTCCGTCTGCGAGCGCGCAGCGATCACGACCTGTACGCCCGCGTCCGCAAGTGCGCCCGCGATCGCGCGACCGATGCCGCGGCTGGCACCCGTCACGATCGCGGTCTTCCCCTTCAGTTCCGTCATCGTCCACTCCTTGCCGGGCGCGGCAGTGTAATTGATCGTGCCGGCCATCGCTACTACCTTGGCGCACATGGACCTACAGGATCATGTCGCGCTCGTCACGGGCGCTGCCCGGCGCGTCGGCCGTGCGCTCGCCCACGCCCTCGCGCGATCGGGATGCGATGTCGCCGTACACTACCATGCGTCCGCCGACGAGGCTGCGGAGACCGTGCGCGAGATCGAGGCGCTCGGCCGCCGCGCCGTCGCGCTCCGCGCAGACCTCGCGTGCGCAGAGGCTGCCGCACCGCTCGTAGAAGATGCAGTCGCTGCGCTCGGCCGCCTGGACGTGCTCGTGAACAGTGCAGCACTGTTCGAGCGCGCGCCGGTCGCGGCCATCGATGCAGCCGCATGGGACCGCGTGCAGGCTGTGAACCTGCGTGCGCCCTTTCTCCTGAGCCGGGCCGCGGCGCCCCACCTCGCCCGCACCCGCGGGTGCATCGTCAACATTGCGGACCTGTCCGGACTGCAGGCGTGGCCATCGTACGCACACCACGCCGTTTCCAAGGCGGGGCTCATCCATCTGACGAAGGTGCTCGCGCGAGCCCTCGGCCCGGATGTCCGCGTGAATGCGATCGCCCCCGGCACCGTCCTGCCGCCCGAGGACGACGGCGCCGAGGAAGGTTCCGGCCGCCGCGTCGTCGACATCGACGGTGCCCCGGCGGACGTCGAGCGCGCGCTGCTCTACCTCGTGGCGAGCCCGTTCGTGACGGGTGAGCTGCTGGTCGTGGATGGTGGAAGGATGCTCCTCTAGCGGTGTAACAGTTCCCCATGGTCAAAAAGATCGCGGCAGCGCTGGTGCTGGTATTCGTGGTGAGCGCGGTAGTCCTGCCCCTCACGGTGGCACAGGACTGCCCGTCGATTGCGTCGATCGCGGACTACACGCCGCCCCAGGCGACGCGCGTGTACGCGCTGGACGGCTCGCGGCTGGCGGACCTGTCGCCCGACCGCCGCGTGCTCGTCGCATACGAGCAGATTCCGCCGATCGTGCGTGACGGCTTCGTTGCCGTGGAGGACCGCCGCTTCTGGGACCATGGCGGCGTGGACCTGCGCGGCATTGCGCGCGCGGTCCGCAACAATCTGCGCGCGCTCTCGCTGGACGAGGGCTTCAGCACGATCACGATGCAGCTCACGCGCAATGTGTTCCCCCAGGCGCTCCCGCGTGGGGACCGGTTCCGTCGCAAGATCTGCGAGGTCCGGCTCGCGGGCGCGGTCGAGGATGCGCTCGGCAAAAAGAAGGTGCTCGAGCTGTACGCGAACCAGGTCTACATGGGAGACGGTCTGTACGGCGTCGAGGAAGCCGCACGCGTGCTGTTCGGCAAGCCGGTCGCCGACGTGAGCGCGGCCGAGGCGGCACTGCTCGTCGGGCTCGTCAAGAATCCCGAGGGGTATCATCCGCGCAAGCATCCGGCGCGCGCGATCCGTCGGCGCAACGTGGTGCTGGACGTGTTCGCGCGTGAGCGCGTACTGCCCGCCGTCGAGGCGGAGGCCGCCGCTGTGCAACCGCTGACCCTCGCGCCGCCGCCCGAGGCACGGGCGTCGGCACCGTACGCGGTCGCCGCCGTGCGCCGGCAGCTGCGCGAGCTGATCGGCGAGGATGCAGAGACGCGCGGGCTGCGCGTCCATACCGCGATCAACCCCGCGCTCCAGCGCAGCGCGGAAGCGGCGCTCGTCGGCCAGATCGAGCGCATCGAGGCCGGCGAGTACGGGCGCTACACGCACGATGCCCCGGAGGCGGGCGAGACGCTCGTCCCGGCAACCGGGAACGGCTCGCCCTACCTCCAGGGCATGCTCGTGGTGATGGAGACCCGCACGGGCGAGATCCGCGCGCTCGTGGGCGGGCGGGATTTCACCCATTCCTCCTACGATCGCGCACTGATTGCACGACGCCAGCCCGGCTCGGCGTTCAAGCCGATCCTGTTCGCGGCCGCACTCCAGTCCGGCATGGGCGCCGGCGACCGCATCGATGCGACCCCGGTCAGCGTCGCGATGCGCACGGGCACCTGGACGCCCGACGATCTGGCGTCCGATTCGCTGACCATCGTCTCCATGCGCGACGCGCTCGCGCTCTCCTCGAACAATGCAGCGGTACGCATCGGCGAATGGGTCGGTCCGCAGCGCGTGATCCAGACCGCACGCGCACTCGGCATCACCACGCCGATCCCCGCGTACCCATCCATCACGCTCGGGTCTGCCGAAGTGATCCCCGCCGAGTTCGTGGCCGCCTACGCTGCACTCGGCAACGGCGGATTCCGCGTGCAACCGACACTGATCACACGCATCGAGGACGCCCACGGCACGGTGCTGTGGCGCGCACCGCTCGTGCGCGCGCATGCGATCGACGAGGACGTCGCATTCATTGCGACGAGCATGATGGAAGACGTGATCGACCGCGGCACCGCCACGGTCATCCGCGAGCGCGGGTTCTGGTTGCCCGCGGCCGGCAAGACCGGCACGACGAACGACGCGAAGGACGTCTGGTTCGTCGGCATGACGCCCGAGCTCGCGGCCGGCGTGTGGCTCGGCTTCGACCAGCCCAGACAGATCGCGCCGTACGCATTCGGCGGCAGCCTGGCCGCGCCCGTGTGGACGGAAGTGATGCGTGCCGCATACGACGCCCGCCCCGCGCCGCTCGGCTGGACACCGCCAGCCTCCATCGCCCAGCTCCCGATCGACGCCACCACCGGCTACCTCGCCAGCGGCAACTGCCCCCCCGAGCACGTCCGCATCGAGTACTTCCGCCTCGGCAACGAGCCGCGCGAGTACTGTCCGGTGCATCCGGAGAGCGGAGCAGAGCGGGTGCTGGATCGATTGCTGCGAGGGTTGAAGCAGATCTTTTAGGAATCGTGAACAGGTGACTTGGTGATTCGCACGGGACGTTTCGGTCGCGCGGACTGATTCACCAATTCACCAATTCACCAATTCACCAATTCGTTTCACTGCTGTTCAATAGGCGCTTCCGCCGTCTGCAGCACGGGCGACTCGCCCAGGCCGCCCTCGGACAGCCAGCGCTCCGCCTCGAGTGCCGCCATGCAGCCGGTACCGGCGGCGGTGACCGCCTGGCGGTAGTAGTCGTCCATCACGTCGCCGGCCGCAAAGACACCTGGAACGTCGGTGGCGGTACGCCACTTCAACGGCAGCTTGATGTAGCCGTGCGGTGTCAGCGCGAGCTGTCCGTGCAGGAACTCCGTGGCCGGCTTGTGGCCGATCGCGATGAACAGGCCGCCGACCTCGAGCTCGCTTCGTTCGCCCGTCCGTGTATCCTGGAGCCGCACGCCCGTGATCGCCTCATAGCCCAGCACCTCGACCACCTGCGTGTTCCAGAGCACCCGGATCTTCGGGTGCGCGAGCACGCGATCCGCCATGACGCGCGATGCGCGGAACTCGTCGCGACGGTGAATGACGACTACCTCCTCGGCGAACTTCGTGCAGTAGAGTGCCTCCTCCATCGCGGTATCACCGCCACCTACCACCGCCAGCACCCTGTTGCGATAGATCGGCAGTGCCGCATCGCACACCGCGCAGGCACTCACGCCACCACCACTTTGCGCGAGCCGCTCCTCGTTCGGAATGCCCAGCCACTTCGCCTGCGCCCCCGTCGCGATGATCAGGCTGAGCGCTTCGATCTCCTCGGAGTAGTTCGGCCGGACGACGAACGGGTGCGTGCCGAGGTCCACAGCTGCGACATTCTCCGACATCACGCGCGCTCCGAAGCGCACTGCCTGGTCGCGCATGCGCTGCATCAGCTCAGGACCCGTCAGCCCCTCCGGGAAGCCGGGATAGTTCTCGATGTCCGTCGTCGTCATGAGCTGGCCACCCGGCAGTACCGTGCCGACCGGCTCGCCCTCGTAGACGACCGGATTCAGATTCGCGCGCGCCGCGTACAGCGCCGCCGTCCAGCCCGCGGGCCCCGAGCCAATGATCACCAGGGTCTCTCGCGTCCGCTCTGCCATGCCACCTTCAGGGTTGTGGGATCTCGCTTCTTCCATGTTAGCCACTCCGCCAAGGGGTGCGCCACCGCACCGCGCATCCGCAGAAATCTGGCCCGGAGGGCCCGTCTCCATTAACCTGTAAGCCTATGACACCAACGGAAGCGAGCTCACCGACCGAGCAAGAGATCGAGCGCCTGCTGCGCTCGCTCGAAGGGATCGCGTCTGCCCGCGTCTCGAGCGACGGCTACGGCCGCGTCGTCGCCATCCACATCCTGGCCCTGCCGACGTTCCACCCGAAGCAGGTCGTGCGCAACGTCGAGTCCGCGATGAGTGCCGGCCTCGGCATCGTCGTCGACCGGCGGGTCATCAGTGTCGCGCAGATGCAGGAGACGCCCGCCGGCGAAGTGCCCTACGCGCCCCCCGACGCCCGCGAGACGAACAACGGTGAGCGCGCTGCTGACGGGCGCGCCGCCGCGGCGCCGCACGTGCCGGAGCCGGAGCGGCCTCGCGGGCGGCTCGTCTTCATGAGCTACGACGCGCGCACGCAGCCCAACCACGAAATGCTCTGCCGCGTCACCGTGCGCCACGACAAGGAGCACTTCTCCGGATCGGCGACCGGCAACAGCACTACGCTCGGTCGCGCCCAGGCCGCCGCACGCGCGCTCTTCAGCGCCATCACCGACGGCCGTGAGCTCGACAACTTCGTGCTCGACGACGTCGCCCTCGTCCAGTCGCTCGGCCGCTCTTTCATCCTGGTCGCTGCGCACGCCCAGCAGGGCCGCGCGCTCCAGCCCCTCACGGGCGTCGCACTCCTCACACGCGCTCCCGAAGAAGCCGCCATCCTCGCATCGCTTCAGGCCGTGAACCGCTGGACCGGGTTCGACGACTGAGCCACGGCCAGAGACGAATCATGAAAAACAGCGCAGAGCGTACCGGCCAGGAAAAGTCGGGCTACGACGATCAGACGGGCCGCCACAGCCGCGAGCTCAAGCTCGTCGCGGACCTCGAACGGCTCCCCGGTGTCGTCTCCGCAGCCGTGTGGCTCGACGACCACGGCGTCATACGCGACGTCCGCATCACCGCCTCCCCCGTCTCCCCGTCCCTCATCGTCGCGAACGCCGCATCCGCCGTCCTGCGCCGCCATGGCTTCGAGCGCCAGCCCGCCGACATCCTCGTCGACCACGCCCGCGCGCCCTCGCCCGAAGCCGTCGCCGAAACCCCCGAGATCGTCGACACCGCCGCGGCAGGCTCGCGCTTCCTCCTGCTCCACGAGCTCAGCATCGGCCGCTCCTCCGGACGCGTCACCGTCGCCGTCCAGGTCGGCTGCCGCGGTGAAATCTTCCGCGGCGAAGCAACCGAGCTCGACACCGAAGCCGGACGCATCCGCGCCGCCGTGCGCGCCACCCTCTCCGCCGCCCAGCTCGTCTCCGGTGGCGTCGCACTCGGCCTCGAAGCGACCACCGCACTCGACGTGTTCGGTCGCCGCTTCGTCGCCGTCTCCGTCGAGGCCGCCGCCGGCCGCCGCTTCACCGCCCTCCACGGCTTCGTCGGCTTCGACATCCAGAGATCCGCCGAAGAAGCCGCAATCCTGGCGACGCTGCGGGCGATCGAGCGCTGGATCGCGTGGTAGGGGGCGGGGGGAAATCTCGAATTGGTGAATTGGTGAGTTGGTGAATCGCTCCGTCGCCCGGGGGTGATCCCGCGTCGCTGCGTGTTCTCCCGCGCTTTGCGATCTCCGTCTCGCCGTTGGTCCGCTGGCCTGCTCGACGCGCTGCTTCCCGCGGCGAGAGGCCATTGCAACCCTGCACCACGAACGGTGGCAACTCTGCCCCCCGCCACCGGACGGCTCCATGCAGCTTTGTGCCAACAGTCGTGGGGCGGCCGCATGCGGCTCGCCCCTACACCTCCCCTCGATTCGAGCCGGCTTGGCAGTCAGTTCGCTGGGGGGCCTATACGGCTGCTCCGACTGCCGAACGACCAAGACTGCTACGAAACCCGTCAGAGCTTGAGCAGTCGATCGCTGCCGAAAATGAAAACGCCCGCCAGCACACAGCTGACGAGCGGATTGGCCTGCCACTCGAGCCCGAACCCGGCGGAAGCCCAATTCACCAATTCCACCAATTCACCAATTCACTGCGCCGGCCCGACGAACCGCTCGACCTCCTGGACGACGCGGCGCGGCTCCACGGGCTTCGCGAGGTAGCCGTCGCATCCGGCCTGGACGGCCTTCTGGCGATCCTCCTCCAGGGCGTGGGCCGTCAGGGCGATGATGGGGATGGAGCTGGTGCCGTTGTCGGACTTCAGCCGCTGGGTCGCCTCCCAGCCGTCGATCTTTGGGATCGAGATGTCCATGAGGATCAGGTCGGGCAGGTGCTCGCGGGCGCGGCTCACGCCTTCCTCGCCGTCGCGGGCCTCCAGCACGGCATAGCCGACGTGTTCGAGGATCGTGCGATAGACGACGAGGTTATCCTCGTTGTCCTCGACCAGCAGAATGGTCTTCCGCTTGCTCATTTCGGGCTCACGCCGACGGTAGTGATGCTACGAGGGTAGATCCCGCGCAGCGGGTTACACGTTTCATGCCATGCACTGGCTGCATCAGCCGGTGGTCGCCCCCGCCTCCTCGGCCTCTTCGCGGTCCTTGAACACTTTCAGGTTCGTGGAGTGGCCGGGATTGTAGCGGGCCTTGGGGTTGATCTCGTGCACGGCATGGTTCACGGCCATGGCGGCCTCACTGAAGCCGGTCGCAATGAGCTCGAGCTTGCCTTCATAGGTGCAGATGTCGCCGGCGGCGTAGACGCGCGGCAGGTTCGTCTCGAGCAGGTGATTGACGCGGATCGAGTTTTTCTGCAGCTCCAGTCCCCAGTCTGCGATGGGGCCGAGATCCGGCTTGAAGCCGATCAGGCAGAGCACGGCATCGACCTCGAATGTTTCGTCCTCGTCGGTGCGGTTGTCGAAGACGGTCACCGCGTGCACGCAGGTGCCGCCATGGATCTCGCGCACCTCGCGGTACGTGAGCAGCTCGATCTCGCCGCTCTCGACGGCCTCACGCAGCAGCTTCATGGAGTGTGCGTGGGCGCGGAACCCTTCGCGGCGATGGATGAGGATGAGCCGCTGCGCCCGGCCGCGGAGGTTGAGCACCCAGTCGACCGCGCTGTCGCCGCCGCCGACGACGAGAATGCGCTTGCCCTCGTAATGCGCAGGGTCCTTCACGTGGTACGTCACACCCTTGCCCAGCAAGGCGTCGTAGCCGGGACACTCGAGCGCACGTGGCGCAAACGCGCCCTTGCCGCCTGCGATGAGCACTGCCTGTGTCGGGTACGCGCCGCGATTGGTGTGCACGATATAGCCGTCGCCGTCGCGCTCGAGCTCCATCACCTGCTCCTCGAGGCGCACGTCGGCGCCGAACTGGAGGCCCTGGTCGATGAGTTGGCGGCCGAGATCGCGGGCGAGGATGCGCGGCAGCCCGCCGACGTCGTAGATGTACTTCTCGGGGTAGAGAGCCATCAGCTGGCCGCCCAGTTCGGGCAGCGAGTCGATGATGCGGGCGCTCGCGCCGCGCATCCCGGCATAGAAGGCGGCGAACAGCCCTGTGGGCCCGCCGCCGATGATCGTGATATCGCGTGCTTCCGCGGTCATTCCTGCATCTGCTCCCGGAATTCGTCTCAGCCGCGCAGCTTAGCCGGCCCTGCGCGGGCGGCGCAAGCTCACAGCTCCCGTCGCTCGCGCTCTCCGCTGAAGAGGTGGGACGCCTGATAGCGTGCGACGGCCCGCACGAGGGCGAGCTTGATGAAGACGGCAGCCGGCATGGCGAGGAGCAGCCCGACGAACCCGAAGAAGAAGCCGCCCACCGCGAGCGCGAGCATGACCCAGATGGGATGCAGCCCGACGGACGTACCGACGATCCGCGGTCCCGTCACCGAGCCATCGATCACCTGCACGATCGCGAACACGATGCCTGCCTTGAGCAGGGATCCCAGGAAGCTGCCGCTGAAGAGGGCAATTACGAATACTGGCAGGATGCTCGCGATGAGGCCCAGGTATGGCACGAGGTTGAACACACCGGCGATGGTGCCGACCAGGCCGGAGAAGGGAAACCCGACGATGAGCAGACCCAGCCAGGTGAGCACGCCGACGATGGCCGCGGCGAGCACCTGTCCGCGCAGGAAGCGCGAGAGCAGCGCGTCGTATTCCGTGACGAAGGACACGACTGCGGCGCGGCGCGACAGCGGGATCAGCTCGGTCGCGCGCATCCGCGCGCGATCGAAGTCGAGCAGCAGATACACGAGCACGACCGGCGTCACCACGAGGTAGGAGAGCACCGTGAAGACGATGCCGAAGCCGCGGCTCACGCCCGAGATCGCGCTCCAGCCGCCGCGCAGCACTGCGTCCTGGCGCTCGCGCACGAACGCCGTGATGCGTTCCTCGTCGATGCCTCGCATTTGTGCAGCGAGCGCGTCCTCGGACACGAACGGCAAATTCATGCTCTGGACCCGTGCGATGAGGCCGGTCCACCAGCCCTCGAGCCGCTGTGCCGCGAGCGGGATGTTGTCGATGACCTGATCGAGCTGTGCAGCGAGTGCGGGGATGCCGAAGATGAATGCCGTGACGATCAGGCCGAGCACGGGCAACAGCAGGATTGCGACGGCGAGGCCGCGGCGTACACCGCGTCGCTCGAGTGCGTCCGCTGCCGGGTCCAGGATGTATGCGAGGATGAACGCGAGGATGAAGGGCGCAAGCAGGGACCCGAGCGTCGCCAGCAGCCAGAGGCCCATGATCACCGTGGCGATAACGACCAGCATTCGGTGCCGCCGGGTACCGGCGTAGGGCAGCAACAGCGCGAGCAGGAGCAGGTAGAGCACGAACGGAGCGAACAGTCCGCGCACGCTGTAGAAGAACACACCCGCCACCAGCAGCACGACCGCCGCGTAGACGACCCGCAGCTCGACAGCGACTTCACCGCCCCGTTCGCGCATCTTCGCCAGTCTCCGGGCGGCAGATGGCCGCCCTTGGGGTCACAGTATCAGGTGGTCCGCTGCGGCAGCTCGCCGACATGGCTGCCGGCGATGCGCAGCACTTCGCGGGCATTCGCGTACGTCACCGTGGCGAGTGCCTCGGCGACGGAGCGCCAGGCGCATGCCGTGATGCCCTCGTCGTGCTGCGGTACGGCATCACCCTCGGGCGACTCGAGCAGGAAGAAATGACAGAACTTGTGAATCAGTGTGCCGTGATCGCGGAAATACCAGTCGATCGTCGGCAGCTGAGTCACGACGTGGAGCGCACGCAGCCCCGTTTCCTCCGCGACTTCGCGCAGGGCCGCTTCTTCCGGCGACTCACCCCCCTCGATGTGCCCCTTCGGCAGGCCCCAGTTCGCGTACGGATCGCGGATGAGCAGGAAATGCGGCTCACCGTCGATCCACCGCAACACGACGCCGCCGGAGCTGGTCTCGATGCGCGCCGTGCGCGTGCTGCTGCCGGAGCGACGGGCGCGCCGCGCGCGACCATCAGGCATGAAGCACCGCCTCGGCAATCTGCACGGCGTTCGTCGCAGCGCCCTTGCGCAGGTTGTCCGCCACGATCCACAGATGCAGCACCCTGGGATCATCGGGATCGACGCGCAGGTGGCCGACACGCACGCCGTCGGCGCCCGCTGCGTCGCGGGGCAGCGGGTCCCGCGCGTCGTCGCACACGCCGACACCGGGCATGGCAGCGAGTGCGGCCCGCGCTGCCGTGCGGTCGAGCGGACGCTCCAGCTCGACGGCAGCCGCAATCGCATGACCCACCTCGACCGGCACGCGCACGCATGTTGCGCTCACGTGCAGAGCGGGCAGCGACAGAATGCGGCGGGTTTCCGCGCGCACCTTCAGCTCCTCTTCGTTCCAGCCCGCGTCATCGCGCGGACCGATCCACGGAATCACGTTGCCGGCGATCGGTGCGACGAACGGCGACGCGCACGCCTCGCCGCGCTGTTCCGCACGCAGTGCGTCGATGCCTGCCTGCCCGGCGCCCGACACGGATTGGAAGGTCGTCACGATCACGCGGCGCAGTCCGGCGGCCCGGCGCAGTGCCTCGAGGACGACCACGAGCTGGATGGTTGCACAGTTCGGATTCGCGATGATGCCCCTGGGGCGGTCCGCGGCGGCATCCGCGTTCACCTCCGGTACCACGAGCGGCACCGCCGGATCCATGCGCCAGGCGCTCGAGTTGTCGATGACGACGGCGCCCGCGTCCGCGGCAGGTCCTGCCCAGGTGCGCGAGCGCGCTGCGCCGGCCGAGAAGAGCGCGAGGGCGCAACCATCGAAGCTGTCCGGCGCGGGCTCGCGGACGACCCAGTCGCGCCCCCGAAAGGACACGGCCGCGCCGGCGGAACGAGCGGACGCCAGGGGCACCAGCTCGTCGACAGCAACCTCACGCTCCTCCAGCACCTGCAGCATCGTACGTCCGACGGCGCCCGTGGCGCCGAGAACGGCAACCTTCATTGCGACTCCGTGCCGAGACCGAAAGCACGGTGCAGCAACTGCAAGGTCCGATCCTCGTCGGCGGTGGCGACGAGAAACGTGATCGAGATCGAGGATGTCGAGAGGGCGAGCACGTTGACGCCGGCGTCCACGAGCGCCTGGAAGGCACGCGCGTACACGCCCGGCGTGCCGTGCATGCCGCTGCCCACGAGCGCGACGCGGCTCAGGTTCGCCTCCGTATCGATGGCGTCACCGCCGAACTCGGCGAGGGCAGCCCGGCACAGCTCCTCGGCATCCGCCAGCGCGTCGAGATCCTCGACCGTCACCTGGAGCTGGCGCCGGCCGTCCGCCCGGTCCGCGAAGGTGACCAGGTCCACGCTGATGCCGCGCTCCGCCAGCCGGCTCAAAATGCTGGCGACGATGCTCATCTCCGCCGGCAGGCCGCGCATCGTGATACGCGCGTTGCCGGCTTCGCTCGCCAGGCCGGTGAGAGCGAGCTCCTCCATCACAGGCTGCCTCCGGGTGATCAGGGTGCCGCGGTAGTCGTTTCCCTCGCGGAACGTGTTCAGGACGCGGATCGGCACATCGAATCGGGCGCCGATCTCGACCGCACGCGGATGCATCACCTGCGCACCCGCCGTGGCGAGCTCGATGACGTCCTGGTAGTCGATCTCGTCGATGAGCCGGGCGTCGCTCACCCGACGCGGATCCGCAGTGTAGATGCCGTTCACGTCGGTGAAGATGTCACAGCGGTCGGCGGCGAGAGCGGCCGCGAGCGCGACCGCCGTGGTGTCGGAGCCGCCGCGGCCAAGCGTGGTCACTTCACGGGCGCGGCTGACACCCTGGAAACCGGCGACGATGACGACGCGATCCTGCGCGAGCTCCTCGCGCACCCGCGTTGCGCGCACCTCCGCGATCCGTGCGCCCGTGTGCGCCTCGTCCGTGATGATCGCTGCCTGTGAGCCGGTCAGGCTGACCGCGTCGACGCCGCTGTCGCGGATCGCCATGGCGACCAGCGCCATCGTGATGCGCTCCCCCGCCGTCAGCAGCATGTCGAACTCGCGTGGATGGCGACGCCGCGCGTTCTGCGTCACCTGTCCGGCAAGTGCGATCAGCTCATCCGTCGCATCGCCCATCGCCGAGACCACGACGACCACCTGGCTCCCTGACCGCTTCTCCCGCGCGACCCGCGCCGCTACCTGCCTCACCCGATCCGGCGAGCCGACGGACGTACCGCCGAACTTCTGGACGACCAGGGCCACGCTCAGAAGACGCGCAGGTTGATGTACTTGCGCGGATTGCGCTGCAGGTCGACGAGCAGCGCCTGCAGCTCGGTGTTCACCTCGATGATGGAGAGGTACAGCGTGGAGTCCTGCATGAGCAGGCCGAGTGTGCCCTGTCCCTCCTCGATCGACGTCGCGAGCGAGCCGACGGCGGCGAGGGTCGTGTCCGCCTGCGCGGCCGCGCGCTGCAGGTCCTCGGCCATCTCCAGCAGCCGCGCCGTCAGCGTGTCCGTACGCGCGGTCGTGGTCTCGACATTGTCGACGATCGAGCCCAGCCGGCCACTGCCGATCGCGCCTTCGACTTCGCTGAACGTGCGGCGCACGGTCTCCGCCGTCTCGCCCAGCGTCTGCGACGTCTGCCGCAGGTTGCCCGCGACTTCCTGGATCGCCGTCTCCTGGCTCGCCAGCATCGCCGTGAGCTGTTCACTCGCGGTCTGCACGTTCTCGACGACGCGCCGGATATTCAGCGCGGTCTCCTCCGTGAACGCCAGCTCGAAGCGGTCACTGATCGTGCGCAGGTTCTGCGCGATCTCGTCGCCGACTGCTGTCAGCTCGGAAATGTCCGGCATGGAGTAGCCGGGCAGGACGTCGGCCGTCGGCGACTCGAGATAGTCGTAGTTCGGGTAACTCGCACGAGGCAGGATCTGCGCCTGCCAGTCACCGAAGAAGGACTCGGCAGACAGCACGACGACCGGATCTTCCGGCAGCCGTACGTCCGCGGAGATCGTCATCGTGATCAGCACGGCGTCACCGTCCTCCTCCAGCGACACCGTCTCCACGCGCCCGATCGGTACGCCGCGCAGCTTCACGTCGTTCCCCTTGAGCACGGCGCCGATGTTCCGGAACCGCGCTCGGATCTCCTGCTCCTCGGCACCGAACACCGTGCCGCGCAGGAAGATCGTGCCGAACACGATGAGCAGGATCGCCCCGAGGATGACCCCGCCGACGACCACATCATTGCGCCGCTTCACGCTGTTACCTCCTGCACGAGTTCGGGCCTGCCCTCGATGAAGCCTTTCACCACCGGATCGTCCGTCGCGCGGATCTCCTCGGGTGCGCCGATCTGCCGGATGCGTCCCTGGTACAGCATGGCAATCCGATCCGCGATCCGGTACGCACTCGTCATGTCGTGCGTCACGACGATACTCGTGACGCCGAGCTGCTCGCTCGTGCGCATCACGAGCTCGTCGATGATCGTGGTCGTCACCGGATCCAGGCCCGTGGTCGGCTCGTCGTAGAGCAGGTACCTGGGCCGGGTCGTGATCGCGCGCGCAAGGCCGACACGCTTGCGCTGCCCGCCCGACAGCTGTGCCGGCAGCCGGTCGTCGTAGCCCTCCATCTCGACGACGCGCAGCGATTCGTGCACGCGCTCGGCAACTTCGTTCTCCGGCACCTTCGCGCGCCGCAGCCCCATGGCGACATTGTCGAACACGCTCATGGAGTCGAAGAGCGCCGCGAACTGGAACACATAGCCGATGCGCCGGCGCAGCGAATGGAGTGCCTCGCGGTCGAGCAGACCCGTCGGCTCGCCGTCGACGTGGATCGTGCCCGCATCGATCTCGAGCAGCCGCACGATCGACTTCAGCATCACCGACTTGCCGGTGCCCGACGCACCAATCACGACCATCGTCTCACCCTCACGCACGGCCAGGTCGAGGCCGTCGAGGATGACCCGCTCGCCGAACGCCTTGCGGACTCCCTGAAGGACGATGCTCACAGCAGGACCACTGCCCAGAAGGCGTCCAGCACCAGGATCAGCATCGAGCTCACCACCACCGCCTGCGTGGTGGAGCGGCCGACCGCCGCCGCACCACCGCTCGTCATGAAGCCGTAGTAGCTGCCGATCATCGTCACGGCGAGCCCGAAGGACGACGCCTTGATGAGCGAGAACTGGATGTCGAACGGCTCAAAGAACAGGCGAGCACCGCGGATGAACTCCTGCGTCGACATGTCGAGCAGGTTGATGGCGCTGATCCAGCCGCCGAGCACGCCGATCGCATTCGCGAAGGCGACGACCACCGGGAACATGATCACGCCGGCAATCACACGCGGCACGACCAGGTATGCGAGCGGGTCGTACGCCAGCGTCTCGAGCGCATCGATCTGCTCGGTGACACGCATCGTCCCGATTTCGGCGGCGATGTTCGCGCCGACCCGGCCGGCCAGGGCCAGACCCGTGAGCACCGGTCCGAGCTCGAGGATCATTGTCTTCGTCACCAGCGTGCCCACGAAGTACAGGGGGATCGCGCCCGTGAACGTGTAGGATGCCTGCAGAGACAGGACGATGCCGGTGAAGACCGCAATGAAGAGGGCGATCGGCAGGGAGTCGACGCCGAGCCGCGCCATCTGCTGGAGCAGCAGCTGCGCCCACGTCCCGGCTTCTGCGGACGCGCGTGTGGCGGCGGCGGCAAACGTGCTGAAGCGGCCAAAGCCGCCGACCAGCCGCTTCGTCGACCAGCCGACCCAGGCCAGGGGGAGCGTCCAGGTGGGGCGCATGGATGCAAACATACGCGTTCGGCCTGCGGACCGGCTACCCTGTTGCATTCAGGCGCCCACGGGGACGGCCCACTGCTTGCAACGGCCGGTTCAGCTTCCGGTCACGTCCGCCCATGGCAGCGCCCCGATCGGTGCTGCCTCGTCCAGCTCGGCCGCCAGGGCGTAGTAGCGCAGCAGCCCCTGTTGCATGCGATCGTCGAGATCGTAGCGCAGGGAGCGCCAGTACCGGACCAGGCGATCGGCCGGAATCCCGAACGTGCCGGCGTACTCGGCGGCCAGGCGGTCGGCATGCGCAGCGAACCAGGCGCGCGACTCGAGCAGGGCCGCGTGCAGGCGCGCGAGCGCGGGTGTGCCATCCACTGCAACGCGCACCTGCCAGACCGCAAACGCGAACGGCAGCCCGGTCCATGCGCTCCAGTGCTCGCCCAGGTCGTGCACCATGCGGCCGCCCGATCGCGTTCGACGCAGCGCGACGTCGCCGATGCGCAGCACGGCGGCAGCACCACGGTCGATCGGATCCGCCGCATCGGCCTGATCGTACCAGGTGTAGCGCGGCGTCACGCCGTAGCGGCGCTCCAGCAGGATGCGCAGCAGGACGACCGACGTCGCGGACGCAGTAGGAATGGAGACCTCGGCACCGTCGAGTGACTCGGGAGGCATGACACTCTCGAGCAGGATGCTCTGAACCGGTCCGTCCGAGCCGATCACGAGGTCCGGCAGCACGCGATACTCGGCCGGACGGCGTGCCAACTCGATGCTGGAGCAGGGCGCAACATCGACCTCGCCGCGCGCGAGCGCAGCGTTCAGCACCGATGGAACAGCAGTGACGATCGAGAGGCCGGCTGGCGCAGGCTCCGCGATGAGCCGGGCGTGTACCGGGAAGCAGTTGCTATATTCGATGTGACCGAGACGCATCATCACGTGAATCCGACGAATCGATTCGACCGCGCACCGCACGAAGCGTTCAACCTGGCTGTCGCCCTCGGCGCCCGCCAGCGGCGACGCACGCTCGTCGGTCTCCTCATGATTGCCGCCCTGACCTTCGTCGCGCTCCTCATCTTCTTCATGGACCCGCTGCTCGCGGCACTGCGCAAGGACGCGGAGCTCGTCGCGCTTTTCGACACAGCGCCCAAGGTCGTGCCCGGCGCCGCGGTTTGGGTCGCTGGCCGGCCGGTGGGTGTGGTCAGCGCCGTCGAGTTCCTGCCCGTGCCGAGTACGGACCAGGGCCCGCGCGTTGCCCTGATCCTCACCGTGCCGGAACGCGACCTGCCTCAGATCCGCAGTGATGCCGGCGTGCGGATCACCTCCGAGGGCCTCATCAGCGATCCTGTCGTCGATATCATTCCGGGCTCGTCGAACGCGCCGCCGATCGAGGCAGGGGACACTCTCATCGCCGAGCATCGACTGACTGCTGCCGACGTCATGGCGCGATCCGCCGAGCTGCGCGCCGCGGTCGATTCGCTCCTGCTGGCAGCGCGCCCGCTGAGCGCAAGCGCACGGGAGCGCATGGCTGCCCTCGCCCGCGTACAGGCCGGCTTCGCCGGCACGCAACGTGAGCTCGACGTGCTCTCGGCGACTCTCGCGGCGAGCCCTGCAATCGGACTCGTCGACGATGCGGCCGTCAGCCGCGCACTCGCGCGGCTGCGCACCGCAGGCACGGAAATCAGTACCCTTTCGGGCGAGGAGACGGGCGTGGCCCGCGTGCGACAGGCCTTCACGCCGCTTGCGCGCCATGCCGCCGAGCTTTCTGCGCACCTGGATTCACTGCGCCGCGCGAGCACGCCGAACGGCACGCTCGCGCGCTTGCAGAGCGATTCGGCACTCGCCGTGGCGATTCGCGGAGCCCAGGCGCAGCTCGACTCGCTCATCGCGGAAGCCCGTGCCGACCCGCTCCGTTATGTATTCCCTTGACCGCGCATTTTCCGAGTGCTACACTTTGCGCATTCACCCACGACAACGAACCTCCCGAACCCGGAGGCGCGAGCACGCGCCGACCATTCTCCTGGTCTCCTGTCCAGCACAATGCATGACTGCGTTCGGACGGTGTCGCTCGCCTGTCGCCTGTCGTAGTACCACACCACGTATATCCGGAGTGATAGACTCGTGGACATCGCCGAGCTGAAAAGCAAGTCGATTGCTGAGCTCCACGAAATGGCTGAGGAGCTCAACATTTCGAACTACAGCGGCCTGCGTAAGCAGGACCTGATATTCCGTATCGAACAGAACCTGCTCGACAGTGACGTCGTCCTGCGGGGCGAAGGTGTGCTGGAGATCCTGCCCGAAGGGTACGGCTTCCTGCGCTCGCAGGACTGGAACTACCTCTACGGTCCCGACGACATCTACGTCTCCCCGTCCCAGATCAAGCGCTTCGATCTGCGCACGGGCGACACGGTGCTCGGCCAGGTGCGTCCGCCCAAGGAGGGCGAGCGTTACCTCGCGCTGCTGAAGGTCGAGCAGGTGAACGGTGACGATCCGGAGAAGGCAAAGCACCGGATCGCATTCGACAACCTGCGACCGCGCTATCCCGAGCAGCGTCTGCGCCTGGAGACCGAGGACGCGAACCTGTCGACGCGGCTGATGGACCTGATGACGCCGATCGGCAAGGGGCAGCGCGGCCTGATCGTGTCGCCGCCCAAGGCGGGCAAGACGATGATCATGCAGCAGATCGCCAACTCGATCATCGAAAATCATCCCGACGTCCACCTCATCGTGCTGCTGATCGACGAGCGCCCCGAAGAGGTCACGGACATGGAGGAGCACGTCTCGGCCGAAGTCATCAGCTCGACGTTCGACGAACCGGCCGACCGCCACACGCAGGTCGCGGAGATGGTCATCGAAAAGGCGAAGCGTCTCGTCGAGCACGGTCGCGACGTCGTCATCCTGCTCGACTCGATCACCCGTCTCGCACGCGCATACAACGTGACGGTCCCGCACTCCGGCAAGATCCTGTCGGGTGGTGTCGACGCGCACGCACTGCACAAGCCAAAGCGCTTCTTCGGTGCCGCGCGCAACATCGACCAGGGCGGCTCGCTCACGATCATTGCGACCGCACTCATCGAGACGGGATCGCGCATGGACGAGGTCATCTTCGAGGAGTTCAAGGGCACCGGCAACATGGAGATCGTGCTCGACCGCCACGTCGCCGACAAGCGCATCTTCCCCGCGGTCGACATCAACCGCTCCGGGACCCGCAAGGAAGAACTGCTCCTCGACGAGGTGGAACTGAACCGCGTGTACCTGCTGCGCAACTTCCTCGCGGACATGCCGCCGGCCGAGGCCCTCGAGTTCCTGCTCGAGCGCATCAAGCGCACGAAGACGAACAAGGAATTTCTGGATTCGATGGCGCGCGGTTAGCGTCGAGATTGCCGGCGCGGATGGGGAGATTGCCGGCGCGGGTCAGGCTTCGCTGTGGGCGCACGCGCCATGAACGGCGTTTTCACCACGGAGCCCGCGGAGGGCACCGAGGGATTCGTGGCGGAGGACGAGGGACCGCGTGGGTGTCTCTGCAGCGGACCGATGATCGCCGGTCATCATCCTGGTTCCTTTTCTTGTCAACACACGGCTGTTCTACGTTCGGGGCTCATGCTGCCGCCGCGACGCTGACGCAGGCGCTTGAACGTGAACAGCCGTGTGTTGACAAGAAACGAGATGCCGGCGCCGCCGCGAACCCGCGTCCTCCGCAGCGAACCCTCTGCGTCCTCCGCGGGCTCCGTGGTGAAAACGCTGTTCCTGAGCACATACAGAAGCGCCAGTAAATGAGACAACGCGCCGAATCCCGCCTCGAAGCTGCACTCGCCACGGCCGGCCTCGAGGATTCCCGGCCGGTGCTGCGCGCGCGGCTGAAGCGATTGAAGGCCGAGGACGAGGTCGCCTTCCGGGAGGCCGTCCGTCGTTACGAGGAGGACGTCGTGCCCGCGCTGGCGGATGGGCCGACGCCGCTCGACGTGTGGCTCGGCTTTGCCCGAACGCTCGGTGAGCGGTGCGGGGCGGCGTAGGCGTGGCTGTCGGTAAACACGTCGCCGTGCTGTTGCTGCCGTATGTGCGTCCGCGTAATCAGCTCAACGGCTACTCGTGCGAGAAGTTCGATCGCGCATCTCCCGAAGGACTACCAGCGGTGTATCTCGGCTCTCGTTCGAGTTCACGCCCCACAGCACGCGTCGCCTGTCGACAATCAGCAAGTCTGGCGTGCGAATCCTTGCCCACTCGCCTTCAAGCGACGCGGGTGCCCACAAAATGATCGGGGCGCCGATCCGTCTCGCTTGGAGAAACTGGCGTATATTCAGGGTGTCGTCCGATTCGCCGATCAAGATGACCATCGTCGCCGAGCCTTCCGTTGTCCTCTCAGCGGGACGGAGATAGTGCACGGATTGGGAGCAAATCAAGCAGTCACCGGCCCTGAGAATCCAGGCCATGCGAACCTGGTCCGCGTCTGACGATGCGGCCCACGGCACAGCGAGCTTGGTGCCAGGCTGAACCGCGCCAGACTCACATGCGAGCAGACCAACACCGAGCGCGGCCGCGAGGCGGAGCAGGCGGTGCGACACTTGCGCTATTTCCTGATACGCGCGCTGGAGAACATGTTGGGTAACAGCGTGCCGGGCGTTTGGAGCCAAAGTACCGCGCCGTCAACAGTATGTACCATGGGAACCTCCCGAACCTCGGCCAGCAGATCGCCACTGGTCGACATCTGCATTATGTGCCACCGCCTGCTCATGGCCGAATCAGCAATGACTTGCTGGTACGGAACCAGTAGTGACCCATCGCTGAGCCAATGGATATCGGCGATCAGATCGAACGTCCTCAGCCACTCGATCACACCACGGCGACCTGCGGATCGATCAGGAGTACTGCCGGGAGGTACTGGACGGTACCGCTTCGATGGAATGGCCAGTCTGCGCAGGAGCCGCCCGTTGATCGAGAAGAGGTAGACGGAGTCAGTCACCGCGAAAATCACCGCGATCGTATCGTTACGCACGGCGAATCTCGTCCATCCTGCCGTGGCAGCGGCAGTCTTGTTTGCGGCCGACGAGAACGGTTTGAAGAAAGCCAGTTCGGGCCGATTCGTTCTGAGGTTCCAGATGTGCATTACCTCTGGATCGACCGCCGCGCTCCGCGCCGATATCAACACCAGCGAGTCGTTTATCACCTCCAACTGCTCGAGCGCCCCCAGCGGAACCTGGATGGATCTTGCGAATGCCTGGCCATCGGATTCGAGTATCGTAACTCGGCCGCGGAAATCGGCTACTACGATCGAGTCCGATGGAAGGCGCCGGACTGCGGTAACGGAAGAAAACTCGCCCGGGCCGGATCCGGGCCGTCCGAAATGCCACAACAGAGCGCCTTCACTCGAATACCGTCGCGCTTGCGCCTCCCGCCTGTCACCGATGAGAAAGCCGCCCTGAGGATCAATGGCAACCGTCGGCTCCACGAGCAGGACATCACGGTTTTCCTGCATCTCGATTTGCGCCAGCCACTCGAGCGACGCGTTGCGCTCCGGATTCGGGGCCGGCGACTCCTCGGGCTCGGTCGCAATCAGCGTGTCTTCAGGTTCAGCCGCGGACGGCACGACACGAGCAGTGCCCTCACTACCTGGTAGCATGCTCGCTATGACGGCGGCGAGCACGCCCGCCAACTTGCCGCTTCGCGCTGCCAACGCGTTTCGCATCATCCAGGTACGAGGCACAATACAGGCATTACCTTAATTCGGCTTGGAACTGGCACTCCAAGCCGCAGCACTCTACGTGAAACGGCCCGCAGCATGAAGTGCAGCTCTCTCCCTGGTTGGAGATCGCCCACGCCTGTACCGATTGACCAGGCTGGCCGCACGTGGTTGCGTCGGGGTTCAACACAGGCTCGGCTGCGATGCCTACGGAAGCCGCCGTGCAGACGGTGATAACGGCGAGGGAGACACGGATCATCCTGGTCATTGCGTCCTCCGGTCCGGGGGGTGGACGAAACGAGAGTCGCTTATTGCATCCTTCGCGAATCTGCATCAACCTGCAATGCGGACAGTGAACAGGGCAAGACCGGCGCATTCCGGCCATGCCTTTCGGCACTACAAACGTGGCTCTTCCGAACACCTGCTGAGGGAGACCCCAGGAACCCTTGGAGAGATGTCACCGCGGTTGTCTCCTCAAGTCCGGTCAGCTCGCATGAGCCTCGCACAGGTGCCTGATGAGCAACCAGAACTGCTCGGAGCAACGCCAGGGAAGCGAACAGGAATTACGATCTCTCTTGTCGGACTCCCGTCAATCTTGCGCGCTGCTCTCCACGAACCGTCGTGGGGAGAGGGGGACTATATTCCCCCATATCCCCCCTGACTCGGTCGCTTCCCACGTGTTTTCTCCCTGGGGCTCTGTAATATCGCTGTCGTTCAGCAGCAGCGGCAGAAACGCGAGTAGCGCATGGATCTGAAACAACGTGCCGAGACCCGCCTCGAAGCCGCGCTCGCCGCGGCCGGCCTCCAGGACTCGCGGCCGGGGCTGCGCGCGCGACTGAAGCACCTGAAGGCCGAGGACGACGTCGCTTTCCGGGAAGCCGTCCGGCGCTATGAGGAGGAGATCGTGCCCGCGCTGGCGGACGGTCCGGCACCGCTCGACGCCTGGCTGGGCTTTGCCAGGATGCTGGGTGAGCTGTGCGGTGCCGGCCGGCTGGTGGCGGTGGATGCGAGCGGCCGCTCGGTCTCCTTTGATGGACCCTACCACCCCGGCAGCCTGGTACTGTACCTGCCTGATGATCCCACCGCGCCTGCACTCGAGGCTGCACTGCCACAGACCCTTACCGCGCCGCAGCGCGCGACGTCGGACCTCCTGATCCACGGCCGCCTCGGCAGCTGAGGCGGGCGCAGATCCTGCACCCCGTGGCGGGTGTTGGCGCGGCCTCAGCCGGACGCGCTATTATGCTGTTCCGATCCCGCGATCCCAGGAGTCCCGGATGATGCCGCCCCGCAATGTCGTAAAGCGCGCCCCGGGCATGCCGGAAGCCGATTTCCTCGAGTTGACGTGGGAGTTCTTCGGGGAGCTGTGCCGGGTGCTGGCCGTGAAGGTGGCGACTGCCGACTACCGGCCGGACCTGGTCGTGGGCATTGCGAAGGCCGGCGTGATCCCCGGCGCCGTCGTCGCATCCATCCTGCGTTGCGACTTCTATTCGCTCAAGATCAGTCGCGATCTCGGTGCAGAGCGCGTGCGTGCGCGGCCGAAGATCTTTTCGGGCGCGCCGAAGGAGGCGATGGGCAAGAACGTGCTGATCGTGGACGAGATCTGCACGTCGGGTGAAACTCTTCGCCTTGCCCAGAACGCGCTACGCCAGGTGAAGCCGTCCGACCTCCGCACGGCCACGAGCCTGGTCAAGCATGGCGGCTACAAGCCGGACTTCTATGCCCTCGAGACCGACGCCACCGTCGTCTTCCCATGGGACCGGCAGGTGGTCGACGAGGCGGGCGAGATCGTGGCGAACCCCCTGTACCAGGGTCTCTGAGCACGGTGCGCTTCCGGGCCCTGCCTCTGCATCTGGCGGCGATCGCGCTGCTCGCGCTGGCCGGCTGCGCACCGCCGCCCGCGGAGGAGGCAGTCGTCGAGGACGTCGATTCGATTCCGCCGCCCCCATACTCCGACGCCACGATGCCGCAGCACTCGCCACCGTCTGCCGGCATCCCCGGCAATCCGGCGGAGCTGAACCGACCCGCGAGCCGTCGCGACATCGTTCTGGTTGAGGGCATGCCGGACACCGTAGAGATGCACCTCGTCAGGGCGCCCGAGGGCTTCCCCCTCGTGTTCTCGACGTATGCACCCGCCGACATGGTCGTGCAGGCGGATTCGAGTGACGCCGGCCACTCGCTGGAGTTCGTCGCCCGCTTCGGTGGCGTCCTCAACGAGCGCGCCTACGTGCAGTTTTTCTTCTATCCGGCCGGCACTGCGCTCGCCTCGGCGCGCAGCCTGGTCGAGACCTTCGTGGCGGGCCTGAATCCGGAGCTGGACCTGTCACGCGAAGCCACGCCACGGACCTGGATGACCGAGCGGTCCGCCTTTACATACCCGCACGAGGAGGAGACTTTCGTCGGCAGCATCGGCCTCGCGCAGCGGGGGAACGTGGTCTTCCATTACCTCGAGCACTACCCGGCCGAGTACGGCGACGGCATGGCCCCGCGCATCGGCACGATCCTGGACGAATGGCGCTGGGGCGACGGCACGTCGCTCACGCAGTAAGCCGCAACCCGACTGAATGGAGCCTGGGTGGGAACACCGCTGGCCTGGATCCTCTTCAATGTTCTCATCCTGGCGTTGCTTGCCCTCGATCTGGGCGTCTTCCACCGGCGCGCACATGCCGTCGGCATCCGTGAAGCCGCACTGTGGAGCGCCGCCTGGGTAGCTCTGTCACTACTCTTCAATCTCGGCATCTATCTCGTCGTCGGCCGCGAAGAAGCGCTCGAGTTCCTGACCGGCTACCTGATCGAGAAATCCCTCGCCGTCGACAACCTGTTCGTCTTCGTCCTGATCTTCTCGTACTTCGGCGTCCCTGCGCAGTACCAGCACCGCGTCCTGTTCTGGGGCATCCTCGGCGCACTCATCATGCGTGCGACGTTCATCCTCGCCGGCGCCTACGTACTCCTGCACTACCACTGGGTGATCTACATCTTCGGCGCACTCCTGCTCGTCACGGGAGTGCGCATGGCAGTGCGCGACGACGAAGGCATCGATCCCGAGCACAGCCGCGTGCTGCGCTGGACCCGGCGCGTCGTACCCGTGACCGTCGGATTCCGCGGCATGCACTTCTTCGTGCGCGAGAACGGCCGGCTCTTCGCAACGCCGCTCCTCCTCGTGCTCGTGTTCATCGAGGCGTCCGACCTGATCTTCGCGATCGATTCGATCCCCGCGATCTTCGCGATCACGCTGGATCCGTTCATCGTCTACACGTCGAACATCTTCGCCATCCTCGGCCTGCGCTCGATGTACTTCCTGCTCGCCGGCGTGATTCACCGCTTCATCTACCTGAAGTATGCTCTCTCCTTCGTGCTCATCTTCGTTGGACTGAAGATGCTGCTGGAGGACTTCGTCCACATCCCGACCGGCATTTCACTGGGTGTGATCGCGAGCACCATGATCGTCGGGATCGTGGTATCCCTGCGCGCGACGCCCGGCGACGAGGATGCCGTCGTCCCGCCCCCGCCACCGGTGCCGGGCGAGCCGTTTGCCGACCCGGCGGATCCCGAGAAGGAAGTACTGCCGAAAATGGACGAGCGAGAGGATTGACGGTGGCCCCCCGGGCCGACACGGCCGGCTTGACCCGCCGCGGTCGCCGCGCGACAATCCAGCATCCGTTGACACCATCCGCGACCTGCCCGTGAACCATCTCCGGCGATACCTGCGCAGACTCTGGGAGACCCGCGGCGGCGGCTTCTACGGCTTCGTCGCTGCCCTCACGTTCCTCTACCTCGAGGCGACGAGCCTGGCGGGCGACTTCGTCAGACCCGGCCGTCTCGACTGGTTCGACATCGGCTGGTGGATCCGCTGGGCAGTGGAGAACTTCGTTCAGGCGATGGTCAATGGCATGTGGGCCGCACTCTGGCCGGTGACATGGATCCGGACCTTCGGTATCGGACTCCTGTCGGGCGCGCTGCTTGCCGCCGGCTACGCGGGATACCGCGCAATCCGCCCGACCGTACTGCGGCTGCTCGCCGATCCGGCAGAGGAGCCTCTGCTCGAGCCTGCCACGCAGCAGGTCCGCGTCACGAAGGGCTGACTTCGCTCGCCGTCAGCTCGCGGCGCGCCGCGCGGATGATCGACCAGGACGACTGCAGGAACAGCGCGGCGATCACCAGCGCGACCACCAGGTCCGGCCACGCCGTGTTCGTCCATGCTACGAGCAACGCCGCCATCACGACTGCAATATTGCCGAGCGCGTCGTTGCGCGAGAACAGCCAGACCGCGCGCACGTTCGCATCCCCGGCGCGGTGCGGCACGAGCACGGCGGCGGCGGCCAGGTTCACGAGCAGCGCGACACCGCCGATCACGCCCATCAGCTCGGCCTGCGGCTGCTGCTGCACGAAGAGCCGGTATGCCGTCGTCACGAGCACGCCGATACCGAGCACACCGAGGAAGACACCCTGCAGGAGCGCGGCACGCGCACGCCACCCGACCGCCCACCCGAGCGCGAGCAGCCCGACCAGCGTGATCACGCCGTCGCCGATGAAATCGAGGGCGTCCGCCTTGAGCGCCTGTGAGCCGGCCAGGTAGCCGCCGACCATCTCGACGACGCCGTATCCGGCATTCAGCAGCACGACGATCCACAGTGCACGCCGGTAGGCGGATTCATTGGAGTTCAATTTCGTCGCCGATCGGACTGCACGAGTTACATGTGACGAAGGATCGAGAGCGTGAGGGTACGGATAGGAGCGTCGATCCGCTATCGTTCAGACCTCGCCGAGGCTCCGACGCCCGACTCACGCCGTACCTGCGCGCCGCCCGTTTCCCCATCGCGGATTCTGACGATGAAGCACAAGCGAATGCTCGCGACACTGCTCCTGGCGCTGAACGCCTGCACCAGCGCGCCTCCTCGCCAGGGGAGTCCAGCATCCGAGCCGACCCCCGCGAACGTGGCGGAGGCGCTGCGACGCGCGCGCGATATGCACTGGACACTGCAGGTGTACGCCGCCGATTCCATTCATGCCGCGGGAACCCCCGCGATGCTCGGCTCGTCCAGCGCCGTGTTGGGCGGCGCGGAGATTCCCTATGCTGCCATGGACAGCATCTACCGGTGGACGCCATCGGCAAGTGCGTTCAGCAAGCGATCCGCCGTGACCGGCGCGGTGATCGTCGGCGGGCTCGGAGCGGTACTGAGCGGACTGTGTTACGAGCGAACGTCGTGCATGGCGTGGCTGATCGGCGCGGGTGCGACCGTCGGCACAGTCCTTGGCGCATCGATCGGCGGCATCCTCTCGCCGAGCGAGGGCGAATGGGAGGTCTTCTGGCGAAGGCAGGCCGGGTAGGGGGAGCGGGGGCGATTGATCGCCCCCCTCCGTTCTTCGGCCTCGATCCGGAAGCCATTCGCGAAGCAGCCAGGACCGTCTTTCCCGAAGCGTCCCGCACCGACTGCGGACAGACAGCCGGTTACACGTCCAGGTTCTTCACGAACTTCGCGTTGTCCTCGATGAACTTGCGGCGCGGCTCGACGTCGTCGCCCATGAGCGTCGAGAAGATCTGGTCCGCCTCGACGGCATCCTCCATGGTGACCTGCAGGATCGTTCGCGTCTCCGGATCCATGGTGGTCTTCCAGAGCTGCTCCGGGTTCATCTCGCCGAGACCCTTGTAGCGCTGCAGGTTGATCTTGCCGTCGCCCTTTGCATTCAGCCGCGCCGTGAGCGACTCGCGCTCCTCCTCGTCGTACGCATAGTGCTCTTCCTTGCCCTTCGCGACGCGGTAGAGCGGCGGCTGCGCGATGAAGATCATGCCCTCGTCGATCAGGCCGCGCATGTGGCGATAGAAGAACGTGAGCAGGAGCGTACGGATGTGTGCACCATCCACGTCGGCGTCGGTCATGATGATGATCTTGCCGTAGCGCGCACTCTTCGTGCTGAACTCGTCCTCGCCGATACCGGTGCCGATCGCCGCAATGATCGTGCGGATCTCCTCGTTCGACAGCACCTTGTCGAGGCGCGACTTCTCGACGTTCAGGATCTTGCCGCGCAGCGGCAGGATCGCCTGGAAGTTGCGGTCACGCCCCTGCTTCGCACTGCCGCCCGCGCTGTCACCCTCGACGAGGTAGATCTCACAGAGCGCCGGATCGGTGATCGAGCAGTCCGCGAGCTTGCCGGGCAGGACCATGCCCTCGAGCGCGTTCTTGCGACGCACCAGTTCGCGCGCCTTGCGCGCTGCCAGCCGAGCGCGCGCCGCCTGCAACGCCTTCTCGACGATCGTCTTCGCGACCGACGGGTTCTCCTCGAGGAACGTCGCCAGCCGGTCATTCACGACCGATTCGACAGCGCCGCGCACCTCCGAATTTCCGAGCTTTGTCTTCGTCTGACCCTCGAACTGCGGCTCCTTCACCTTCACGCTCAGCACGCACGTCAGCCCCTCGCGCAGATCCTCGCCAGACAGCGAGTCGAGCTCTTTCTTGAGCAGATTGTTCTTGCGTGCGTAGTCGTTGATCGTACGCGTGAGCGCGGCCTTGAACCCGGTCAGGTGCGTGCCGCCCTCGTGCGTGTTGATGTTGTTGACGAAGGTGAACGTGTTCTCGTTGTAGCCGTCGTCGTACTGCAGCGCGAGCTCGATCTCCGCCTCCTCGCGCTCCGCCTCGATGTAGATCACCTTCGGATGCAGCGGCTTGCGCGTACCGCGCAGGAATGCGACGAACTCGACGATACCACCCTCGTAGTGGTACTCCTCGCGCTTCGGCCCCTTGTCGTTCAGGTCCCGCTCGTCCGTGATGACGATGCGCAGGCCCTTGTTCAGGAAGGCCATCTCGCGCAGCCGGTTGGCCAGCGTGTCGAAGTTGTAGTTGAGCTCGGAGAAGATTTCCGGGTCCGGCTTGAACGTGACGCGCGTGCCGGTCGCCTTCGTCTTGCCTTCGACCTGCAGCTCGGTCGTCTTGATGCCGCGGGCATAACGCTGCTTGTAGATCTTGCCGTTGCGGTGGATCTCGACGTCGAGCTGCTCGGACAGCGCGTTCACGACGCTGACGCCGACGCCGTGCAGGCCGCCTGACACCTTGTAGCTCTCCTTGTCGAACTTGCCGCCCGCATGCAGGATCGTCATGGCGACCTCGACACCCGGCAGCTTCTCCGTCGGATGGATATCCACCGGAATGCCGCGCCCGTCGTCCACGACCGTGATCGAATCATCGGGATGGATCGTGACGTCGACCTTCGTGCAGTACCCGGCGAGCGCTTCATCGACGGAGTTGTCCACGACCTCGTAGACGAGGTGGTGCAGCCCGCGCGGGCCCGTCGAGCCGATGTACATGCCCGGACGCTTGCGAACCGCCTCGAGCCCCTTGAGCACCTGGATCTGCCCGGCGTTGTAGCCGCCGCCCTGCGGGTCTTTCTTCGCCATGTTCCTGCCCATCCGGTGGGGTGTCGTTTCAGCCGTCCCTGATACCCCGCCAGACTGTCAGTGTTGCGCGCGCGCGCACGCGTGCGCGTGAGGATCCGCGGGGGAGCATGGTCGCGGGGGAACCTGCCTTCGACGCCCATCTCGCTCCGACAACAGCATCTTCACCACAGAGTCCGCAGCGCCCGCAGAGACCGCGCGGCAGGCCCACCGGCGTGGCCGTTCCATCCACCGGGAAACAAACAACCCAATCCTGCGCCCGCGGTGACCGGCGGTACGCCCTCTGTGCCCTCTGCGTGCTCCGTGGTGAAAAGGTTGTTATCCTCCCCCTCCCCCTCCGCCTGAGCGCAGCGACGGCAGCGCCCACGCGAGGGCAACGCCGAGCAGGGTGATCGGCACCGCGGCGAGGGCCGCGCTCTGCGCACCGATCTGGTCGGCCAGCACACCGATCCCGAGCATGCCGATCGAACCGGTTGCCCAGGCGGCGCCCATCACGATGCCGGCGCCGAGGGAGGCGCCGCCGGGCAGCAGTTCCTGGGCGAGGAGTACGATGGGCGGCAGGATCGCCATGTTCACGAACCCCGCGATGACGGTCGCAGTGATGCCCGCTGCCGACCCGGCGGGCAGCCCCAGCGCCAGCGCGTGCGCGGGTAGGGAGATCGCCGTGAGCCAGAGGAGCAGAGTTCGGCGGTCCATGCGATCGGCGAGGACGCCGCCGCTCAGGCTGCCGAGGGCCTGGGCGCCGAGGTAGATGCTGAGGGCGACGGCCCCCGCCCGCTCGGACCCGCCCGCATGGTTCACGAGGATCGGCTCCATCGTGAGGTAGACGCGCTGCATGAAGGCGCCGACTGCGCTGACGCCGAAGACGAGTCCCAGCGGTCCCCGTAGCAGGGGCAGGAGTGCGAGCGGCTCCCCCTTCCGCTCGGCGTGGCGCGTGCGCTCGTGCGCACCGGACGGCAGCAGCAGGAAGAGGACGGGAGCGAACAGCAGCGTCGGCAGCATGGCCCACGTCAGCGCGGCCAGCCCGCCACGCGTCACGATCGCGACGGCGACGAGCGGGCCCAGCGCATAGCCGAGGGCACCGCCGAACGAGAAGATCGAGTAGCGCGTCCCCATGGTGCGGCGGCTGCCGGCGGCGGCGGCCATGGATGCGGCCGGCGGATGGAACGCTGCGCTGCCGAGACCGGCGAGTGTGAGGCAGAGCGCGAGCAGGATGAAGCTGGGTGCGACCCCGATGAGCGACAGGAACACGGCAGAGAGAACGGGGCCCATGACGATGAACGTGCGGCGCCCGTAGCGGTCGGCCAGGTGCCCCATGGCAGGCTGCACGAGGGACGCGGCGAGCGACAGCGTCATCGCAAGCGTGGCGGCGAGTGTGATGTTCAGCCCGAGCTGCTCCATGATGCGGGGCAGCAGCGGATGCAGGAACGCCGCATACAGGTCGTTCAGCCCGTGGGCGATCGCGATCGCCGCGGGGAGCGCAATGACGCCGCGCACGTCCGTTCCGGTCGGCGCGCGCGGCGGCGCCTGGGGTTCTGCGGTACTCACGTGGTCGGGTGCCTCAACCGTCGGCCATCACGAATCGGATCTTTGCGATGCGCCCGCTCTCGCGGCCTTCGTTGAGCCGGCGCAGGATCTCGCCCTCCATCAGTCGCAGCTCCATGAGCCACGCGCTCGAGCGCACCGCAACGAAGAGGGTGCCGCGCGAGACACGCAGCGGCGTCGTCACAGCCGCAATGCGCTGCCCCACGCGCTCTGCCCATTCCGGGACGATCGTTGCCTCCTGCATGCGCTCACCGACCTGCGAGCGCGTCAGGTACTCCTTCAGCGCCTCACCGACCTTCATCGGCTTCTCGCTCATGCGCTCACCTTTCCGCTGGCAATCCGCCATTCTGCGAGCGACGAGACGAACCCGGTGCCATGCGCACCGAGATCGACGTCGGACGCCTTGGGCGCCGTCAGGATCACCTGGCCAAGCTCCTCCGCCTCGAGCAGCTCGAGGATCCGGCGCGAACGGCCGGCGTCCAGTTCTGCGAAAACATCATCCAACAGGATGATCGGCAGCCTGCCGCGCGCTGCGCGCAGCGACTCCGTCTCGATCAGTCGCAATGCCACGACGCCCGTACGCACCTGTCCGCCCGAACCGAAGTTGCGCAGGTCCACCGGCCCGCTGTCGGTCTCGAGCAGGATCGCCAGGTCGTCGCGGTGCGGCCCGACGAGTGTCATGCCGCGGTCGCGCTCGCGCTGCGCCACCCGGTCCAGCTCGGCGTCGAGCGCAGCCCGCAGCGTGCCCGCATCCGCAGTCGCATCAGGCGCGATGCGCCCGCCCGGAACGTAACGCAGTTCCGCGCGCGCGCCGCCTCCGATCGCGGCATACCGCTCGGCGAAGCGCACCGCATGGGCCTCGATCCAGCGTGCTCGCACCGTCATCACGCGCACTGCCGGTGCCAGCAGCGGCTCGGTCCACGCATCCAGCAATGCCGACGACGCGCCCTGCTTCAGCATCGCATTTCGCTGCCGCAGTGCCTGGCGGAACCGCTGGAGGGCGCCGAGGTAGCCCGGCACGTGGAGCGACAGGAGGATGTCGAGGAAGCGACGTCGCTCACCCGGCGCACCCGCGACGATCGTGACGTCCGAGGGGGAAAACACGACGGCACCCACATGCCCGATCGCTTCGCTCATCCGCTCGGGCTCGTTGCCGTTCACTGTCACCTTCTTGCGACGTCCCTTGCTCTCGTAACCGGCAGTGACTTCCTGCACCGCGCCGGTCGCAGTGTCCTCGAAGCGGCCGCGCAGATGGAACGCGGCTGCATCGAAACGGACGAGCTGCTCGTCCGGCGCGCCGCGGAAGGAGCGAAAGATCTCCAGATAATAAATCGCTTCGAGAAGGTTCGTCTTGCCCGCGCCATTCTCCCCGATGATCGCAACGCCGTCATCGGGGAAGCTCAGCTCCAGCTCGCTGAAGTTGCGGAAGTCGCGCAGCCGGAGCTCGCGACAGACGAAGGATGCAGCCATGCATTCGCGACGGTGGAGGCGACGCGCCCGGCGGCGGTCTACTTCCCCGTGAACTTCGCCTTTCGCTTCTCCAGAAACGCACCCATGCCCTCACGCATGTCACTCGTGGATGCGAGCAGGCCGAACAGGTTCGATTCGAACAGCTGCGCGTCTTCCATGGTTGCCGCCATGCCGTGGTCCACGGCCTCGAGCGCCAGCGCCAGAGCGACAGGCCCGTTCGCCGCGATCTTCCCCGCCAGAGCACGCGCCTCTGCGAGCAGATCAACCTGCGCATGGACGCGGTTCACCAGGCCGATCCGGTACGCCGCCTCTGCATCGATCATCTCGCCGGACAGGATCATCTCGAGTGCACGGCCCTTACCGACCAGGCGCGGCAACCGCACCGTCCCGCCATAACCGGGGATGATCCCGAGCTTCACTTCCGGCAACCCGAACTTTGCATTCTCGCTCGCGAGCCGCAGATGACACGCAAGCGCGAGCTCCAGCCCGCCGCCCAGCGCGAACCCGTTCACCGCCGCAATCACCGGCTTGCGCATACGCTCGAGAAAGCGGAACGCGTCCTGCCCCTCGCGCGACGTGCGCACACCGCCGATCGGATCCATCTGCGCCAGCTCGCCGATGTCCGCGCCCGCGACGAACGCCTTCTCGCCCGAACCCGTGAGCACGATGGCCTGCACCGCCGCATCCGCCGCCACCTCGTGAAACGCACCGTCGAGCTGCGCGATCAGCGCAGCGTTGAGCGCATTCAGCTTGTCCGGACGATGGACACGGACCACGGCGACACCACCGTCGACCTCCACCTGCACGTGCTCGTACTCGTACGCCATCCGCTCGCTCTCCCGGCTTCGTGCGCAGTCCTCTCGCCGCGCGCCGCGTCAGTTTAGCGAGGGAGAGGGAGGGGAACAACAACCCATTTCACCACGGAGCACGCTGAGCACACAGAGCGGCTGCGGCGGCGCGTGTGACCCGCGCGACGGCAACATCTCCGGGCATCGATCCGTTTAGCGTTGGTCCTCGGCCGGTCCGGACTGCTGCGGAACCTGACAACGCGCCCTGATCATGCGACCGCCCGGCACGCCTCTGTGGCCTCTGCGGGCTCTGTGGTGAGCAGGCCGTTCCTCAGCAATACCAAAGCACTCGTTCAAACAGAGCTGACCACCTGCCCATCGACGGCCAGCGCTTCGGCACCCTTGCCGCGCACTACGCCTTCCACGAGCCGCGCGGGGTTGAGCCAGCGTTCTGCCGCCGCGCGCAACACCTCGCCGTCGAGTGCCGCCAGCCGCTGCTCGTAATCGCGCAGCTCGACGAGGCCCCGGCCGATGAGCAGCGCGTTCCGGAGATCGGCGAGGTGTGCGGCATTCGTCTGCCGGCGGATGCGGCGTGCGCCGATGGAGTAACGGCGTGCGCGCTCGACCTCCTCCTGCGCGATCGGCTCGACGCGCAGCCTGCCGAGCTCCTCGAGCAGGCCGTCGCGGGCTTCCTCCTCGCGCTCCGGAGTGGTCGCGATATAGGCGAGGAATGCACCGCCGTGCAGGCGCGCGACGGGTGCTGCGTAGACGGTGTATGCCAGCGACCGGCGGCTGCGCAGCTCCTCGAAGAGTCGACCGCCGAGGCCGCCGACGGCGGTGCCGAGCAGGCGCAGCGCATCTGCATCGAGCTCGTTGCGGCGCGGCCCGGGAAACGCGAGGGCGAGGGCGGTCTGCGCGCGCGGGCGGTGGACCGCAGCGCGGGCTGGTGATGCCGGCCAGACGGCGGCACTTGCGCACGGCTCGTGATCGGGGGCCACGTGCGGTCTGTCATCGAGGTGCGCCGCGCACGCGCGAGCGGCTGCATCCGGCGCGACGTCGCCGACTACGAAGCACCACGGCGCGCTGGCATGGACGAGCTGAGCATGCCAGTCGACGACGCGGCTTCGCGTCAGCATGCGCGTCGCGTCCTCCTGCACGTCGAGCGCGAAGCCGTACGGATGATGCGGAAAGGCTGCAGTCAGGCAGAGGCTCAGCGGATAGCGCTGCATGTCGTCGCGCACCTGCTCGAGTAGCGCGAGTGTGACTGCCCGCTCCCGCTCCAGCTCATCCTCCGGGAAGGTCGGATGCAGTGCAGCTTCGGCGAGCAGTGCGATGCCCTCGTTCAGGTGGCGAGCCGGGATGGAGAGTGTCCAGCTGAACTCGTCGGGCCCCACGCTCGCGGCGATCCCGCCGCCCAGCGATTCCGTGCGTTCCGCGAGCGCCGCGGCGGTGAAGCGACGGGTGCCCTTGAGTGCAGCGCGGCCGGCGAAGGCCGTGACACCGGCTTCGTCTGCGCCTTCGGTGCACGTCCCGCCGGCGGCCGCGATGGCAAGAGACACGAGCCCGGCACCTGGCCGCGGCAGCACCACGATGCGCGCCCCGCCGCGCGTCCGGTAGAAATGCACGCCGTCCTCGACCTGCTCCAGCTCGACCGGTGCGGACGGATGCGCTGCCGGCTGCCTCGGCTCGTCAGCAGCCGCTGCGCCGTTCGTCGCGGGGACTCGCTGGCCGGTCGCGTCGAACAGGAGTGCGCGCATCTCCTCCGTCGTCGTGACGGCGTGCGCGTCTTGAGGCGCATGCACGAGCAGCGACGTACGCTCGGGACGCAGGTAGCGCTCGGCCACGTCCGTCAGGTCGGCCGGGGTGACCCCGAGCATGCGCTGGTAGTGCGCGGCTGCCATTCGCCAGTCCCCGAGCGCCTGCCAGTCCGCCAGCAGGTTCGCCTGCCCTTCGACGGTTTCCACCCGGCGCAGCAGGCGAGCGCGCACGAGGTTCCGCACCCGCTCCAGCTCGTCGTTCGTGAAACCACGTGCCTGCCGGATCTCCTGTGCTGTCGCGAGCAGCGCAGCCGTGATCCGGTCGGGTGTCGTCTCGATCGAGACGTTGAAGATGCCGAGCTCCTCCGGAGTGTAGTGGTGCGCGTCCACCATCTGCGCATGGCCGGCGTCGCGTACCGCGTAGTACAGGCGGCTGGCGCGTCCCTGGCCGAGCGCGATCGCAAGCATGTCCAGCGCGGGCGTGTCCGGATGCAGCATCCCCCCGGTTGGCCAGCCCCATTCGATGTACGCGGTTGTGATGTCCCCGTCGATGCGGCGATAGCGGAAGCCGCTCTGCTCCGGCTCGGCCGGGCCACGGTCGCGCGGCGGCTGCGCGCCGTCCAGCGCGCCGTAGTACTGCTCGACGAGCTCCACCACGCGCTCCGTTTCCACGTCTCCCGCAATGGAAAGCACGATGTTCGGCCCGCGGTAGCATGCGCGGTAGAACGCGTGCACGTCCTCGCGCGTGAAGCCGGCGAGCTGCTCGGCGACGCCGATGCGCCAGCGCCGCATGCGGTGGCGCTGGAACATGAGCGCATACAGGGACTCCCCAGCCACCGCCGCCGGGTTGTCGAGCTTGCGGTGGGCTTCCTCGATGATCACCCGCAGCTCGCGCTCCAGCTCACCCGGATCGATCGCCGCGTTCAGCAGTGCGTCGCTCTGCAATGCGAGGCCGTCCTCCAGCGATTCGCTCGGCAGGACCGTGTAGTAGAGCGTACGGTTGTAGATCGTGCTTGCGTTCAGGTAACCGCCAGCCTGCCTCGTGGCACGGCCGATCTCGCCCGGTCCGAGCGCTGGCGTGCCCTTGAAGAACATGTGCTCGAGCACATGGCTGATGCCGACCTGCTCATCGCTCTCATCGAAATAGCCGGCCGCCACGCGCGTGACGATGGCGACGACGGGCGCGCGTCGGTCTTCACGCACGACCAGGGTCAGCCCGTTCGCAAGCCTGTGTACCCGGGTCGGCGGCCCGGTGATGATGTCCAGCTCACTCATGCGTCCTCTCGACTGGTTCGGCGGGGTGCAGCGCAAAAGTCGTGCATGGCGCACGATCCGCCGGCGGCCACTGGCGCTCAGCGCGAGGAGGCATGACGCGGGACGGCCACCGCCTGCGCGCCGATTCGGCATCCATTGCCCGCCGATTCACGCGCCGCGTGCGATTGACGCTCCCGCGGACGTCGCCTATTCTGGCGTTTCCACCAGCGGAGAATCGAGTCTCATGCAGGTATACCTGAACGGCGAGTATCTCGACCACGCGGACGCAAAGGTTCCGGTCGATGACCGCGGCTTCCTCTTCGCCGACGGCGTGTACGAGGTCGCGCGCGTGTACGGCGGGAAGCCCTTCCTGATGGACGCCCACGTCGCCCGCATGCGTGAGGGGCTGGCGGCACTGGAGATCGATGACGCGTGCATCGACGGGCTGGAGCAGGTTGCCGGCCGGCTGATTCGGGACAATGACGTGATCGGCGACGGCACGATCTATGTCCAGGTCACGCGCGGTGTCGCACCGCGCAAGCACGCGTTCCCGGACGACTGCACGCCGACCGTCTATGCGACCGCGAAGCCGTTCAGAAATCATCCGAGCGCATACTTCGAGAAGGGTGTAGCGGCGATCACCGTGCCCGATTCCCGGTGGAGCCGCTGTGACATCAAGAGCATCTCGCTGCTGCCGAATGTACTGGCGAACCAGGCGGCGCATGCGGCCGGCGCATTCGAGGCCCTGTTCGTGAAGGACGGCGTCGTCATCGAGGGCTCGCATTCGAATCTGTTCGGCGTGCTCGGTGGGCGCCTCGTCACGTTCCCGAAGTGCAACTACATCCTCGCCGGCATCACGCGCGCGCTCGTGCTCGAGATGGCACGCGAGCTGGCGATCCCGACCGTCGAGACCGGCATCCTGTGGGAGCACCTGTTCCGGGCGGAAGAGCTGTTCCTGTCCGGCACGACGACGGAGATCATGCCGATCACGACCGTGGACGGTCGCACCATCGGGGGCGGCAAGGTCGGCCCGATCACGAAGCGCCTGCAGGATGCCTATCGCGCGCGCGTCTGACGCGTGCCAGGGACCTCCTCACCCGGCCGATAGCGTACCACGATATCCGCCGCGATGTCCTGCTCCGTCCAGCGCACGACCTTCATGCGGTTGTCGGCGAACATCGCTGCCTGGTCGTCGTGCCACGGCGAATCGGGGTCCGGACTCTGACCATAGGCCAGCACGGAGTAGGCGCGCGGGATCTCGCCGAGCTCCACGGCGAGCACCCAGCCGTCCCCGCCGTTCACGTAGCGTTTCCCGTCCGGCGCGGTGTCGAAGTTGAGCACCCGGAAGCAGCCGAGCGCGCCACCGCAGCCACCCACGGGCACGTCCACGTCTCCGCGCCGCACCCGGTGCACCTCGCCCCATGCGACGTCCCAGCTGCCGAACTGCCGGGCGGTCTCGTCCACCGCCCGGTGGAATGCATCGACCGCGCGCTCGGGCGCGCCCAGCCCGCGTGGCGTGGATGTCGGTTCGGCAGCGCTCCACGCGACTTCGTACACGTCGTCTTCATCCACGAGCGCGCGGTATCGCTCCCACCACGTCTGGAAGAGGACGCCGCCCCGGCTGTCGCGCGCTGCCGTGTTGTCCCACGCATGCAGGAGCTCGCTCGCGCGCGCAGTCGCACCGGTCGCACCACTGCGCCGCACCGCCGCGACGAGCGCCGGCTTCACCCTGTCCGCGAGCAGCATCCGCATGCTGTGCTTCGCGGCGACCACGTCCTCGAGTGTAAACACCCGCTCGTTGTGCAGCAGCTGCAGTGCGTGCTGGCTGCGCAGCCTTAGACGCGGCGGCTCCACCCAGAAGCGGAAGCTGTGCGGCAGCACCTGGCTCAGGCTCGTGTAGTGCGGCGAGTCGTTCTCGTTGTGGATGTAGCCGCCCGGTGGGTTGTGGAGCTGCGGCAACGAATCGAAGGGTACGAGCCGCGTCCACACCTGCTCCGCGCGCGTGGCCAGCACGGCGAGCGTATCACCGCCATCCGCATGAGGCAGCAGCGGCGCCGGCGCCTCCCAGACGAAGAAGATGTTCCCATCCGCATCGGCGTACGTGAAGTTCGAGCCGTCGCGGGGCTGGATCCGCATTGCCTCCTTCCACTCCGCCAGACTCTTCGCCTTCATCATGTCGAGCCAGCGTTCGCCTGCGCGAAACGCACCGCTCGTCGCGAGCCGGTAGACGTAGACGAGGCTGTCGCTGCGATGCACGACCGGGCCGTAGGGCGTGCTCCAGAACTCCCGCCTCGCCGTCCGCACGCCCTGCTCGGCACGGTACTCGACCGTGACGATGTCCCGCTCGAGCGGCACGGCCATGTCGTCCAGCACGATGTGGTCGGGCTGCGTGGGGTGCAGCCGGAATGCGTAGAAGGCGTGAGGTCGCGTGTCGTTGTTCGTGGTCGCGAAGCCCAGACGGGCGTTGAAGCCGCCGATGACCGTGAACGGGCCGCCGATGCGGAAGTCGCCATAGAAGTCGAGCTCGCCGGGCACGCGCACGTGCGCCTCGTAGTAGCCGGCCGTCCACGAGAGGTGCGGGTTACGCAGCAGGATCGCCTTGCCGCTTGCGGTCCGCGACGGCGCCAGCGCCCACGCGTTCGAGCCGACGTTCTGCGGCTGCTGCCACGCGGAGTCGTGCGCCGCTGTCAGCACGTGAGGGTCGTCCGGATCCTCGACCAGCCGGCGGCGGAACCGGCCCATGGCGGCGCTCGAGGGCCATACGATGTCGCGGGCGAGCACGTCGTAAGGCGCGTAATCCGGCCGTACCCACGGCGGCAGCTCGGCACGGTGCACCCGGATGTAATGGTTCATTCCCTCCGCGAAGCCCGTGTACACCGCGCGCGTGTCCGCCTGCAGCGAATCGAACGTCGCGATGGCACGTGCGTGGCTCAGCCGGGCGACCGCATCCTCGTCCACCGCGGTGATGCCCTCGATGAGCGCCATCCGTCCTCGCTCGGCTTCCATGTCGCGCAGGATGCGCAGACCGTGATCCTCCAGCTGCACGTACGCCAGGGCGAACGCTGCCGCCTGCAGATTCTCGGCAAGGATGTGCGGTACGCCGTGTGACGTGCGGCGGATCTCGACCTGTTCGACGAGCGGCGGCAGCGCGCTCGGCTCGGGTCCGGCCGGCGGCGCCGACGGCATCGCGCACGCCGCCAGCGCGAATCCACAGGCAGCCGTCACGCGGGCCGCCGACGGGCGCAGACCCACGGATGCGCGGCCCCGCTGCACGCGGCGGACACGGCTGGTTAGCGACATTCGCTTCCTCTCCCGATGGTTCACGGTCCCAAGAATCGGAGATGTGGTGGCGGCGCGCAAACGTACGGCCCAGAATGTAGAGAGCTCAGGGCAGCGCGCACGGGCGTGCGTGCGGTCACCGAACCCTTCCTCCGCCCGGCGATGATGCGCACACCTGCAATCGACTTCCCTACGCTGCGACACGGCGCTGCCGTCCTGCTCGCAGCCGCGCCGCTGCTCCTGGTTCCGGCGGACGCCGCCGCGCAGCAGTTCGACGTCCTGCTGCGGAACGCACGCGTCCTCGATGGTACGGGCAATCCCTGGTACGCCACGGATGTCGCGATCACAGGCGACCGGATCGCCGCGATGGGCGACCTGGCAGATGCGCGGGCCACCGTCACGATCGATGCCGCGGGCATGTACGTGACGCCGGGGTTCATTGACGCCCACTCGCATGCTGGTCCCGGACTCGCAACACCCGGACTGAGCGCCGCGGTGCCGCTGCTTACGCAGGGGATCACGACGGTGTTCGTGAACCCGGACGGCGGCGGCCCGGTCGATCTCGAGGAACAGCGCATGGAGTTGCTGGCGGACGGCCTCGGCGTCAACGTCGCACTGCTCGTCCCGCACGGCTCGGTCCGCGGCGCGGTTGTGGGCATGGACGACCGTGCGGCATCGGCGGCAGAGCTGGAGCGGATGCGCGGGCTCGTGCGTGCCGGCATGGAGGCGGGCGCGTTCGGACTCTCGAGCGGGCCCTTCTATGCCCCCGGCAGTTACGCATCGACGGAGGAGCTGGTCGCGCTGGCGCAGGTAGCAGCAGCATACGGTGGTGCGTACACCAGCCATATCCGCGACGAATCCGACTACAGCATCGGCCTGGTGGCCGCAGTCGATGAGGTGATCACCGTTGCCCGCGAAGCGCAGCTGCCCGGCGTCGTCACGCACATCAAGGCGCTCGGCCCGCGCGTCTGGGGTTACGGCGCAGCGCTCGTGCACCGCATCGAGCGCGCCCGTGACCAGGGCATCGAAGTGTACGCCGACCAGTACCCGTACGATGCATCCTCCACGAATCTGTCGTCCGCCCTGCTGCCTCGCTGGGCACAGGCCGGTGGCCGCGACTCACTCGAACACCGCCTGGCGGATGCCGCGACACGCGCACGCATCCGGCGCGACGTCGTCGAGAACCTGGATCGGCGCGGTGGCGCGGATCGCATCATGTTCGGCCGCTACGAGGACGACGAATCCATCGAGGGGCGTACACTGGCAGACCTGGGGGCCGAGCGCGGCTTGGATCCGGTCGACCTCACCCTGGAGCTCGTGAGCGGCGGCAGCCCCGGCATCATCTCGTTCAACATGCACGAGTCGGATATCCGCACGCTGATGCGTCAGCCGTGGACGATGACGGCATCCGATGGCGCACTCGTCACAATGGGCGTCGGGTTCCCACACCCGCGCGCGTACGGCACGTTTCCTCGCAAGCTGCGGCGCTACGCGCTGGATGGCGACGCCGTGGACCTGAGCGCCGCCGTGCGCAGCATGACGTCGCTTCCCGCCTCGGTGTTCCGGATGCAGGATCGCGGCGTCCTGCGCGTTGGCGCGATCGCCGACATCGTCGTCTTCGATCCCGAGCGCATCACGGACACCGCAACGTTCCAGGATCCGCACCGGCTCTCGGAAGGCGTGCACTACGTGCTCATCGGCGGCCGCTTTGCGGTGCGGGACGGGCAGGTGACGAACGCACTGCTCGGACAGGTGCTGCACCACAGGAGGCAGGATGCTGGAAACTGAGCGCGTGCGCAGGGCCCGCATCGGGTACGTCGCATTCCTTGCCCTGATCGCCGCCGGGCCGGGGCCGCTGCACGCGCAGGATGCGCATCTCGAGATCCTCGCGGCCCGATTCGATGCACAGCTGGAGGCGATCGCGGCCGATGTGCCGGGCGTGTTCGGCGTGCAGGTACTCGACCTGACGAGTGGCCAGTCGTTCGGCGTGAACGAGACGCTCGTATTCCCGCAGGGCAGTGCGATCAAGGTGCCGATACTGGTCGAGCTGTACCGGCAGGCGGCGGACGGTCTCCTGAGCGTGGATGAGCAGCTCCCGATCACGCACGCCGACGCGGTCGCCGGCTCCGGCTACCTGCAGCATTTCGGCGACGGCACGTCGCGACTGTCGCTGCACGACATGGCAGTCATGATGATCGTCGTGTCGGACAACATGGCGACGAACCTGCTGATTGAGCGGGTCGGGATGGACAACGTGACGGCAACGATGGCCCGGCTCGGCCTGCCCGACACGAAGCTGCAGCGCATGATGATCCGGCCGGCGGAGAGCGCGCGGGGAAACGAGAACCTGTCCACGCCGGCACAGGCGGCCCGCCTGATGGAGCGCATCTACCGCTGTGACCTGCCGATGAGCGACGCGCAGTGTGCGGCGCTCCGTGGCATTCTCGAGATCCCCCACGCAGGAGCGATCGCGGACGCGGTGCCGTCCGGCATCGTGGTCGGGCAGAAAACTGGCTCGATCACCGGCGTGGCCGTGAACTGGGGCTATGTCGACGTGCCTGGCCGACCCTATGTCATCGCCGCCATGGGCAATTATGGCGACAGCGCCCGCACCGCCCAGGCGATCCGCGCGGCCACCGAGCTGGCCCACGCCTACCATCGCCGCCTTGCCAACGCGACGCCATACGGCACGCGTGTGCCACCCGGATCATGATTGTCAGGTCGTCTCGGCGACCTCGTCCACGTAGAGCTCCTCGACGACCACCTTGCCCGCGGCCAGGATCGGCACTGCGAGGAGCAGCCCGAGGAAGCCGAAGAGCGTGGCCATCGCCGCCTGGAACAGGAGCGTCAGTGCGGGCGGCAGTCTGACCACGCCTTTCATGAGCAGGGGTGTGACGATGTTCGACTCGATGAGCTGGATCGTCAGGTATAGCACGGCCACGGCGAGCACCTTGTCGACGGTGAACGCGACGGCGATCGCGGGCACGAAGCCGAGGACGGGGCCGACGTAGGGAACGAAGGCGAGCAGGCCGGCGATGAGCCCCAGTGCGAGTGCTGCCGGCAAGCCGATGATCATGAAGCCGATCGTTGCGGCAACCGCGATGATCAGCATGCCGATCGCCTGCGCGGCCATCCAGCGCCGCAGCGTGGTCGCGATATCCTCGAGCACGCCGAGCGCGCGCAGCCGCTTCGTACCGGGCACGAGGCGCAGGAGTCCGTGCGCGTACATGCGAGGGTCGATGGCCAGGAACAGCCCCGCGAATGTCACGAGCACGAGGCCCGTCGCCGCGCCGAGCGCGGTGTTGAGCAGCGGCAGCGTGCCGCCGACCAGGTCGGCCAGTTCCTGCGCGGCGCGTGAGCGGATACGCTGCTCGACCTCCGAACCCGTTGCGCCGAAGTTGCCGAACAGCGAGCGGAACTGTGCCGACAGCCACTCCTCGGCCTGACCGATCACTTCAGGCAGTTCGCGGCTGACGGTCGCCAGCTGCGTGGACAGGGTGGGCCAGGTCAGCACGAGCAGGGTGCTGAGGATGGCGAGGAACAGGAGGAGGACCAGGGGCCCCGCAACCGCACGCCGCCAGCCGAATTTCTCCTGCAGCGGATCCACGAACAGGGACAGGAAGGACGCCACGAGAACCGCGAAGAACCCGATGAACAGGACGTCGCGCACCATCCAGAGCGCGCTCGCGAGCGCCCAGAGCAGGATGACGACCAGGACGCCGCGTGCGATCAGGCCGACGCCGATCTGTCGTGCTTGTGCCGCCGGCTCGGGCGGCTCGTTCCCGTTCGTCACGGCGGGCCAACGCGCAGAGCGCATGCCAGAGGCCCGTTCCGCCATGGACGCAGCCGCGGCGCGACCCTAGTTTGCGAGCGTGGCCGGACGGCCTCTGTCATGTCCAGTACACCGGTGGAAAGGCGGTTCGAAGATGAGTCGGTCCCTCAACAAGATCATGCTGATCGGCAACATCGGCGCGGAGCCCGAGATCCGCACGGTGAGCGGCGGTCGCAAGATCGCCAAGGTCTCCATCGCGACGAATCGTTCCTTCACCGACCGGAGCGGCCAGCAGCAGGAGAAGACGGAATGGCACCGCTGCACGTTCTTCGACAAGCTCGCCGACCTTGTCGAGCAGTACGTGCACAAGGGTGACCGGCTGTACGTCGAAGGCCGCGTCGAGTACTCGCAGACCGAGGATGACAAGGGCAACGTGCGCT
>CAYSGF010000021.1:0-20918 GCA_964430275.1 uncultured Gemmatimonadaceae bacterium
GAACCCGTCCGATCAGTAGACGACGACACGCACCGCGACAGGAGCCGTGAGAGCGAGCGAGATCGCAGCACTCGTGGACGGTCGATGGGAGGGGCGCGACGACCCGGAACTCACGGGCGTCGCGCCCCTCGATCGTGCGGCACCGGCAGACCTGTCGCTGCTTGCCCACCCCAGATACGCTGTCTATCTTCCGCACACTCGGGCGGGCGCCGTGCTCGTCCATGAATCGCTGGCCGACCGCCTCGCGGCGGATGCGCCGGCGATTGTCGTTCGTGACGTGCACCGCGCTCTCGCGCAGCTCCTGCCCGCGCTGTATCCGGAACCGCGATCTGTTCCGGGCATTCACGCATCGGCAGTGATCGCGCCGGATGCGCGACTGGGCGGTGACGTCGCGATCGGACCTCACGCCGTGGTCGGTGCCGGCGCAGTGCTCGGCGCACGCACGCGCATCGGCGCGAACGCCGTAGTCGGCGACGCGTGCGTGCTCGATGATGACGTCGTGCTGCATCCGCACGTGACACTGTACCGGGGGGTCCGGATCGGCGCCCGCACCATCGTCCACAGCGGCACGCGCCTGGGCGTGGACGGCTTTGGCTATGCCTGGGACGGCACCGCCCACCGCAAGGTGCCTCAGGTCGGCGGCTGCGTCATTGGCGCGGACGTCGAGATCGGTGCGAACGTGACGATCGACCGCGGCTCGATCGGTGCCACGGAGATCGGTGACGGCGTGAAAATCGACAACCTGGTGCACCTCGGTCACAATGTGCGCGTCGGCCCGCACAGCATCATCGTCGCGCAGGTCGGCATTGCCGGCAGCACGACGCTGGGCAGCGGTGTGACCCTGGGCGGCCAGGCCGGCATCGGTGGCCACGTGACGATCGGCGATCGCGCGACGGTTGCGGCGCAGGCCGGCGTGTTCGGCGACCTGGACGGCGGCCTCACATACAGTGGGTATCCCGCACGGCCGCATCGCGAGGCGTTGCGCGCGCAGGCCGCGGCGTTCAGACTGCCGAAGCTCGTGGAACGGATCCGGGCGCTCGAGCGTGCCCTCTTCGGGAAGGAACGGAAGGACGGATGACGACGCCGGAGCAGCAGACGATCGCCACGGAGGGCAGCCTCGACGGCGTCGGCCTGCACACCGGTCAGACCGCGCGTCTGCGGTTTCTGCCGGCGGACGCGCACGCAGGTGTGCGCTTCCGCCGCGTGGACCTGGACGGCCAGCCGGAGCTGCCAGCGCAACTCGAGCACGTGGCCTCCACGGATCGCGGCACGACACTGGGTGCCGGTGATGCGCGTGTGCACACGGTCGAACACCTGCTCGCCGCGGTCGCAGCCTCGCAGATCGACAACCTGACGATCGAGATCGATGGGCCCGAGGTCCCGATCCTGGACGGCAGCTTCCAGCCGTTCTACGACATTCTCGCGGGCGCCGGGACACGCACGCAGGGGGTGCCCGCCCGGATGATCCGCCTGAACGCACCGGTATCGGCGGGCGCCACCGGCAGTCCCAGTTATACGGCGGTCCCGGGCGACAGCTTTCGCGTATCGACGACGATCGAGTTCGACCATCCGCTGATCCGCCGCCAGTTCGGTTCCTTCGACGTCAGCCCGGACACGTTCGGCAGCGAGCTGAGTGCGGCGCGGACGTTCGGCTTCATGAACGAGGCGGAGGCGCTGCGCTCGCGCGGTCTCGCGCGCGGTGTCACGCTCGAGAACGCGATCGTGCTGAACGACAGCGGGCTCGAGCAGGGCACGCTGCGCTGGCCGGACGAGTTCGTACGCCACAAGGCGGGCGACATCGTAGGCGACCTGGCGCTGCTGGGCGGCCGCCTGCAGGCGCACGTGATCGCTGACCGCCCCAGCCATGCGGGCAACCTCGAGCTCGCACGAGCGATCGCCGAGTCCGTACGCCGCAGTCCGGCAGTGCAGGGGATCGTCGACATCAACCGGATCATGCAGCACCTGCCGCACCGCTATCCGATGCTGCTCGTGGACCGGATCATCGAGTACGAGCCGCAGAAGCGCATTGTCGGCATCAAGAACGTCACCATCAACGAGCCGTTCTTCCAGGGCCACTACCCGGGGCACCCCGTGATGCCCGGGGTGCTGATCATCGAGTCCATGGCGCAGGTGGGCGGGCTGCTGATGATGGGCTCGATCGAGGACATCGAGGAGAAAGTCGTCTACTTCATGTCGCTCGACAACGTGAAGTGGCGGCGGCCGATCACTCCGGGTGACCAGATCCGCTTCGAGCTGGAGCTGCTGTCGATGCGCCGCCACGTCTGCAAGATGCGCGGCGAAGGCTACGTCGACGGCAAGCTCGCCGTCGAAGCCGAGATGATGGCCCGCATTGTCGACCGGTAGGGAGGATACGTTGGCGATCCATCCCACAGCGATCATCGACGAGACCGCGCAGCTCGGCGAAGGCGTTGCCGTTGGCCCGTTCAGTATCGTTGGCCCGGGCGCAGTGATCGGCGACGGCGTGCGCATCGGGCCACACGTCGTGATCGAGCGTGACGTACAGCTCGGCCGGGACTGCGCAATCAGTCCGGGCGCAGTGCTGGGCGGCGATCCGCAGGACCTGAAGTTCTCGGGCGAGGTCGCGCCCGTGGTGATTGGCGATCGCACGGTGATCCGCGAGTGCGTGACGATCAATCGTGGCACCGCTGCGCACGGCCGCACGGAGGTGGGCACGGATTGCCTGATCATGGCGTACGCGCACATCGCGCACGACTGCATCATCGGGGATCACGTGATCCTGGCGAATGCCGTGCAGATGGGCGGCCATGTCGAGATCCAGGACTGGGCGATCGTCGGCGGGCTCACCGCCATCCACCAGTTCGCACGCATCGGTGCGCACGCGATGGTGGGCGGCGACTCAGCGGTACGCAAGGACGTCCCGCCGTTCGTGAAGGCGTCCGGCCACCCGATGCGGATCATCGGGCTGAACGCCGTCGGCCTGCGCCGCCGCGGCTTCTCGGAGCAGTCGCAACGCGCCCTGCGCCAGGCCCACCGGCTGCTGTTCCAGTCGAAGCTCAATGTGTCGCAGGCGCTGGCGCAGATCCGCGCCGAGGTGGACGGATCGGACGAGGTGAAGCACCTCGTTCGTTTCATCGAGAGCAGCAGGCGCGGGATCGCGGTATGAGCGACCTGCGCACGGCCGTGATCGGTGTCGGCGCACTGGGGCTCCATCATGCGCGCATCCTGCGCGACCTGCCGGGCAGCCGCCTGATCGGTGTGCACGATGCGAGTCCGGCGCGCCTCGCCGAGGTCGGCGCATCACTCGAGGTGCCGACCTTCACGGAAGCGGGTGATCTGCTCGACCAGGTCGATGCCTGTGTGATCGCGGTGCCGACCCACGCGCATGAAGGCGTTGCGCTCGACGCACTCACGCGCGGCGTGCATGTGCTCATCGAAAAGCCGATCGCGCCGTCGATCGCGGCCGCCGACCGGATTCTCGCAGCGGCGGCCGGTGCCGACGCGCTCGTGCAGATCGGCCACGTCGAGCGATTCAACGGTGCCGTGCGTGCGTGTGAGCCGTACCTCGAGGATCCGCTGTTCGTCGAGTCGCACCGCCTGTCCCCGTTCAATCCGCGCGGCACCGATGTCGCCGTGGTGCTCGACCTGATGATCCACGACCTCGATCTGGTGCTCAGCATCATGAAGCGGCAGGTCGAGACGCTTGCGGCGGTCGGTGTGCCCGTGCTGACGAGCAGCCCGGACATTGCGAACGCGCGGCTCGAGTTCGAAGGCGGCGGCGTCGCGAACCTTACGGCGAGCAGGGTGTCCATCAAGCGCGAGCGGAAGATCCGCTTCTTCCAGAGCAGCGGCTACATCAGCCTCGACCTGGCGGCGGGCACGGGCGAGTTCCTGCGACTGCGACCGGGCGTGAACGTGGAGGAGCGCCTCGCGGCACTCGGGGCGGCAGACGGGGACGAGGGCGAGCCGGCGGGCGGGCTGCTCGCCGCCGCGGGCCTGCTGGAGATCGTCGAGCGCATTCCGCTCGCGGGGGACGGCGTCGAGCCGCTGCGTCCGGAGCTGGAGAGCTTTCTGGCCGCTGTGCGCGGCGAGGACGCTGTGGCGGTGAGCGGGCAGGACGGACGGCGCGCGCTGGCCGTGGCGCTGGAAATCGTCGACCGGATTCGAACGCATGTCGCTGATCGAAATACGGCGTGAGCGCCGGCGTGGCATGGGCGGGCCGACGCGTCCGCCGCGCCTGTGGAAGCTCGTGGTCGCACTGCTCCTCGTCCTGTACCTGATCTGGGAACTGAGCCGCTCCCTGTGAGCGCTCCCGCGCCACGTATCCTGATCTCGGCCGGCGAGCCCTCCGGCGACCTGCACGGCGCGGGCGTCGCGCGCGCGCTCCGCCGCCGGTGGCCCGATGCACACCTGTACGGGTTCGGCGGCTCGCTCATGCGCGGTGCGGGCGTCGAGCTGATCGCCCACGTCGATGACCTCGCCGTCATGGGCTTTGCCGAGGTCGCACGCCATCTGCCGTTCTTTCTGCGCCTGCTCCGCAAGGTCCGACGCGACCTCGACGATGCGCCGCCCGACCTGGTCATCCCCATCGACTATCCCGGCTTCAACCTCCGCCTCGCGCGCATGGCGAAGGAGCGACGCATTCCGGTGCTGTACTACATCGCGCCCCAGGTTTGGGCGTGGCATAGCAGCCGCGTGCGCGAGCTGGCGAGGCACACGGACCGGCTCGCCGTGATCCTCCCGTTCGAGGCGTCGCTCTTCGAGGAGGCGGGTGCGCACGCCGCGTTCGTCGGCCACCCGCTGCTCGATGCGCGCGATGAGCCGATGCGCAGGGCAGCACTGTGCGCGCAGCTCGGCAACGATCCGGTGCGTCCGATCCTGGCGCTGTTCCCGGGATCGCGCGCCCAGGAGGTGCGTCGCCATCTCGCGCTGTTCGAGGAAGCAGCCGAGCGGGTGCGGGCGCGGCGACCGGACGTGCAGCCGGTCATTGCGGCTGGGGACGCCGTACCGGCTTCGCTCTATGACACGGCACGCAATCCGCGCACGAGCGACAACCACGCTCTCCTGCAGCATGCAGCCGCTGCGCTTGCGAAGTCGGGCACGACGACGCTGCAGGCAGCGGTGGCGGGGACACCGCTCGTCGTTGCCTACCGTATGCATCCGCTCTCGTATGCGATCGCGCGCCGCGTCGTCGAGGTCGATCATGTGGGGCTGGTGAACCTGGTCGCGGGCGAGCGACTGGCACCGGAGTATATCCAGGACGCCGCGACGCCGGACGCGCTGGCCGAAGCGCTGCTGCCGCTGCTGGAAGACGGTGCACCACGCGCACGCATGATCGCGGGCCTGGCGCGCGTGCGTGCGCGATTGCAGGCACCGCCAGGATCCGAGAATGCAGCCGAGCGCGTGGCCGCACTCGCCGCCGAGCTGCTCGACACACGATGAGCGAGCTGCACTATGCGGCGGCTGGCATTCTCGGGACGGCCGCGATCGCGACCCTCATGGCCGGCGTGCGCTACGAAGTCGAGAACGAGCCGGAGCACGGCCTGCGCCGCGACGGCAAGCCGCTGCTCGGTCTGTGCTGGCATGGACACCTGCTTGTCTTCGCGTACTACCACCGGCACGCGGGTCTCGCGACGCTCATCAGCCAGTCCCGGGACGGGGAATACATCGCACGCGTCACGGAGCGCTGGGGTTACACGGTGGTGCGCGGCTCCAGCTCGCGCGGCGGCACGGGCGCGCTGCGCGAAATGGTGCGCGTCATGCGCGCGGGCCACTCGCTCGCGGTCACCCCGGACGGCCCGCGCGGACCGCGCCGGAAGCTCAAGCCGGGCGCGCTGCTGGCGGCCAGACTGAGCGGCGTGCCCGTGATTCCGACTGCAGCGGCCGCGACGCGCGCGTGGTGGCTGGGCGGCTGGGACCGCTTTCTCGTGCCGAAGCCGCTCGCGCGCGTGCGCCTCGTGTACGGCGAGCCACGCACGATCCCGCGTGACGCCGACGACGCGATGCTGGCAACCGTGGGCCTCGAGCTGGAAGCGGAGCTGAATGCGCTGACGGCGCGGGCCGAGCACGGGCTCGGAGCAGGCGCGTGAGTGGGTTCGTGCAACGGTGGTGGCGCGGGGAGGCAGGCACTGCAGGAGTGCTGCTGGATGCCGCACTCTGGCCGGCGGAGCTCGGCTTCCGCGCCGCCGCGTACGGGCGCAACGTCGCGTTCGATCGCGGGCTGCTCGCGCGCGTCCGTGTCGATCTGCCCGTCGTCAGCATCGGCAACATCCTGGTGGGCGGCGCGGGCAAGACGCCGTTTGCGGCGCATGTCGCGCGCATGCTGTCGGCACAGGGGCATACGCCCGCGCTGCTGCACGGCGGGTATGCCGACGACGAGCCGGTGCTGCACCGCCAGTGGAATCCGCAGATTCCCGTGATCGTCGGCCGCGACAGAGTCGCGGCAGCCCGCGAGGCGATCGAAACCGGCGCGAGCGTGATCCTGCTCGATGACGGCTTCCAGCATCGTCGCCTGGCGCGTGATCTCGACCTCGTGCTCGTCGCGGCCGAGACCTGGACGCGCACGCCGCGTTTGCTGCCGCGCGGGCCGTGGCGCGAGCCGCCGACCGCCCTGCGCCGGGCGACCGCAATCGTGATCACGGCGCGCACGACCGAGGGCGCGGACGCGCGCGCGCGGGTGCAGCACGAGGTCGAGGCCGAGGCGCCGGGCGTTCCAGTGTGCGTCGCTCACATGGCGCCCGAGCGCTGGCAGCACGCCGCCGCCGCGACGTCCCCGCGGAGCGGCGCTTCTCAGGCGCCCCCACCGGGCCCGGCGATCGCCGTTGCTGCGATCGCGCACCCGGAGCTGTTCCTGCGCGGCGCGCGCGCCGCGGGTGCAGAGGTCGAGGCACTGATCGCGTTCCGCGACCACCACGACTATGACGAGGCGGATGCGGAGCGGATCCGCGCACGCGCCGGCGGGCGCGCGATCGTCACGACCGAGAAGGACTGGGTAAAGCTGTCCGCATGGCTCGATCACGAGCGTGTCTGGGTGCTCGGCCAGAACGTAACCGTAACGCACGGCGCGGATACACTCGAGGCGCAGCTCGCGGCGCTGCCGAGGACCGCATGAGGGACGGGGCCCGCCACGAGCGCTGCGATGTGCTCGTGATCGGCAGCGGCATCGCCGGCTTGAGCTATGCCCTGAAGGCTGCGGACTTCGGTGACGTCGTGCTCGTAACGAAGAAGGAGCGCGCCGCATCGAACACGAACTACGCGCAGGGCGGGATTGCCGCAGTCTGGAGCGACGAGGACTCGCTCGAGCTGCACGCACGCGACACGTTCGTCGCGGGCGCAGGACTCTGTCACACGACGGCGGTGCGCGCGCTCGTCCACGAGGGGCCGGCGCGCGTGCGCGAGCTGATCGAATGGGGAGTTCGCTTCACGCAGGAGCAGGACACCGTCTCACTCGGCCGCGAGGGCGGACACTCCCGGCGTCGCATCCTGCACGCCGGCGACCTGACGGGACGGGAAATCGAGCGCGCACTGCTCGCCGCCATCGCTGCCGAGCCGCGTATCGAACTGCTCGAGGATCAGCTCGCCGTCGATCTGCTCGTGCATGCAGCACGCGGGCGGTGCGCGGGGGCGGTCGTCCTCGATCACACGACGGACGAGCTCATTCACTACCACGCGCCCGTCGTGCTGCTTGCGACGGGCGGCTTCGGCCAGGCGTACTTGCATACGACGAATCCCGACATCGCCACCGGCGACGGCGTCGCGATGGCGTACCGTGCAGGCGCACAGGTCGCAAACCTCGAATTCGTCCAGTTTCACCCGACGGCGCTCTACCCAGCCGGTGAACGTGCGTTCCTGATTTCCGAGGCAGTACGCGGCGAGGGTGCCGTGCTGCGGTCGCCGGAGGGCGAGCTGTTCATGGACGCGCTGCATCCACTCGGCTCACTGGCACCGCGGGACGTCGTGGCGCGTGCGATCGATGCCATGATGAAGGCGACCGGCGCACCGTTCGCGCACCTCGACCTGGCCCCGATTCCGGCCACCAGGCTGGAGACCCGCTTTCCCGGAATCCTCAGCGAGTGTGCAGCGCGCGGCATCGACATCCGCCGGGAACCGATCCCCGTCGTGCCAGCCGCCCACTACGCGTGCGGCGGCATTCGCACGGATGCGGCAGGACGGACGTCACTGCCCGGGCTCTATGCTGCAGGTGAGGTTGCCTGCACTGGCGTGCACGGGGCAAATCGTCTAGCATCCAATTCTCTGCTGGAAGCGGTCGTGTACAGCCACCGTGCGGCGCTCGCGCTGCCGTCCACGCTGGCGCAGGCGTGGCGCGTCGACAGCGACCGGGGGGACCCGGCTGCTGTCCTGCCTGATGGCGGGCGGAGCAGTCGGAGCGCGGCGTGGCGAGAGCTGCGCAGCGCACTCCGGCAGACGCTCTGGGACGACGTCGGGCTGGTACGCAGCGACGCTCGCCTGGAGCGCGCCGCCCGCAGCCTGGGCACCTTGCGCGCCGGCCTGCACGCCGGCTCCGTGCGCGATCCCGAGTTTCTCGAGGCGCGCAACCTCCTGGAGGTCGCGGAGCTGGTCGTTCGGTCGGCGCGCTTGCGCAGGGAGAGTCGCGGGTTGCACTACACAACCGAGTATCCGCACCGGGACAACGAGCGGTACCTCCGCGATACGGTCCTGGAACGCGCAGGATCATAGGAGACAGGAGACATGGAGTCCCCCAGCGCGGCGGTGCCGCAGGCGGCGCCGACCGGCAACGAAGAGAATCCGTTCGAAGCGATGATGCAGCGGTTCGACCGTGCAGCCGAACTGCTCGAGCTGGACCGGGGGATCTACAAGATCCTGCGTCACCCTGAGAAGCAGATCATCACCTCGATTCCCGTCGCAATGGACAACGGCGAGGTCGAGGTATTCCAGGGGTACCGGGTGCTCTACAACACGTCGCGCGGTCCTGCAAAGGGCGGTATCCGCTTCGACATGGGCGTCTCGCTCGAAGAGGTGACGGCGCTCGCTGCCTGGATGACGTGGAAATGCGCGGTCGTCGACATCCCTTTCGGTGGTGCGAAGGGCGGCGTGATCTGCGAGCCGTATCGCCTGTCCATGTCGGAGCTCGAACGACTCACACGCCGCTACACGGCCTCCATTCTCGAGATCCTCGGTCCGGAATCCGACGTACCCGCCCCTGACGTGAACACGAACGAACAGACCATGGCGTGGATCATGGATACGTACTCCATGCACAAGCGCCATACCGTGACTGCGGTCGTGACGGGCAAGCCGGTGTCGATGGGCGGTTCGAAGGGGCGACGCGAGGCGACAGGGCGCGGCGTCAAGATCGTCGTGAAGGAAGCGCTGCGTGAACTCGGCCTGCCGCTGAACGGTACCAAGCTGGCCGTACAGGGTTTCGGCAATGTAGGCTCGGTGGTGGCTCGCCTCCTCGAGGAGGAGGGGCTGACCGTCGTCGCGATCAGCGACAAGACGGGCGGCATCCACAACCCGAACGGCATCTACGTGAGCGAGGCGCTCGACTATGTGGCGACGAATCGCTTCCTCGAGGGGTTCCCGGGCGGCGACCCGATCACGAACGAAGAGCTGCTCGAGATCGACTGTGACGTGCTCGCGCCGTGCGCGCTCGAGAACGTGATCACGCGACGCAACGCGGGCAACATCCAGGCGAAGATCATCGCGGAAGGTGCGAACGGCCCTACGACCGCATACGCCGACGCGATCCTGGACGAGAAGGGCGTGTTCGTGGTCCCTGACATCCTTGCGAATGCCGGCGGCGTCACCGTCAGCTACTTCGAGTGGGTGCAGAACCGCGAGGGCTACTACTGGCGGGAGGACACGGTAGTCGATCGACTGCGCGAGGTCATGATCCGTTCCTTCGGTGAGGTGCTCGATTACTCGCGCAAGCACAACGTGAATATGCGCACCGCAGCGTACATGCTCTCGATCGACCGGGTCGCCGCCGTTCATCGGCTGCGCGGCATCTACGCCTGACGCATGCGTGTGAGTGTGCTGGTGGTCGGCAAGCCGTCAAAGCGGCTGAGCAGCGCGATTGCGGAGTACGAGACGCGCGCCGCCCGCTACTGGCCGCTCGAGGTCATCGAGGTGCGCGAGGAGAAGGCAGGGAAGAACCGTGATGCCGATCAGGTCCGCGCGGCGGAAAGCGCTCGCCTGTGGGCGCGCGTGCCGACCGGCGCCGAGAGTGTCGCTCTGACACGCACCGGGGAAGCGCTCGCGTCGGCAGAGCTGGCGCGCTGGCTGGGAGGACGCGCAGTGGAGGCACATGCTGGCGTCGCGTTCCTGATCGGCGGCGCACTCGGTCTCGCCGACGACGTCGTGCAGCGATGTCATCGCCGTCTCCAGCTGTCGGCCATGACGCTGCCGCACGAGCTCGCCCGGCTCGTGCTCGCCGAGCAGCTCTACCGGGCCGGCACCATCGTGCGGAACGAACCCTACCACAAGGGCGGAGCATGAGTCGACCGGCGCCTGCGGTGGTGCGGGGGACCGGATCGCTGGAGGGTCTCGAGCTGCACGTCGCGCCCATCGGCGGCTCGACGCTCGTCGACGACTACCAGATCGGCCATCCCGCACTCGCGCCGTTCTTTGCCGGGCATCCCTACGATATCGAAGCCTATCGACGCAAAGCCGCCGAGGTGGTGCAGCGGCTCTCACCAGCCGACCGTGTCCGGCTCGAACCCGCGCTCCAGCCGACGACACCGCGCGCGGCGGAGCGGCTCCGGCAGGTGCTCGACGGACGCGGGTTCCTGGTCACTACCGGTCAACAGGCCGGCCTGTTCGGCGGTCCGCTCTACACGGTGTACAAGGTGCTGAGCGCAGTGCGGCTCGCGGCCACCCTGGAGCGGGAGCTGGGTCAGACCGTCGTGCCGGTGTTCTGGGTGGCCGCAGACGATCATGACTTCGAGGAGGTGGATCACGTCGTCGCACTGGATGGTGACGACGCGCTGCACCGCGTCGCCGTCACCCGTCCGCCCGACGCCGCGGCACTGCCGATGGCGCTGCAGCCGCTCGGCGCTGACGTCGCCGACGCCCTGAATCAGTTCGCCGCGACACTACCGCCCGGTCCGTTCAGGGATGACGTCGTCGCGCGGCTGCGCGCGCACTATGCACCCGGCCGGAGTGTGGCGGGCGCGTTCCAGGCAAGCATGCGTGAGCTGCTCGCGCAGTTCGACGTGGTCACGGTGAGCTCCGCCCATCCCGCGCTCAAGCAGGCGGCGGCGCCAGTGCTGGAGCGAGAGCTGAACGCGCAGGCGAAGCACGCCGAGCTGCTCCTGCACACGAGTGCGCAGCTCGAAGCGGCCGGGTACGGCGTGCAGGTGCCGATTGCACCCGACGTATCGAACGTCTTCCACCAGGACGAAAGCGGGCGCGACCGGCTCGTGCGTGAGGACGGCGCATGGCACCACCGACGCAGTCGCAGTCGCATCGGGGCGGACACGTTGAGCACGCTCCTGCGCGAGCATCCCGAAGCGTTCTCACCGAACGTGCTGCTCCGGCCGGTGGTGGAGAGCGCGCTGCTGCCGACGCTCGCGTATGTCGCGGGGCCGGGCGAGCTCGCGTACTTCGCGCAGATCGGCTGCCTGTTCCGCGCTCACGGGATCGAACCACCGCTCGTTTTTCCGCGCCACTCCGTGACGCTCGTCTCACCCACCGTGCGACGCCTGCTCGACCGGCACGGCCTGGAGGTGGCGTCCTTCGAGCGCGCGGTCCGCACCCTCGCGAGCGACGTCGTACGATCCGGGATGCCTCAGGAGCTGGACGATGCGCTCGCGCGCCTGCGGACGGGCCTCGATCAGGGGTTCGGCGACCTCGCTCGCGCCATGGAGCCCGTGGACGTGACCCTTATCGGCCCGCTCGACAGCGCGCGCCGCACTGCGCATGGCGCGATCGATGCGGCCGAGAAGAAGATCGTATCCAGCCTGCGCGTGCGGAACGAAGCGACGGAGCGGCAGATCGAGCGGGCAGCAGCGCATCTACGGCCCATGGGAGCACCACAGGAACGCCGGCTAAACGTTTTCTCGTTCCTCGCGCGCTACGGGCCCGCATTGCCGGCGGCAATCGCAGCCTCCCTGCCGGTCGATCTTTCGACGCCCGCACCTGACTGGCGAGGGATCCGCTGTTGAGGGCACGGCGGGGCTGCTTCTTGCAACAGCCGCTCGCAGTCCGGTACAATGGAACCATCTTATGATGATGCTCGTCCTGGTCGTGCTCCTCGTGGCACTGCTGATTCCGCTGACCGCGGTGATTCTCGATTCGCAGGTCGGGCGTGCGCTCGCGGCGCGGCTCGAGCGCGATCGCGAGCTCGGCAGCGGCGACGTGACCGGACGCCGCCTCACCGTGCTCGAAGCGGAAGTCGAGCGGCTCAATGCGGAGCTGCAGCGGCTCGACGACGAGAGCGCATTCCTGCACCGTCTCCTGGAGGACAAGTCGGCGCCGGAAGGATCGCTGCCGCCCGGTGAACGCACCGACTGACCCGCCGGACGCCGAGGGCGCGGAGGTTTCGGGCGGCGCCGGCGCTGCGCCCGCCCCCGGTGCGAGCGGACTGAACGCGACCGGCGAGAGCCCACCCTCGAAGGCCGGCGCGTTCGCCCGGCTCGTCGCCGCGGGCATCCTGCTGAGTCGCATTGCGGGCCTCATCCGCGAGCGCATCTTCGCACAATACTTCGGTACCTCGTTTGCCGCAGACGCCTTCAAGGCGGCTCTGCGCGCGCCCAACGTACTCCAGAACCTCCTCGGCGAGGGCACACTCAGCGCGTCGTTCATTCCCGTCTACTCCGAGCTGCTGGCGCAGGGGCGGAGAGAGGAGGCGGGCCGGGTGGCCGGTGCCATCTTCGCCCTGCTGCTGGCCGCGGCCGGAGCGCTCACCCTGCTCGGCGTCCTCTTCGCACCGGTGATCGTATCCGTGTTCTCGCCCGGCTTCGAAGGGGAACGGCGCGAGCTGACGATCGCGGCCATCCGGATCATCTTCCCGATGACCGGTACACTCGTGCTCTCCGCCTGGGCGCTCGGCATCCTGAACAGCCACCGGCGCTTCTTCCTGGCCTATGTCGCGCCAGTGCTGTGGAACGCAGCGATGATCGCGACGCTGCTCTGGTTCGGTCCGCGCCAGTCCCAGGCGAATCTCGTCACGACCCTCGCGTGGGGTGCCCTCGTCGGCGGTGTGCTCCAGTTCCTCGTCCAGTTGCCGCGCGTGCTGCGACTCGAACGCGCGCTCCGTATCCGCTGGGCGCCCCGCATCGAGGGCGTTCGCGTCGCCGTGCGGAATGCGGTGCCCGCGATCATGGGACGGGGTGTCGTACAGCTCAGCGGCTACCTGGACCTCGTGCTCGCCTCACTCCTCGCACCGGGCGCATTCGCAACGATCACATACGCCGCGACGATCTACCTGCTGCCGGTGAGCCTCTTCGGAATGTCGGTGGCCGCGGCGGAGCTGCCCGAGCTGTCGCGCCAGCGGCAGGCTGCTCACAGCGTGCTGCGCGAGCGCGTCAACGACGGGCTGCGCCAGCTGCTCGTCTACGTCGTGCCCTCGTTCGTCGCGTTCATCCTGCTCGGCGACATCCTGGTCGGCGGGCTCTACCAGACGGGCGAGTTCGACCGCGCCGATACACTGCTGGTGTGGGCCGTACTCGCCGCGTACGGCATCGGCCTGCTCGCGTCCACCGCCACGCGTCTCTACAACTCCGCATTCTTCGCGCTGCAGGACACGAAGACGCCAGCCAAGATCGCCGCCGCCCGCGTCACCCTCGCGGCCGCCGTCGGCGCAGGCCTCATGCTCCTGCTCCAGCGCTACACCCTCGCCGGCCAGCCGCTCGGACCGGTGGGCATCGCGATCGGTGCGGGTGTCGGTGCCTGGTTCGAGCTGCTGCTCCTGCGACGATCCCTGCGCCGCCAGCTCGGCGGGTACCTCGGCGCCGGCGCGGGCCAGCTCCTGCGCCTGCTGGCCGCGGCCGTGGCAGCGGCGCTGCTCGCGCGAGGCATCGACTGGGCGCTGCCGGCGATGCATCCCATACTCCTGGCCATCGCCACACTGATCCCGTTCGGCATCGCCTACTTCGGGCTGGCCAGGCTGTTCGGCGTCGCGGAAGCGGCGGCAGTCAGCGACCGCCTCCTGCGGAAGCTCTCCGGACCATGATTGATAATTAACTTTTGGCCGGGTCGCTCATGCTCGGTCGGTAGGCTCCACCAGCGGGAAGCAGTCGAATGCGTGCGACAAAAGCGGCCAAAAGTTAATTATCAATCATGGTCCGGTTGCCGGAAACGTTGGGGGGGCGCGGGGTATACCGTGTGGTCCAGGCCGCGGCTCCTGCTGAAGGGCCGCGGCCGTTTTTCCGTGCTGCCCACCGTGGGCCCGCCGAAACGAACCGTAGAGCCGATGCTGCCGGAGTCCGTCGATCGCAAGCTGCGCCACATGCCCACACACCCGGGTGTCTACCAGTTCAAGGACGCCGGGGGCGAGATCCTGTACATCGGCAAGGCCAAATCACTCCGGGCCCGTGTACGCAGCCATTTCGTAGTGGATGGCGCGACGTCGCTGAAGAACGTGGAGATGCTGAAGCGCGTTTCGGATGTCGACACGATCGTGGTCGGCTCGGAGGCGGAGGCGCTGCTGCTCGAGGCGAATCTCATCAAGGAGCACCGACCGCGCTTCAACATCCAGCTTCGCGACGACAAGCGCTACCCCTATATCAAGGTGACGGTGCAGGAGCCGTTTCCGCGGGTGTACGTGACGCGCCGGCTGGCGAACGATGGCGCGCGCTACTTCGGCCCGTACACGGAAGTCGGCGCGATGCGTCAGGCGCTCGAGGTCGTGAAGCGGCTCTATACGGTGCGCAGCTGCCGGTATGACCTGCCGGACGAGTCGCCGGCGCGCGCGTGTCTGGATTATCACATCGGCCGCTGTCGCGCGCCGTGTGTCGGTCTCCAGTCGCGCGAGGATTACCGCGCGATGATCGACGAGATCCTCGAGGTCCTGGGCGGTCGCACGGGGCACGTGCGGCGGCGCGTCGAGAGCACGATGCAGGCAGCAGCGGACGCGCTCGAGTTCGAGCGTGCAGCGAATCTGCGCGACGTGCTGGCAGGGCTGCACTCGATCGAGCGACGCCAGCGGGCCCTCGATGTACGCGGCGGCGATGTGGATGTCATCGGCACGGCACGTGACGGCGATCGTGCGTGCGCCGTGCAGCTGCGCATCCGGGACGGGAAGCTGCTGGGCCGCGAGCTCGATTTCTTCGAGAACGTGGGTGGTGGCGCCGACGACGAGCTGCTGTCGACGGCGGCGAGCCGCATCTACTTCGGGCGCGGAGCGCATGGTGTGGCCGATCTGCCGCGCGAGGTGTTGTTCCCCGACGAGTTCGAGGATCGGGCGACGATCGAGGCCATGCTCGCGCAGCACGCGGGGCGGCGCGTCGCGACCCATGTTCCGGTACGTGGTGACAAACTGCGGCTCATCGAGCTGGCGAACCAGAATGCGCGCCACCTGCTCGAGGAGCGCGCCATCCTGAGCGAAAGCGTCGATGAGCGTGCGGACGATGCGCTCTACGATCTGCAGGAAGCACTCGACATGAAGGTCGTGCCCCGTTTCATCGTCTGCTTCGATATCTCGCACATGCAGGGCAGCGAAGTCGTGGCGAGCGCGGTCGTATTCGAGAACGGCACGCCGAACAAGAACGAATACCGGCGCTTCCGGATCAAGGGTGACTGGGGCAACGACGACTTCCGCTCGATGAAGGAGGTCGTGGAGCGCTACCTGCGGCGGCGCATCGACGAGGGCCACCCGCTGCCGGAGCTGGCGGTGATCGACGGCGGCAAGGGCCAGCTCACGATGGCGCACGCGGCGGCACGTGATGCCGGTGCACTCGACCTGACACTGATCGCACTGGCCAAGCGGGAAGAGGAAATCTACCTTGTCGGCCGCCCGGACCCGCTGCACCTCGCGCGCACGAGCGTGGCGCTCCGGCTGCTGCAGCGCATCCGCAACGAGGCGCACCGGTTCGCCCATGGCTACAACCGCAAGCTGCACGGCAAGCGTATGCTCTCGAGCGAGCTATCGCAGATCCCGGGCATTGGTCCCGCACGACAGCGGGCGCTGCTGGCGCGCTTCGGCAGCGTGCGCGCGCTGCGCGATGCGTCGCCGGAGGACATCTCGCGCGTCGGCGGTCTGTCGCGCACACTCGCAGAGCGCGTCGTCGCCCACCTGAAGAAGTGAGCCGCGTGGTCCGTACCCGTTTCGCACCGAGTCCCACCGGCAGCCTGCACGTCGGCAATGCCCGGCTCGCCGTTCTCAACTGGCTGGTCGCGCGTCACCATGGCGGCGACTTCCTGCTGCGCATCGAGGACACGGATGTGGAACGGAACGTCGCCGGCTCGGAGGAGGCGATTTTCCGCGACCTGCGCTGGCTCGGCCTGGACTGGGACGAGGGGCCGGGTGTCGACGGCACGCCCGCGCCGGGCGCATACGGTCCCTATCGCCAGTCGGAGCGGGCACACGTCTATCGCGCTGCTGCGGAACGGCTGCGTGCCGAGGGCTGGACCTACCCGTGTTACTGCACGGATGAGGAGGTCGCCGCCCGGCGTGCAGCGCTCGAGGAGGGTGCGCGCGAAGCACCGGATCCGTGCGCAACGCTCACTGCAGCACAGCGCGCGGCACACGAGCGCGCCGGACGCACCGCTGCACTGCGCTTTCGTGCGCACGTCGAGGAGCCGGTGCGTGTGCACGACGTCGTGCGCGGCAGCGTCGAGTTCGCACCGGAGACGCTGCAGGACTTCGTGCTGCTGCGCAGCGATGGCAGGCCGACCTACAACTTCAGCGTCGTCGTCGACGACATCGCGATGGCGATCACGCACGTGATCCGCGGCGCCGGCCACCTGTCGAACACGCCGCGCCAGGTGCTTCTCTTCGAGGCGCTCGGCGCGCCGCTGCCGGTCTTTGCGCATGTACCGACGGTGCTCGGGCCGGATCGGCACAAGCTGTCGAAGCGCACCGGTGCACAGGCACTCGCCGAGTACCGAGCCGAGGGCTACCATCCCGATGCGCTCGTGAACTACCTGTCGCTGCTGTCGTGGTCGAGCCCATCCGGTGAGGAGGTGTTGTCGCGCGCCGAACTGATCGAGCAGATCTCACTCGAGCGGATCGGCGCTGCCGACGTCGTCTTCGATCCCGTCAAGCTGCGCTGGCTGTCCGGCAAGCACATCGCGCGCATGAGTGCCGACGACCTCACCGCCGCCGCACGACCATTCCTGCCCGAGCCGTTGCCCATCGAGGACGCGCTCCTGCCCGAGGCGCTGGACGCCGTGCGCACGCACCTGGAGACGTTCGCGGACGCTGCGCCGCAGCTCGCGACGTTGCTGCCGCCGGAACGGTCGGCCGCACTGCCGGCCGACGCGGCGCCCGTGCTGCGCGCGGCGCGCGACGTGCTGGCGGACGTCGAGTGGAGCGATGACGCGCTCAAGGCGGCGATCCGCGACGCCGGCCGCCAGGCAGGTGTAAAGGGGCCGGCACTCTACGAGCCGTTGCGCCTCGCGCTCACCGGCGCGCCGCACGGGCCGCAGCTCACGGCCACACTGCGCGTGCAGGGCAGGGCACGCGTGCTCGCCCGTCTCGATACGGCTCTTGCGGCAGCGAGCGTACCCGAATGAAGCGGGATACGGAATGACGAACAGCGTCACCGGACGCATGCTGCTCTTCGACGCGTTCGCCGGCATCAGCGGCGACATGATGCTCGGCGCGCTCGTGGATCTCGGCCTGCCCGCCGACTGGCTGCGTGCGTTCGTGGCCCGGCTCGAGCTCGGCGACGTCACGGTGCACATCGGCCGGGCGAATCGCCGCGGTATCGACTGCGGCCGTGTCCACTTCACCCTGCCGCACGAGCACGCGCACCGCCACCTGCGCCATGTCCTCGAGATCATCGACGGCTGCGACGCGCCGGAACGTGCAAAGGAGCGCGCACGCGACGCGTTCCGTCGCATTGCCGTTGCGGAGGCGGCCGTGCACGGCACGAGCATCGAGAAGGTGCACTTTCACGAGGTCGGTGCACTCGATGCGATCCTCGACGTGCTGTGCACGATGGCAGGCGTCGAGGCGCTGGGCTTCGAGAGCTTCGTCACTCGCCCGGTAGCCGTCGGATCCGGGTGGGTCGACATCGCGCATGGCCGCTTCCCGGTGCCCGCGCCCGCCACGCTCCGCATCCTCGAGGGCATTCCCATCCGCGGCATGGAGCTGGACGGCGAGTGCACGACGCCGACGGGCGCTGCGATCGTCGCGACGCTGACGGCTGGACGCGTCGCGCCCGCGGAACTCACGCCAGCCGCCACCGGCTTCGGCGCCGGCACGCGCGACCCGGAGACACATCCGAACTGCCTGCGGCTCGTCGCCTGCTCGAGCCGGGCCGCCGCCGATGCACTCGTGCTGCTCCAGGCGGACGTGGACGATCTCGCGCCGGAATACGCAGCGCCCGCACAGGACGCGATCCTCGAGGCCGGCGCGCGCGACGTCGTGTTCCTGCCACTGGCCATGAAGAAGGGGCGCCCCGGTCTGCGGCTCGAGGCACTCACGGATGCGGCGCACCTGGACGCCGTCATCGCGGCCGTGTTCCGCGCTACGCCGACGATCGGGCTGCGCCACTGGCCCGTGGAGCGCCCGGCCCTGGAACGCTCCAGCGGCCACATCGAATGGCGCGGCCATCGCATCCGCTGCAAGCGCGTGGTCCTGCCGGATGGCACCCGACGCGCCAAGCCGGAGTACGAGGATGTCGTGCGGGCGGCCGCGGCAGAAAACATGCCTGCATGGCAGGTCCGGCTGGAGGTCGATACGGACGCCACAAACGCGGAATTCTAGTGTAGGACTGTCGCGAAATACGTTACCACGGATCGGAGAGACGATGAGACGTTCCGCCCTGATCATGCTCGGACTGGCCCTGGCAATGCCGGCAACGGTGCAGGCGCAGTCGCGGCCATCGACGACGCTACATACGCGCAGCCTCACGCTGTACCTGACGGAGGCGCGCAACGCCGGCCACCCTGATGACAAGAAGTCGGCGATCGAGAAGGCACTGGAGATCGGCCGGGAAGGGACCACGAAGGACGCGGACAACCCGCAGGTGTGGTTCCTCCTGGGCCAGGTCTACCTGGAGCAGGGCGACGTCGCGGCAGCGGACTCCGCGTTCGACCAGGCCGAGGCGCTCTGGCCGGAGTACGCAGCGGAAACGGCACCGATGCGCGAGAACGCGTGGATCAACGCGTACAACCTGGGCGTGCGCGCCCTTCAGGGTGAGGACCAGGCAGGTGCCATGGCCGCGTTCCAGCAGGCGGTCGAGGTCTTCGACGGCCGTCCCGAGGCGCTCCTGAGCCTTGCGTCGCTGCAGGCGGCGGCTGGACAGAACGATGCGGCGGTCGCCTCCTACCGCGAGGCGCTGGAGATCATCCGCGGGCCCGGCGCGGAGGCGCTCGATGCGGAGGTCCGCGCGCAGTGGGCGGAGCACGAGGAGGTCGCGGCGTTCAACCTCGCGCGAGTGCTCGCCGACCAGGAGCGCTACGAGGAAGCGGCCGAGGTCTTCCAGGCGTTCCAGGAACGGCATCCCGAGCACGTCCAGGCGCAGGTGAATCTGGCGCTCATGTACACGCAGGCGGGTCGTCAAGAGGACGCCGCCCGGATCTATGCAGCGCTGATCGAACAGCCGGGCCTGGACGAGATCGATTACTTCAACATCGGTGTCGGGCTGTACCGGGCCGACAATGCGCCGCAGGCAGCGGCTGCCTTCCGGAAAGCGGTCGCCGCGAACCCGTACGGGCGCGACGCGCTCTACAACCTGGCGCAGGCGCAGTTCGCGCATGCGACCGCCCTGCTCGACGCCGGCGACACGGCCACCGCGGTCCAGGTGTTCACCGAGCTCGGCGCGACCGCGCAACAGCTCACGGCGCTCGACCCGAACTCGCAGCAGGTCTACATGCTGCTCGCACAGTCGCAGCGCTCGCGCGCCGATCTGGGCGGTGAGGCAGGCCTGCGTGACGCAGCGCTTGCGACGCTCGAAAAGGCGAACCTGCTGCCGTTCCGCGTCGAGGGTGTTCGGATGGAGCTGTCCGAGGGCGGCGCCACCGTGTCCGGTGCGATCGTCAACACCACCTCCGAGCCGGGATCGGAGGCCGGTCTGCAGATCACCCTGGTGGACCGCACCGGTGCCGAGCTCGGTACCGCTACGGTGACCGTGCAGCTCGCGGCTGCAGAAGCACCCGCGCCGTTCACCGTCGAGATCCCGGTGCAGGGCGACGTCGCAGGCTGGACGTATACGCCGCTGCCATAGGACTGCGGCGCAGCGCGTCGTACGGGCGGGCGACGGGAGTTGCCCGCCCGTCGTGCGTTGTGGCCTGCAGGGAATCCTTCTTGCACCTCCGGAGGCGGAGCACTCCCGCCACGATCCGAGGACGCCATGAGCACGAGCGAGAACGCCGCTACCCGACGGTGCCCGAACTGCGAGCAGGAGATCGAGGCCGACGGCGAATCCTGCCCGGCGTGCGGCGCGCTGTTCGTGGCCGCAAGGTGCGAGGATCACCCGGACCAGGCGGCTGTCGGCGCGTGCGTGATCTGCGGTCGCCGCATCTGTGGGGAGTGCGATCTCGACGATCGTGGCTACCACGTCTGCAGCGCTCATGCGGACATACCCGTTTTCGAGGGCTGGGCGCAGCTCTACACGACCTCCAACGAGATCGAGGCGCACCTCATCCGAGGCAATCTCGAGGCTCAGGGGATCGATTCGGAGGTGCTCTCGCAGCGCGACAGCGCGCTGGCCTTCGACCTCGGTGAGTTCACGCAGGTCCGCGTGCTCGTGCCCGCCTTCGCGTACCAGGAAGGGCGGCGTGTACTCTCCGAGCACATGGACGCGGAGGGTGAGGTCGCCTTCGCCTGCCCGGCCTGCGGCGAGGCG
>CAYSGF010000022.1:0-2768 GCA_964430275.1 uncultured Gemmatimonadaceae bacterium
GGCGCGTACGTCTTCCATCGTCAGGGTGTAGTCGGACACCGCGGTGAGATCGGCGTCGCCGTTCGCGCCGGAAGCGGACCGCTGCGCGGCCGCAGCCGCGTCGGCTGACTCCGCTGCATCGGCCGGGGCGTCGCTGCCGCCGCACCCGACTGCAAGGAGGATTGCGAGCGCGGCGGCGGCGCGCCTGGACACCATCGGCCTGGGGATGCTCACGGGGGCCTCACGGTTCGGGTGAACGGCTTCGCTGTGCATCGAACGATACACCGCCGGTGTCATTTGTCGAGCAGCCGGCCCCGTCGCACATGGACCCGCCCGCGCCCTGCCGCTACTCTTCCCGTGATGCAGACCTCCGATAACCCGACACTCGACGACGCCCGCACCGCGCTCGCGCGCCATTTCGGCTATGACGAGTTCCGCGGCGGCCAGGCGGACGCGATCGGCGCCGTGCTCGAAGGCCGCGACGCCCTCGTGCTCATGCCGACGGGCGGCGGCAAGTCGCTGTGCTACCAGATTCCCGCCACCGTGCTTCCCGGCCTCACGCTCGTCGTCAGTCCGCTCATCTCGCTGATGAAGGACCAGGTCGACGGACTGGAGGCGGCCGGCATCCCGGCGGCCTTCATCAACTCGTCGATTCCGGGCCACGAGGCTGCCGCGCGACTGGAGCGTGCGCGCACCGGTGACATCAAGCTGCTCTACGTCGCACCGGAGCGCTTCGACAGTGTCGGCTTCCGCGAGCAGCTGAAGTCACTCGACATCGGGCTGTTCGCGGTCGACGAAGCGCATTGCATCTCCCAGTGGGGCTATGATTTTCGCCCCAGCTACCTGCGTCTCGGTGCGGTGCGCGATGCACTCTCCTGCCCGACGATTGCACTGACTGCGACGGCGACGCCGGAAGTACGCCGCGACGTCGTGCATCAGCTGCGGCTGCATGAGCCGGAGATCGTCGCGCGCGGCTTCAACCGCACGAACCTCGCCTGGCACGTGCTCGCCGCACGCAACGATGCGGAGAAGGATCACCTGCTGCTCGAGCTGCTCGAGCGGCCGCGCGACGGCGTCGCGATCGTCTACGGCTCGACGCGCCGCAGTGTGGACTCGATCGCGGACCTGCTGAACGGCGCGGGCATCCGCGCCGCCGGCTACCACGCCGGTGTGGACGACCGCGAGCGGCAGCGGCTGCAGGACGCGTTCATGACGGAGGAGATCGGCGTCGTCGTCGCGACGAATGCGTTCGGCATGGGCATCGACAAGCCGAATGTGCGACTCGTCGTACACTACGCGATGCCGGGCAACCTCGAGGGCTACTACCAGGAGGCGGGGCGCGCTGGCCGCGACCGCGCGCCGGCCGACTGCGTGCTGCTCCACGCCTACCGCGACCGCTACACGCACGAGTTCATGATCGAGCAGTCGTATCCGCCGCCCGAGACGGTGGACGAGGTGTACCGCGCGCTCGTGCGACAGGCCGACGCGAACGGCGTGGCGAGCGTGGACCCGAAGGAGCTCGCCCGCGCGGCACGCTCTGCCAAGAACGACCGTCACGTCGAGGCGTCCTTGCGTCTCATGGCCGAGCACGGGCTCGTGCGCAATGCAGGGCGCAGTGGCGGTCAGCCGTGGCTGCGCCTGATCGCGACACCCGAGCGGATCCGGCGCGAGATCGGCGGCGCCGGTCGAAACGCGGAGCTGCACCTGCTGCGCGCGCTGTGGCGCTATGGCGGTGACGAGCTGTACCGGGGCAGAGAAGTACCGCGCGCCCTGCTGCGCACGAACGGTGAGGACGCGACGAGCCTGCTCGACGTCCTGCAACGCGAGGGCTTCGTCGAATGGCGGCCCTGGCCGGCCACGCAGGGCTGGCAGCTCCTGCAGCAGCCGAACGGTCCGCTGCCGATCGACTGGCGGCGCCTCGCCGAGCGCCGGCGGCGCGAGGAGCGCCGGCTCCAGCGCATGCAGGGGTACGCGTACACGGACGGCTGCAGGCGCGGCTACGTGCTCGACTACTTCAGCGACCCCGACGCCATGGAGCACTGTGACGGCTGCGACAACTGCCTGCCGCCGGACCAGCGGATCCTGCCCCACGTCGCGTCGCCGAAGAAGGGGGCGAAGGCGCGTGCCGTCGATGGGGTGAAGAAGCGTGCTGGCGGTGTCGCGCGGGCGGTGCGGGGCGCGGCGGACGGCGTGCGCGGCGCAGTGGCGGGGCAGGGCGCGCGCGGCGGCAGGCGGCCGACCGCGGACGAGCCGCCGCTCACCGGCGACGCCGCCCGTCGCTTCGAGACACTGCGCGCACTCCGTGCGGAGATCGCGCGCGCGGACAAGGTGCCGGCATACGTCGTGTTCCACGACCGTACGCTGCGCGAGATCGCGCTCCGCGCGCCCGCGGATGCCAGTGCACTGTCGGGAGTGCCCGGCGTCGGGCCGGCGAAGCTGGAGAAGTACGGCGCCCGCTTCCTGGCAGTGCTTCGGGAGTAGCCGTCCGGCATCGTGACCTGGAGCTCCCGCGTCAACTTCGCGCTCTCGCAGCCGATCGTCCGGCCTCGCGTTCGGCCCGCCGCGCTTCCGCCGGGCCGGCTGCACGGCGCCCGCCCTTTCCAGATGCCCCCGCCATGCCTAGTTTTTTCCGTCCGTTTCGCCGCAAACCACAGGTATCATGAGCCCTTACTTCACCGATCAGCATGAGGCGCTGCGCCGCGAAGTCCGCGATTTCGCGGATGCCGAGATCGCGCCCGTCGCCCGCGAGCACGACGCCGAGAGCCGTTTCCCGTGGGAGAACGTGCGCA